>CAZWZW010000173.1:0-7022 GCA_964639125.1 uncultured Verrucomicrobiota bacterium
GTTAAAATCGCCCTTTTTCCAGTCGACAAACCCGGGATCCTTCTCGGTGTACCAATTGTTTCGGTGTATCAGTTTTCCCGTGGCATTGACGATGCCTTTGTCGGCCAGCGCCTCCTTGTTGAGCTTAACCGTTGGATTAAAGAACAGGTTGTTTTCGGCCAGACTGGTCGGCCAGCGGAAATCCTCCTCGGTCTTGAAACCGAGGAACACCTTAAAGTCCGGATACTTGTCGTACGGAGTATCCCCAACCTTGCCGTTTCCGAAGCGCTCCACGCAGGCATCCCATTGCTCCTGAAGCGGCTTGGTGTAGGCTTTCTTTCCCGCATATGTTGCATGCTCCACCGGTTTATCGCAATCGATCACGATATTGTTGCGAAAGACATTCTGCCCGCCGCTGTTGGAGGTGAGCGCCTTGGTATATTTCTGGATATTACCGACATCCCACAGGACATTCTTCTCGGCCAGCACTCCCATGGAATGATTGTCGATATAGATTCCATTGGTCGGAATATGCCGAAAATAATTATTACGAATCACCGTGCCGCGCTGTTCGGGACAGCGGCCGGTAAAGACGTAGATCGCTCCCCCATCGAACATGTGGTAATTGGGCAGGTCATAGATCTCGTTCCACTCGACGATACAGTCGTTGGCCTCCTTGATGCGGATTCCGAAATGCGGCAGGTCGTGGATTTCGTTGTGCCGCGCCACATTGCCTACCCCCATCATGTAGATTCCTGGAATTTGCGACTTTTGGTCATAGGCGACATGATGGATATGGCAGTTTTCCACCACATTGTTTCCCGGCTCAAGCGTTTTGCGGTTTCCACCCGACAGTTTTACACCAAACGCACCAAGGTCGTGGATATGACAATCGCGAACCGTGTTGTTCTGGCCATCCACCCCCACTCCGCCTTGCGCAAAATTACGGATTTCACACCCGGCAACCACCACGTTTTCACAGTTTGAAATTGTGATGGCATGGTAACGCCCCGTATCCAGCACCAGATTCTCAAAAGACACCCATCGGGCTTTTCTGGCGGCAATGATCTCTTCATCCAGCGAGGAGAGAATGATGCTCTTTTTTGAAAAATCCTTCGGCGGATAGAGGTAGAGCAGCCCCTGCTCCCGATCGATGAAATATTCACCCGGCCGATCCAGTTCCTCGAAAATGTTTTCAAAATAAAAATGGTTCACTCGCATCTTTTCGCCCACGCCCGACTTTTCGGGATACCCCAGGGTGATATGCTTCTGCTCCGTATTCCAATCCGCAACCTGGTTGTAGGTCCACTCCCACGTGGCAGACAAAACCCCATCCAGCCAGATATCGCCCGTATTCTTCCAATACTTCATCCGGTCGAAACCAACCGCCACGGTGCCGCCGCGAGGCCGTTCATGGGTAAAGGACGCTTTCGTGCCGGGATCGATCACGCGCTCGTAGGAAACCATACCGGACATGCCGAATCGGGCCTCCTCTTTCCTGAGATATTTGGACTTTTCTTTTCGGTTGGGCCAGCGTGCCAAAATCATGCGTTCGCTGCCAATGGTCAAGCTGGCGGGGGGAACCCGATCCGGTGGTTCCAGGTTCCAGCCATGCCGCGTAATCTTCCCGAAGTCGGTGATCCCCCGTTTCTTCAGGTTGGCCACCCGGATTTTGCGCGCCGCCCGTTTGTCGACCAACCGCTGGATCAGGGCGGCATCGGAAATGGGTTTGAACCACTCCTCCTTCAACAGCGTTCCCCCAAACAAAACCACTGGGTCATTAGGCGCGGCCCGATAGACGATCGGCGATTCTTCCGTGCCTGAATCCTGCGGCCCGAGTTGCAAGGTCTCTGAAATCGGATAGAACCCATCATGGATGAGTACAGTAACCCCGCCCTCCGGTCTCGGATCCATCTTGCGAATCGCATCACGCGCCTCTTCCACACGGCGAAAGGGGTGCGCGGCCGAACCGTCTCCCCAGGTGGGTGTGCTCTCGGAAACATGCAAAACGGTTTCCGCCTGCACTCCTGCGCACAGCATCAATGCGGCTACCAAATTAGTTCGTTTTTTAATCATAACCCTAGAAACGCCGCCATAGTCCGCTATTTCTCGGCCAAAGACGGTTTAAATGCCTTCTTCAGAAACGCATTTACCAACTCAGCTTAAATACGGTCTTTGATGCATACTGCTCCCCGGGGCGTAGCACACTGTCCGGCGATCCGGCAATATTGGGCCCGTTTGGATATTTTGATGTTTCACAGCAGAAGGCCTTGAATGGACCAAACTGCGTATCACTCCCGCGCTTCAACTCATCGGAGGTGTAGAATCCGGTATAGAAAAGCATGCCCGGTTCGGAACTGGACACCTCGAGTTTGCGTCCACTGGCCTCATCGAAAAATTCGGCCACTTTCGCAAACGAACCAACGGGCTTACTGAAGACATAGTAGGTTTCAAAACCCACTTCAGATTCTCCGAATACGTCGCTGAGCGGCTTGGACTCGTTATAGTCCCACACGCTGCCTTCCACGGCAAACTCCTCGCCGGCCGGCACGTTGGTTTCGTCGGGAACAAGAAACTTACCGGATGCAATCATTGCCTGATGGTTTAGAACTTGGTCCTGGAAGCCGCCGAGGTTGAAGTAGGTGTGGTTGGTCAGCGACACCGGCGTGGCCTTGTCAGTCGTGGCCGCATAGTCGATCACCAGCCGATTGTCGTGGGTCAGGGTGTAGACCACCGTCACTTCGAGGTTACCCGGATATCCTTCATCGTTGTCCGGACTGGTGAGCGACAGCTTCAGGCTGTCGCCCGCAACGGCGGCATTCCACACGCATTTATCGAAGCCCTTGATCCCGCCGTGCAGATGGTTCGGCCCGTCGTTGGTCGCAATCTGGCAAGCGTTCCCGTCAACGGTAAACCTGCCGTCCTTGATGCGTGCGGCATAGCGCCCAACGAGACATCCAAAGTAGGGCGAATTCGCTTTATAGGTTTCGGAAAAATATTCATCCAACGTATCGAAACCGCAAACAATATCCGCGCGTCCCCCCTGACTGTCCGGAACCACGAGCGACGTAACGATGCCGCCATAGTTGGTAATTTTCGCCACGACGCCATTTTCATTTTCGAGCGTGTAGAGATCGACTTCAACGCCGTCAACCGATCCGAAAGGTGCTTTTGAAATGCTCATTTCTTTCTCCATTCATTGCGGACGGCTCGGCGAGCCGTCCCTACCAAATCTATGCACCGAGACCATTGCCGATCGCAATGATTAGAATGCCGACAATCATGGAGGCCAGCCCGATATAGAGGAGGCCCTTGGCCTTGGGTGAGGCCATGTTCCACTCACCCACCACGAGGCCGCTCACGATGGCGGTTACCACGCAGGATGCGTTAAAAATCGCATAACCAACCGTGTTGCCGGAGGCGCCCAGTTTGGAAGCTGCAAAAGCAAACATGGCCGAAGCCGCATAGTGAAAGAAGGCCATGATGAAGATCAGGATAAAGTTGGGCGCAAAGCGCGGCGTCTTGAAATCGCCCCAGGCTTTTTTGACGGTCAGCTGCTGCGTAAAGTAGGCGCCCATGACCACACCGCCGCTGATAAAGATCGGGAACATGACGGCAACGGCCGTTTTCCACGGGGCCAGCCCCAACTCGGCTACGGCGGCGCCCAGCGGCGGGCGACCGACCGCATTCGCAAAACTGAATCCGGTAGCCAGTAGCCCGCCGATCACGGCAATCAGGATACCCGCAATCATGGAGCCCTTGGTTTCATCATGCGCTGCACCGGCATCCTTCTCATCCTTTTCGCGGGCCAGACCGGCGCGACCGTTCATGATCACACCCACCAGCACCACCACGATACCCACCATAATCACAGCAAACTTATCCATCGCAGGCAGTCCGTCGACGAAGAACGGAAGCAGCGAACCAATGAGAATGACGGTTCCGATAAACAGCGAAAACCCGAGAGAAAGACCAATGTGGTTGATGGCCTTGCCCCACATCATGACCCCGGTTCCCCAGAGCATACTGGCCACAGCCATCTTCATGATGATGGAGGAGTCGACCATCCCGAATACCTCAAACCCGCCCAGCAGGACGATGGAGGCAATCACCGGAACCACAAACATGGTCAGGATGAAGAACATTCCCCAGGTATTTTCAAACTTGAAATCCTTCGTGTATTTTTCCGGCAATGCATACAAGCCTAACATCACGCCCGCCAATAATGCCCACATAACTCCAGCCACCATCATATCTTCATCCTCCGGTTATATTCGTAATTAACGTCCCATCCAGCCACCATCGACGGTTACGATGGATCCACTCATGTAGTCAGAGGCCGATGATGCCAGAAACACGACCGGACCCGCAAAATCTTCCGGTTTGCCCCAGCGGCCGGCCGGGATACGACCCAGAATGGCTTCCGAACGAACGGGGTCGTCCTGCAGTGCCTGTGTATTGTCGGTGGCGATATAGCCGGGGGCAATCGCATTGACCTGCACACCCTTGCCGGCCCATTCATTGGAAAGCGCCATGGTGAGCTGACCGATGCCACCCTTGCTGGCGGCATAGCCCGGCACCGTGATGCCGCCCTGGAACGTCAGCAGCGAAGCCGTAAAGATAATCTTACCCGCTCCGCGTGCGACCATCTCCTTGCCAAGCTCACGCGACAGCACAAACTGGGCATTCAGGTTGACCTCTATCACCTTATCCCAGAGTTCATCGCCATGTTCCGCCGCCGGCGCCCGCAGGATGGTGCCGGCATTGTTCACCAGAATATCGATCTGCGGAAAGTCCTCCTTTACGCGGACGATAAAATCATACAGTGCCGAGCGATCGGAAAAATCGCAGGCATACCCCTTGAAGCTCCGCCCAAGCGCCTTGACTTCTTTTTCAATCGCACTGCCTTCGGTTTCGAGCGATGTGCTCACGCCGATAATGTCTGCGCCCGCTTCCGCCAGGGCCACCGCCATCCCCTTGCCGATCCCCCGTTTGCAGCCGGTGACCAGAGCCACTTTCCCCTCCAGATTAAACTGATCCAATACGCCCATTTTTTATTCACTCCCGTTGTTTACGAACATTTAATCAAACTCTTCATGGCCGTGGCGTTGCCGTCCAACGCCTGGAACGCCTTGGTGATGTCTTCCAGCTCCTGAATATCGGTAATCAGCGTCTCGCAGTCGATTGCACCGGAAACGATCAGGCCGATTGCTTTTTCATAATCAACGGCCTCGTATACCCGGGCACCGAAAAGTTCCAGTTCGCGCCAGAAAAACTTGAACATATCGACTTGCGGTTTTTCGCCGTGAATGGCGACCATCACAATACGTCCGCGCACCGCGGCGGCCTCGGTCATGGCGTCGATTCCGGGCGTGGAACCGGAAACCTCGAATACCACCTCGGCCCCTTTGTCGCCGGTCATTTTCCAAACTTCCTCTGCCACATTTACCTTAAGTGCATTGAGCGCCTTGAAGCCGAGTTTTTCGGCAATTTCGAGTCGGTAGTCACTCACTTCGGAAATCACCACGTTACCCCCGGCCTGTCTGGCCACCATGGCGACCAACAAACCGATAGGACCGCCACCGATCACCAGCACGTCTTCGCCCGCCTTGATATCGGCGCGGGCCACGTCGTGGCAGGCCACGGCGGTCGGCTCAATCAGAGCGGCATAGTCGAGGCGCATATCGGCCGGCACTTTGTGCAGGGTCTGTGCCGGCAGGGTCCACATTTGCTGCATGGCGCCTTCGGTATCCAACCCGAGGAATTTCAGGTTTTGGCAGACGTGGGTATAACCCTTCCGGCAGGCCGGGCATTCCCCGCAAGAACTCAATGGACGAACGACGACCGGATCGCCGACTTCCAGACCGGTGACGCCCGGGCCGACGGCATCAACGACGGCCGAACATTCATGGCCAATCACGCGGTTGGTGGTAACCCTTGCGTCCATTGCGCCGTGGAACACATGCATGTCCGTGCCGCAAATTCCGCAATAGGCGATCTTGAGGCGCACGTCACCCGCCTCCGGCTCTTTGGGTTGATCATCCCTAATGGTGAAACTTTGATTTCCTGAATAGTATGCTGCTTTCATTTTTTTCTCCAAATCCAGTGTAGTAACGTTTACCCGTCTGCGGGAAACGTTGATCAACATCCAACGCTTTCCTCCCTTCGGTTCGGGTAAGCGTTCCTACAATTTTCTGCCTCTCTATTTAACTTCGTGGGGCTCGAGTTTTGCCCAGTTGAAAACGACGCCGATTCCCGGCACGTCGGATGCCACGGCCCGGTGGGTTTCGACCACCAGCGGGCGGATGGTATATTCATCAATCGGGAAACTGTGCACTTCCAGCCACCCAGAGTTGGACTGCGCCGATACCAGGCTGACATGCAATTCCTGCATACCGTGTGAGCAGACCGGAATATCATATTTCCGCGAAAGTTCAGCTACAGCCAGCCACCCGCTAATGCCGCCGCAGTTGGAGGCGTCGGGCTGGATGAACGACAGGTTGGCCTGTTCGAAGGCATAACCGAATTCATGGATGGTGTGCAGGTTTTCACCCATTGCCAACGGCATGCCGGTGGCCTCCGCAATGGCTGCATAACCGAGATAGTCGTCCGGAAGGGTCGGCTCCTCGAACCAGACAATATCGTATGGCGCAAAACGTTTGGCTGCCTCGATCGCTTTTTCGACGCTCATGGAATAGTTGGCGTCGACCATGAACGTCACATCGGGACCGATCAACTCGCGCACAGCCTTGATGCGCTCGATATCCTCATCGAGGTTCTCGCGCCCGATCTTGATCTTCACGGCATTGAAACCGTCGGCCAGATAGCCGCGAATGTTGTTGAGCAGCTTTTCGAGCGGAAACAGCAGGTCGATACCTCCGCAGTAGGCCCTGCAGGTATTGCCCGCACCGCCCGCCATCTTCCACAGCGGCTCGCCGGCCCTTTTTCATTTTATGTCCCACACGGCGACAGCGAGTGACGCTGCGACCGTGGAAGCGACGCCCTGGTGGTCTTCGATCGCAACCCGACCACGGGCCTGCTTC
>CAZWZW010000174.1:0-7009 GCA_964639125.1 uncultured Verrucomicrobiota bacterium
GTATTTCTGCTGCCACGGCGTATCGTGCTCGCGGCGCGTTTGATGTATTTCCCGGTGCAGGTGGAGGCGTGATGTTGGGGCAGGCAGGCGGGACGCCTGCGGCACGGCTTCCGTATCGCAGGCGTCCCGCCTGTTTGCCGTCCAAATGAGCGGTGCGGTGTTGATAAACTGCCCGTTGTTGACGGTCAGGTTCCAGTAGCGGGCGAAGCGTTGAACGCGTTGCATTTGCTCGAAAGGAATCTGGCTGGTCTGGAGGATTTCGTACGGGGCGTGCGGGCTGTAGAGCATCTTCCATTCGGCTGTGTGGCGGTCGATGGGCGCGCCGCGTAAACGCTTGAGAATTCCGAGCTGAATCTCCTGTGGGTTCAGCGCCAGCAACCGGTTGAAGCCGGACTCGAAACTGTCGAGATCTTCCCCGGGCAGGCCCGCAATCAGATCGGAATGGATATGTACACCGGTCTCATTGCGCAGCCGCCGCATGTTGGCCTCAATCTTGTCGATATCGAGCGGTCGCTGGATACGATGCGCCACCTCCTCGTTGAAGGTTTGGATGCCGATCTCAAATTGGAGCATGCCGGGCGGACAATCTTTGACCGCGTCCATCAGCTTGTCCGGTAGGCGGTCGGGGATGACCTCGAAATGAAGCATCATGCCGGGTTCGTAGCGCTCGCGGAAAAAGGACAGAATCTTGAGTGCATACTCGATATCGATGTTAAACGTGCGGTCGACAAACTTAAAGTTGCGTGCTCCGCGATCGAGTAATCTTTCAAATGCCGGGAACAGTTTTTCCTTTGGAAAATAGCGTACGCAAGGGTCGAGCGACGACATGCAGTATTCGCACCGAAACGGGCAGCCGCGCGACGCCTCCACATAAATCGCGCGGTTGGCAATGTCTTCGTCGGTATAGAGCTCATAGGGCAGTTCCATCTCCGCCACATCCACCGGCTTGGCCTTGATGATGCGGGGCAGGCCAGCGGCCTGCGGTACGGCCGTATCGCAGGCGGCTCGCCTGCTCCCCGCAAAGGCAACATGGAGTCCGGCCTTGGCAGGATTGTCCCGGATATATTTTCGAATACGAGTCAACTCATCCAAATCCCGGACAATGTGGTCGTAGCTCTCCTTTTGCCAGAATTGCCCCGCTTGGTTCAGTTCCTGATTGATGGCATGTGCCGAGTAGGATTTCCATGTGTGCAGAAGGGTGGAGAGCTTGAATCCCGAACGTGGCTGCACGAGCACATGCACATGGTTAGGCATAACCACCCACTCGTCCAAGTCGTAGCGGTCGCCGTCGAAATGATGAAGGGATTCGGCGACATGAGAGGCCAGCGCCGAATCCTTCAAACAGCACGAACCTGCACCTTCATCAAGCCAGTCGTTGATGCACCCGGAGAAGAGTTTGTCGAACTGTTCCTGCTCCTTCCGGGAGTAGGGTGATTGGTGGTGCTCTTCCCATTTGCAGCGCAGCTCTTCGTATTCCTTGATGCGCGACTGTGGGATGGAGTCAGCCAGCCGGAAGGTGACGAAGTAGGTGCAGTTGTCCTGGGTCCAGTGAGGGAGGTTTTTACGGTGGGATTGATGGACCTCCTGGTGCGGGTTGAAGCCGGTGGTTTCGGGCAGGCCAGCGGCCTGCGGTACGGCGGTATCGCCGCCGGCTCGGCGGCTCTGACTGGGCAGGCCAGCGGCCTGCGGTACGGTGGTATCGCCGCCGGCTCGGCGGCTCTGACTGAGCAGGCTTCGGCAGAGCTTCGGGAATTCAACTTCGCCTTCACCACAGATAACGTGATCGGCGTACTGGAAGATTTCCTGTTCTTCGGTTTCGTAGCTGATTTCCGGGCCGCCGAGGATGAGTTTGATTTCGGGGCGAATATGTTTGAGCAGGGCGGCGACTTTGGTGGCGAGGTCGATGTTCCAGATATAGCAACCGATGGAAACAATACGTGGGTTGCGGGCGAGAATTTTTTCAACGGCGATGCGCGGTTGTATTTGCAGATCGAATTCGAGCAGTGCCGTGCGGTTTGTCAATTCGCCGAGGTTGGCAAGCAGGTAGCGCGCACCGAAAGAGCTGTGCGCATAGCGGGCGTTAAATGCGGCGATGACAATGTCAGCCATTGCGTCCCGCCCATGTATCCAGTGCAGCGCACTGCTCCGGATTCAATTCGGTTGTTCCTCCAACGAGGTTGGCGAAGATATTGATCTTTGCGGAGTTTTCGAGCACTTCGATTCGGTCGAAGGCCTGTAGCAGGTCATGGCCGACGGTCAATGCGCCATGGTTTTTCATCAAGACACAGCAGGTGTTTCCCGTCAGACAAGCTGCAACCTGGTCGGCCAATTCCTGCGTTCCGGTGAGCGCATAGGGGACAATCTCGGGGGTGCCGATGATGGCGTACGATTCGGCAATCAGGCGGACGTTGAGTTTTTTATCAACGGTCGTGAAGACGCTGGCCATGGGCGGATGGGCGTGGACAATGGCCTGAATATCAGGGCGGCGTTTATAAATTTCCAGATGCATCGAAGTTTCGCCGCTGGGCTTTAGATGCGGGGTATGGTTGGTGCCGTTCATATCAATTTCGGCGATCTGTTCTGCCGTCATGTTGCCCTTGTCGGTGGCGGACGGGGTGACCAGGATCAAGTGGTCCGAAACACGCAGGGAGATATTGCCTCCGGATGTGGTGGTCAGCCCTTTGGCGTAAAGACGGTTCATGCAGTCGGCCACAGTTTGCTTTTGTTCGATCATTTCGCCCTTTCCTTCGCATTCGGATTGCGGAATGGTATAGCGCGAATCGGGAAGAAAAGGAACCTCTATGTTGGAAACCGTACGTTGGATCACCGCCGAAGGGAAAGTGCTTTCGAGCAATGAAGAAGGGGTGCCGTTGTTGCCCGGCAAACTGCGTATTATTGATCAGACGCGGTTGCCGCAGGAACTCGTCTACCTCGAACTCGACGATATCGATGAAATCGTCGAAGCCATCAAGCGGCTATCCGTCCGCGGCGCCCCCGCCATCGGCTGTGCGGCGGCGCTGGGATTGGCGGCCGCCGCCCAGCATCTGGATGGGGATTTTCGTGAAGGAGTGAAGCGTTTGGCTGATCCGTTGGCGGCATCGCGGCCAACGGCGGTCAACCTGTTCTGGGCGTTGGATCGTTGTCGTAAGAGGGATTGCATCGAAGACCTGGTCAGGGAAGGACTGACCCTTCTCGAAGACGACATTCAAATGTGCCAGGCGATAGGCCAGCATGGTGCCCCGTTGATTGAAGAGGGCATGGGGATTCTGACGCACTGCAACGCCGGCGCTCTGGCGACAGGGGATTATGGCACCGCGCTTTCGCCAATGTATGCCGCACATGACAAGGGCCGCAAATTTACCGTTTATTCCGATGAAACGCGACCGTTGCTCCAGGGCTCGCGGCTGACGGCGTGGGAACTTCAGCAGTCCGGCATCGACGTGGTGACGATCTGCGACAACATGGCGGCGCAGGTGATGAAGGAGGGGAAGATTGATTTGGTGCTCGTTGGGTCCGACCGGATCGCGGCGAACGGCGATGTGGCCAATAAAATCGGCACTTATGGTCTGGCGGTATTGGCCAAACATCACGATATCCCGTTCTATGTTGCCGCCCCCACTTCGACGATCGACACCGCACTGGAGCATGGGGATCTGATTCCGATTGAGAAACGTGATCCTGCGGAAGTGGGCGCCGCCGACGGTGTGCGCGTCTATAATCCGGCCTTCGATGTAACCCCGAATGAGCTGGTTTCTGGCATCATTACCGAAAACGGAAGGCATCGGCCGCCGTTTAAATTCAATTGACATCGCCGGCCATCTCAACGAAAAACTAGCGCCTATGAGTTTATCCATCTGCACATACGGAAACCCGATCCTTCGCCTAAAGGCCCTGGAAGTGACCACAGTTGATGCCGAGATCCACGAACTGGCGAAGGAAATGTTCGAGACCATGCATGCCGAGCGGGGGGTTGGCCTTGCGGCCGAACAGGTTGGGCGTACCGAACGTATGTTTGTGATTGATATTCACCCGGATGGCGATGTCGGCGATGACTACCAGCGCGAAAATCCCGACGTCGAAATGCCGCTGGTATTCATCAACCCGAAAATTACCGGCCACTCGGAGGATATTCAGGTTGGACCGGAAGGGTGCCTGAGTTTCCCTGAAATCTTTGCCAATGTGGAGCGGTGGTATGAGGTCGATGCAGAATACGTCGACCTCGATGGTGCGCCGCAGACGCTCCACGCCAAAGGGTTGCTCGCCCGTGCCATTCAGCATGAGCTTGACCATCTCGACGGCATCCTGCTGGTCGACCGTATGTCGCACGTGAAAAAGGTGGCCCTCGGCGGCAAACTCAAGCGCCTCGTAAAACAGACCAAGCAAGCTTTATAAACAGCCGAAGATATTAATAAATATCCGTGTCAATCGGTGTTCATCTGTGGCTAAATCTCGTCCATGATCACGCTCAACAAAACCATACGGCTGTTTCTCGACAGCATCGGGCGGCGGGACGAGTATGAATTCTACCTCGACAAGTTCCATTCCGAGCAGTCCGCCTGCTTTGCGTTGCTGTGTCCAGACCTCGGCAGCATCGAAGCCGGGGCCGAAGTGCTTGCATTCGATCTCCACTTTCTCCTGCGGCTGGAGTTGGTTCCCGCCATCCTCCTGTGCGGAGATGAGGTTTCCAAAATGAAGGCGGCCTTGGCGGTCGAGCCGATCTTCGAGTTCCTCCCGCTCGAAGGGGATTCCATCGCCGAGTTCATTCAGCGGGCCCGAAAAGCCGAAAAAGTGCCGGTGCTGGTGGCCGAAAACATTGTGCTGGAAGAGGCTTTGCTGGCGTTGCTTCCTGAAATTGCACAACGTGTTCATTTTATTCGTGCGGCGGGCGGGCTGAGAAGCGCATCGGGCAATTTGTTGCCCTATGTCTATACGCACAAAGAAAACATTCAGGCATTGGAAACGCTGGAATATGATTTTCCCGCTCTTGGAAAAAAACTCCTCGAAGAGCGCCCGGGCGTCCACCTTTCCATCACTTCACCGATCAATTTGTTGCAGGAAATCTTTACCGTAAAAGGGGCCGGAACGCTGTTCCGCAAGGGGAGCAAGCTTCAGCATGTTCAAGGTTTGGACAACGTTGACCGGTCCCGGATTGTGAACCTGCTCGAAGCCAGTTTTGGTAAAAAACTGCATGATGAAGGGTTTTTGAACAACGTGGTTCACTCCTATATCGAGCGGGATTATCGAGGTGCCGTTCTGCTTGAAGAGCATTCGGCGGGGTTGTACCTCTCCAAGTTTGCCGTCGGTCGCGAGGCGCGGGGCGAGGGCGTGGCCATGGAGCTGTGGAGTGAGATTTGCAGCAACCATGAAGCGCTTTTTTGGCGGTCCAATGCGTCGAACCCCTTCAACTCATGGTACCACAATCAGGCTGACGGGCACCATGCGGCGGGCAAATGGCAGATTTTCTGGCGCGGTGTTTCCGCCGATTCCATTTCGGACATCATAGAATATTGCTACAACCGGCCTGAGGATTTTACTTGACCGCAAAAATTTATAATTCTTGATGTTATATGAAAAGCATTCGTGATACTAGTGGTGGGTCGCTGAAAACGGTCGGCAATCCCGAACCCAATGAAAGGCATGAATGAGCACGCGCAAATATATTAGGTATGCCACCCGTCCGGTCCGATGCATAAATCTGCTGTTGGACATTTTAATTTTCCATCTGCTCCTGCTGACTATCATTCTTGGAACCGGCCTATATCTGAATGGCCCGGAGGAATCAGAATTTATGGACTCCATTGCATCCCGGCTCTTAAACGCTAAGGGCGCGCTGGCCTATGTATTTACCTTTTTTGCCTACTATTTTGTATCGGAACTATTAATCGGGAAGTCACCTGCCAAATTGATGACCCGAACGAAAGTGGTCGACGCTGAGAGCCTGCAATCACCGGCCGCTATTGAGTTGATCCGTCGCACATTTTTCCGGGCGTATCCGCTCGATGCGTTTTCCTTTTTTTCGGGACACAACGTACATGACAAATTTTCCGGCACATGCGTTGTGCACGATAAAAAACTGACTCGAAAGAAAGGTTAGAGCGCAGCGGTAAGCGTTTTTGATCCACTTCAATTTGAGTAGAAAAAGGGGGTCAGAAAAAAGGGAGGGGTCAGCCGATGAATTTTAGAATTTGTTTTGACTCCTCCACCCTTTGGACTCTATCTTCTTCGCATGGCTAGAGCGTTGAGAGTTGAATATCCCGGTGCGCGGTATCATGTAATGTGCCGCGGGAATCAGGGCCGCGATATTTTCGAGAACCAGGATGATGTCGATTTGTTTGTCCGGTGCCTGGGTGAGATGTGTGTGCGTAACCAGACGGTAGTTCATGCGTGGTGCCTGATGAGCAACCACTATCATTTGCTGTTGGAAACACCCCAGGGGAACCTGGTCGATGCAATGAAGTGGTTTCAGGGAACTTTTACCCAGCGCTATAACGCACGGCACCAGTTGTGGGGGCACCTTTTTCAGGGTCGCTACAAGGCGAAAGTGATTGACGATGCCGATGCTTCATATTTCCGGGGGGTCAGCGAATACATACATCTCAGTCCTGCCGATGCCAGATTGGTGAGGCCGGGCAAACTTTCCAGCTATTTGTGGAGCAGCTATCCGCTGTATTTGGAGCCCCCGTCAAAACGTCCTGATTGGCTGGAAGTGCGGAAGGTTTTGAATGCGTGCGGTATTCCGAATGATTCTCTCAAATCACGACGCGCCTATGCCGCCGACATGGATTTGCGCCATAAGTCCGTTTTCCTCGATAAACTAAATGCAGAAGAGAAAATTGAGTGGAGTCACATGGAACGCGGATGGGTTCATGGCGGCAAAGCATTTCGAGATCGAATGCGTGAGGTTTTGCTGGAGCAGGGAAAAGTCCCGGAAGAGTTGGAGCAGAAAAAGCAATTGAGTGAAGCGATGGCCGCCGAAGTGTTAAGCCGCTGTCTGGCTTATTTTGATTTG
>CAZWZW010000175.1:0-7006 GCA_964639125.1 uncultured Verrucomicrobiota bacterium
ATGTGCCCGGGTTCGGTAATTCCGGCCTTGATAATGTGCCGGTCTGTTTCATCGGTTGAATCCGTAACCCACCACTCGGTGTAGCGGTAGCGCTGCGTACGAATGCTATAGCCCATGCCCGTGCCCGAACTGCTGACCGCAACATCACCGGGATCAGAGCTGCCGATATTCCGTTGATACTGGCTAAAGACCGCCTTTTTCCAGGGCTGTGCAGGATCTTCGAGAAGCGGGAGGAAGGTGGTACCCTGCAAGGCCTGGCCGGCTGGCTGGTTGGGCGTGGGCAGTGAACAGAGATCAACCAGCGTGGGATAGAGGTCCACCAGTTCGACCAACGCGCCACAGCGGCTTCCGGCCGAGCCGAGCGAGGCCATGGCCGGTGTGCTGACAATCAGCGGAACGCGCGTTGCAATCTCATAGTTCGAGTGTTTGGCCCAGAACCCATTATGGTCCCCCAGGTGAAAGCCGTGGTCGCCCCATAGCACAATAATGGTGCTGTCCACAATCGAGTCGTCGGTGGCCGGGTTGCCATCGGGATCTTCAAGTGCATCGAGCAGCTTCCCGACCTGGGTATCAATAAACGAGACGCAGGCGAGATAGCCGTGAATCAAATGTCGGGCCTCGGTGGCCGTCGGCATGCCGTTGTCGGAGGTTCCCGTGACGTCGTCGAACCCCTTGGGCTCGCCTCCGTATGGGGCGGTAAACTTGTTGCTTCCCACCGGCATCTGCCGGATGCCGGTATAGCCGGTCAGATCAATCTGAGCCGGGTCGTAAAGATCCCAATAGGCCTTGGGGCAGTTAAAGGGCAGGTGCGGTTTCTGGAACCCGACCGCAAGGAAGAACGGGGTTCCGGTCGCATGATAGTCCGCGGCATAGGTGGCAATTTTTGAGACCCCTTGAGCGGCTGCGTAGCCGTCGTTGTACGCCGCATCGGTAATTGGATCGCCATTCCGATCGACTTCCCCGGCGTCGGTGGCGGAAACCTTCTTGTTCCCGCCATCTTCAGCGGCGGCCTTGGCGGTTTCATACCAGGTATATCCGGTGCTCGAACTGGACCAGCCCGCATTCCAGGAAAGCGGATCGTCCTGCCAGGTTGGATTGGTGCTGTGGTAGACTTTTCCGATCCCGTGCACGGTGTAACCATTGGCTCCAAAGTGCTGGGGAAGCGTGATGACATCGGGAACCTGATCGCGGAAAAAGGTCTGGAGCTTCCAGCACATGGTGGTGTCCGGCCGGAGCCCGGTCATGAGCGAGGCGCGCGAGGCGTTGCACACCGCCTGCTGACAGTATGCATTGGCAAACATGACGCCGGCATCGGCAAGCCGATCAATCTGGGGGGTAATGGGACGAAGCGGATCGGTTTCGCCATATGCATTGATCAGCGGTCGCATGTCGTCGATCGGAATGAAAAGGACGTTATAGTTTCCGGTGGGATGCCGCCGAGTGCGCAGCGGCGATGCCACGGGAGGAGCCGGGGGTGATACGGCAATCTGCAAGCTGGCGCTATTGGTTCCGCTGATGCCGTCGGTCACCAAAACCGTCCAGATGTTGGTGCCAAGGTCGCCCGCCATCGGTGTCCCGGACAAATCGCCATTGGCCGCTACGGAAAGCCACAACGGTCCGTTGGTGGACCAAAAAGTCATGGCATCGCTGTTCGGATCGGTTGCATTGTCCGAAAGCGTTCCCGCATAGGCGATCCCCTGAACGGCATCCGCTTCCACAACCGGGTCGGTGATGAAGGCGGGGGGCTGGGGCAACGCGCTCACCTCGGAAAAAACCATGCCGACCGCGCCGGAGGTCTGTTTGTCTGCGGTACCGCCCGACAGGGAATAGTCTGAAACCCACGTGGAACCCGTAATGCCGACATAGGAGAGCAGACTGCGCTTGCTCGCCCCCGTTCGATCAAGCGTGTACGCCGGCGGCGGCGTGATGAGGTCTGTACGCGAGCTGATGCTCTCGATCAGCACCCCGCTGGCAAGCGAGGATCCAAAGGTGTAGCTTAATGAATAGGCTGTCCCGTTGTCGGCAGTATCATTGTCATCCCAGGTGGCGGAATCTTCCAGCTGGATCATTCCGCTATCGGCCCGCAGCACATACATGGCGGTGATTGCGGTAATCCCCGCCGTATTATCCGTGGTGATATCAAAATCAAACGTACCCGTCGACGTGACCGCCTGATACCAGGCCCAGCTGGTCGGATAGGTAGACATAAGGTTGGTCCGCCGGGTCTGTGCTCCCGTTGTTCCGGTACCGCCCACCTGTGCCGCACTCAAGGCGATTGCCGCCCCCTTCTTGTTCCCGGCCACCGTCAAGACAATGACGTCCCCCGCCTGAGCAGAAACTGCCGTATAGGAAGAGGTCCCGATTGTTCCGGCTGTCACGTTCCAACCTTGATCCGATTGCTGGTGGATTGAAATTCCCGCGGAGGCCTTCAGGACAAGAACCGCATATAAAGCCAATGGAGCCACTCTTTTCATCGATCACCCTCTGTTTATATTCAATATATAACAGATATATAACTTTGGTGAATTTGTCAATCCTCGCGTTCAACAAGCTTAAATTCTGCACGGGCGATTCCCCTTCTGCCGAGGGTGCGCTCTACGTCTTGACAGACACAGCACGCGCCCTTCTATCAGCAATAAAGCTCTGGAAAAACTCCAGAGCTTTATCTTTTTTGGCAACTCCTAAGGAGTTCCTGTTATTTGGGAGGAGAAAATATTATTGTCGCACTTTAAAACCCACAGGCTTTACAGAGCCATCCCCTCGGCCAGGGGAGGAAAACAGCCTCAAATTATCAGGCATCCGCGGATAGGAGATACTGTTGGTCGCGTAGGATGTGCCCTGCCCCAACACGGCAACCGGTCCCGTACTGGTGTAAATCCCCGTCTGGCTACGCGAAAGCTTTGCATGCGTTCCCAGAAATTGAAGGCCCGCAAAAGCCACAAAGAGAACTGCAATTCCATAGCGGGGCTCGGCAAAGAACCACGGCATATTTATTTCCATTAAATCGCCGATGCTCTTGCGTTTCTTGCTGTTTACCTCGCGCACCATGCGGGTAATGTTCTGCTTGTTGCGGGTCATCCGGGCAACTTCAGGCTTCTCATATTGCTTGAGATGCATCAACTGCTGCAACAGCAGATCCACCTGTTCATCAGGTGTCGTTGTTAAGTTGTCTTTGCTTACATTCATTTCACGAATTCCGCTAGTTCCGCTTGCATTTGCCGCCTGGCGTAGAAGAGCCTCGATCTAACTGTTCCCACTGAAGCACCCACCACTTTGGCGATTTCCTCGTGCGGTATCCCCTGCATATCATGCATTACCACAACCGTTCTGTGCTTCTCAGACAGGTTCTGCAGGGCTTCGTTCAATTTTATTTGCAATTCCGATAAACTCAGGTGCCGGAGGGGTGATCCCTTGGCGGTCAGGTCGTGATAAACGTCGTCCAGCTTGATTTCCTGGTCAAACTGGTCGAGGCTCAGCGCGCGCTTGCGGTTGCGCTTTTTGCGGTAATTAATGGTTTTGTTGATGGCGATACGATAGAGCCACGTATAAAATGATGATTTCCCCTTAAAACGCGGCAGGGCCTCGAAGGCCTTGATAAAGATCTCCTGCGTCAGATCCTCGGCATCCTCGCGGTTGCTGGTCATATTGTAGGTCAGGCCATAAATCTTGCCGTGATAGCGCTCCACGAGCTGGTCGAAGGCGTGAATATCGCCCTGCTGCGACTTCAGCACCAGCTCGTCATCTTCGGGAGCATCGACCTCTTCGGTTTCATCCGCAAGCTGTCCCACGCTCTCGTCCGTATCGTTGTCCGGAATCTCATCCGGATCAGAATTTACATCGCCACCACTCATTACGCCCCATACTAGGTCATTTCCGACCTCTTGCGAATAAAATCTTCAAAGACCTATAATCATCCGCAAACGTTCAATTATTTTCGTGCCGGAGGCTCCTTGCCCAACTCCTTAAGTACCAACTTCAGATCTTCCCATACCGCTTTTTTCTGCGACGGGTCGCGCAGCAGATAGGAGGGATGGAACGTCGGCATCAGCTTGATCCCCTCATATTCCAGCCAGCTGCCACGTGCCCGCGAAATTCCCACCGGTTTTCCGAGCAGCCCCTCCAACGCCGTAGCACCAAGCCCGACAATGATTTTGGGTTGAACCAGATGTATCTGTTGCCGTAAATACGGGAGGCACGTCTCCATCTCCACGCGAACCGGCTTGCGGTTGTTGGGCGGACGGCACTTCACCACATTGGCAATGAAAACCTCTTCACGCCGATAGCCCATCGCCTCGATCATCTTGGTTAAAAGCTGTCCCGCCTTACCGACAAACGGCCGCCCCTGGACATCCTCGTCGGCTCCCGGTCCTTCGCCAATAAACATGATATCCGGCGAAACGCTATTCCCCTCGCCCGGAACCGTATGGGTGCGCCCCTCGCAAAGCGCACAGTTGCGGCAGGCCGAAACATGTACGGCAATTTCTTCCAGCGTTTTGAAATCGGCCGGAACGGGCGCAGCATCCACTGTAACCTTTTCCGCAACGACAGGCTCCGGTTCCTTTGTTAGCGACGCCAGCACCTCCCGGTCGACCTCCATCCGCACAACGCCCTCGTCGCGCTGGTATTCCAGATAGGTTTCCAGATTTTCGATCAGGTTATAAAATGTGGTTTCCGCCATTATTTTTCCCGCAAAAGCTTCAGTAATAGATCCATATCTTCAAACAACGGGGCCTCGAAAGAAAGCCTTTTCCCCAACTCTGGGTGCGTAAATTCCAACCGGGCGGCATGCAGCATCTGTCGGGCGGGCGGTGCCGGGAGGCGGTGCTTCCGCGCGCGGCCATACACCGAGTCGCCCACAACCGGATGGCCCAGATGCGCCATATGCACCCGGATCTGATGCGTCCGCCCCGTCTCAATCTTCACCTGCACCAGCGTCATTTCATCAAACGACTCCAAGGTCTTATAATTGGACACCGCTTCGCGACCGCCTTCCCTCAGTACGGCCATTTTTTTGCGATGAGACCGATGTCGGCCAATCTCGTTCACAATCCGTCCGCTTTGCGGCGGACGGCCCCAAACCAGAGCCAGATATTCCTTATCCGTCTCCCGCGCCTTAAACTGTCGCTGCAGTTCCGTCATCGCCTTCTCCGACTTGGCCACGACCATGACCCCGCTCGTATCCTTGTCGAGCCGATGCACAATGCCCGCTCGCTCCACCGACTGGAAAACGGCATCATGATACAGCAAGGCATTGACCAGTGTCCCCGACTCGTTTCCAACCGCCGGATGGACCACCAGCCCCGGCTGCTTGTTCAACACCAGAATCGATTCGTCCTCAAACAGCACATCAATCGGAATATTTTCCGGCAATACCTCCGTCGGTGCTTCTTCCGGCATCGACCACACCACCGTATCGCCCGTCTTCAGCTTATGGTTGGGCTTGCAGGCCTTGCCGTTCACCGTCACCCGGGCATCCTGAATCAATACCTTCCAGTGCGACCGCGAAAGCTCAGGCACCGCCGCCGCCAAAAAGGCATCCAGCCGCTGGCCTCGCTGCCCGGTGTCCACGCTTAAGGATTGATTCGTTTTATTCATAACTTCAAGATGGGTGCACACTTTGAGGAGCACCGGATGAACAATCAAGCAGAACTCATTTCCATCGGCAACGAGCTGTTGAGCGGGCAAACCCTGAACACGCATGGCAGGGACCTCGGCGAAGCACTCGCGGCTATGGGGCTTCAGCTCGTGCGCGACACCACCATCCCCGATGAAATCCCAATCATTGGACGCACCCTTGAAGAGGCGCTTGCCCGCACCGATCTCGTCTTCATCAGTGGTGGCCTCGGCCCCACGGTCGATGATATTACCCGCGACGCGCTCGCCGAAACGCTCGGACAAACCATCATTCTCGACCAGACGACGGTCGACATCATAACCGGGCGCTATACCGCACGCGGGCGCACCATGACACCCGCCGCAGAGCGGCAGGCCCTTGTCCTCGATGGATCGGTAGTGCTGCCCAACTCCGTCGGCGCGGCCCCCGGCCAGCGGATTGATCTGCCTGAAGGGAAAACCCTGTTTGTTCTGCCGGGACCCCCCAACGAATTCAACGCCATTCTCAAAGAAGAAATCATGCCCTGGCTGAAGAAACGCTATGCCGACGCGTGCCCAAAACTCGTCCGCATTGTCCGCACCAAAGGCATCGGCGAGTCCGACATTGTCACCATCCTCGAAGACGCTGGCTTCCAGCCAGAAGGGATCGACCTCGGATTTTATCCGGGCATGGGCAAGGTTCAAATACGCCTCACCGCCGAATCCGACTGCGAGGCTCAGGTCGCCGCGACCGAAGAAACTCTGCTGAACCTGTTGGCCAAGTTTATCGACGAGGATTCCCCGAATTCGTAGCACGGGCATCTTGCCCGTGGCCCCCGAATCATGGGCAAGATGCCCATGCTACTCCTGCAGCATTTCGGTGAGAACAGTCTGATAGGACTGAAAGTCGCTTTCGGAAAAGCAGACGCAGCCGACCTCCTCGATCGTGCTGCTTTCCAATGCCTGAACTATTTCGCGCAGGGCAATGCGACAGGCGCGCCCGAACGGGAAATGATAGATACCGGTGCTGATACAAGGAAAGGCGATGGACTTGAGTTGATGCTCATCGGCCAACTTCATCGCGGTGCGGTAGCAGGAGGCGAGCCGTTCGTCCTCATGCTTTTCGCCGCCATGCCAGACGGGACCGACGGCATGAATAATATGCTTAGCAGGCAGATTATAGCCCTTCGTGATTTTGGCGTCGCCCGTAGAACATCCGCCCAGTGTTGCGCATTCCGCCAGTAGTTTGGGCCCAGCCGCGCGATGGATTGCTCCATCCACCCCACCACCGCCCAGCAATGACTGGTTGGCCGCATTGACAATGGCATCGACGTCCAGCTTTGTGATATCGCCCTTTATTATTTTAACCATAGCCACTCTTCCCTTGAATATTATCTCGCGCCTGCTCACTACG
>CAZWZW010000176.1:0-6999 GCA_964639125.1 uncultured Verrucomicrobiota bacterium
AAGGTGGTACACTTTGAATCGACCAGGGGTGGTACACTTTAAGTGACCGCTGACATTCATAACCTTCTTATATATAGAGTTACCGTAACTATCTGTTCTATTTAAGAACAACCACCCTAGTTGCTTATAAGGAATTGTATATTGCATTCCAAAGTCATTAAACAACACTCCCCGTTCATTTCTAGACCCTAAACGATATGGTTGCCGTCCCAAATGAATGAGGTTTCGGCTCCATCAACGGTTTTGCTGAACCGGCGCCCTTGGTAGTCGTAGGCATATTCGGCATGAATAACGGGCAAGATGCCCGTTCTACTTTGAACTTCGATCAACCGGTTTTCGGCGTTCCACGTATAATTGAAGCGGCCGTCGTCGAGGAGGTTTCCGTCGTCGTCGTACACGAACTGCTCTGGCGACTGCGGTTTGAAGACGGAGCGGGTTTCGTTGGTGACGATGTCGAGGTCGGCATGTCCGGCGGGGTTGATGACTGCGGTGATGTCGAGAGTACCGCTAAACGGACCGCTGAGGTTGTCGACGGGATACATTAAGTGGAAATAGTCGCCGTCGCGGGTAGCCTGCTGGATGGTGGCGATGTCCACCTCACCATACGGGGCAGGCGGGACGCCTGCGGTACGTAGGCCGACGGAGACGGTGGCGTTGGTGGCCGCCGTACCGAAGACGTTGATGGTGGGCGGTGTGTTGCGCTGCTGGTATTGGTTGAGGTTGTTGGCGGTGTAGAGTTCCTTGTTTTCGGGATCGCCGTCTTCGGCATAGATGCGGTTGCCGATGTTGTCGTAGCCATAGCCGAATTGCATGCCGGGGATGGGCGCGTCGTCGGATGTACGGAAGCGGTTGCCGCCAATGACTTCGTTGCGGTTGTTGTAGGCGTAGGACCAATAGGTGGACTGCGGGGACGTAGTCCCTCCAACACGGAGGTCGTCGCGGCGGGTGCGACGGCCGACTTCGTCGTTGGTATAGTCAAAGGCGCTCACCACACCGGCGTTGGCTCCACCAATCACAGAGTTGGTGACGGCATCGATGAGGTTGCGTTGGGATTCGTAGGTTTTGGAAACGGTCAGCGAGGCCGCTGACCCTCCAGCATTGGCGGTATAGCCGGAGAGGAGGCTGGAATTCCCTAAATAATTATAATTCACCACAGAGGTCACAGAGTCCACGGAGGAGGTGATGAGGGAAGGGGTCAGTCCGATATTCTAATATTTTCATCATCCGGCCCACCCCATAAAAAATCTCCTTTGGGCAAACCTACCAAGGCGCCCGATCCCGCGCGCTTAGCTGTATAAGCCCACCTTCTAAAGGTAACCAGAGCACATATCCCCTTCTCAGGACTCTGTAATAAACGGTTCTCCAACATCATCTTTTCATGGAACTGCATCGTACCCTAGCTGTTAACGACCCCCTATGCGTACCCGTGTCACCACGTAATGGCAATGAAAGTTTTTTCCGGACAGAGCCATTCTTGACTTCAACAGCACAGGGGCTTGACGTAGCCAACTGGTTTTAAGAACCTGCTTTGCTCAGTATTTAAAGACAGGAATCATCTATTTATGACATCAGAAACCAGCTCGTTCGACGCAACGCCGTTTGCATCCAAAGATCTTAACATTTCTGCAAGACAGGTCGCCGCCGTTGCGAAACTGTTTGCCGAGGGCAACACCGTTCCATTTATTGCCCGCTACCGTAAAGAAGCCCACGGCAATCTGGATGAGGTCCAGATTACGGATATTCAGGAAAAACTGACCTACTACAACACCCTCGAGTCCCGCCGCCAAACCATTCTCAAATCCATCGAAGAGCAGGGCAAGCTAACGGATGAATTGCGGAAGAAAATCGTTGCGTGCAACTCCAAAACAGCGCTTGAAGATCTCTATCTGCCCTACAAGCCCAAGCGCCGCACCCGCGCCACCATCGCAAAGAAAAAAGGGCTTGAGCCGCTGGCCGAAAAGATTCTCGAACAAACCGCCGAGGGAGATCCGGAAACGGAAGCCGCCAAGTTCATCAACGCGGAAAAGGAGGTTGCCTCCGCCAACGAGGCGCTGGCCGGAGCGCGCGATATTATCGCCGAACAGATTGCGGAAAAGGCCGAGGTGCGCGCACTCATCCGTGAAACCTATTTTAAAACCGGTATCATCACCTCTACGCCCGCTCTCTCCAGCAGCGATGAACACTCGAAATATAAAGACTACTTTGATTTCTCACAGCCGATCGACACCATCCCCTCGCACCGCTACCTCGCCATCCGTCGCGGCGAAACCGAAGGGGTGTTGCGCCGCAAGCTGGCCATCGACGCCGATCCACAGATCGAGCGGATGAAAAGCATCTGCGAAGCCAATCCCGCCTCGCCATTTTTCCCGGAACTCGAAAAAGCGATCCTCGATGCCTATAAGCGTCTGCTGACCACCAGCGTCGAGATCGATGTATCCGTTGAAATGAAAATGAAGGCCGATCGCTCTGCGGTGGAGGTTTTTGCCAAGAATCTGCGAAGCCTGTTGCTCGCCGCGCCCTATGGCGAAAAGTCCGTCATCGGCATCGACCCCGGTCTGCGTACCGGCTGCAAATGCGTGGCGCTCGACGCCACCGGAAAATATCTCGATACGATCACCATCTATCTAAGCCAAGGTGCCGATAAGGAAAAACAGGCCAAGATCAGCCTGTCCGCCTTCATCGAAAAACACCAGCCCCAATCCATCGCCGTCGGCAACGGAACCGCCGGACGCGAAACCGAAGCCTTCACAAAGGCACTCCTCAAAGAGATGAAAGCAAAATCCAGCGTCGTCTCCGTCAGCGAGGCCGGTGCATCGGTCTACAGCGCGTCGCCCATCGCGCGCGAAGAATTCCCCGATCTCGACCTGACGATCCGCGGCGCAATTTCCATTGCCCGCCGCCTGCAGGACCCCTTGGCCGAACTGGTGAAAGTGGATCCCAAATCCATCGGAGTCGGACAATACCAGCACGACGTTTATCAGCAACTACTGAAGGACAAGCTTGATGAGGTAGTGGTGAGTTGCGTGAACCATGTTGGCGTCGAGCTCAATACCGCTAGCGCCCCCTTGCTCTCGCGCGTCGCAGGCATTGGCGACCGTCTCGCCAAAAAAATTATTGAATACCGAAATGAACACGGAGCGTTCAAAAGCCGCAAGGAATTGCTCGATGTTTCCGGCCTCGGGCCGCGCGCCTTCGAGCAGGCTGCCGGCTTCCTGCGCATTCACGGCGGCACCCAGCCACTCGACGCCTCCGCCGTCCACCCGGAGCGCTACAAACTGATCGAACAGATTGCCGCCGACCTCGGCGAACCGCTCGAAAAACTGGTCGGCAATGTGGAAATCGTCAGCAAAATCAAGCTCAGCACCTACGTCAGCGAAGAGGTCGGCGAACTGACCCTTAAGGATATCATTGATGAGCTGAACAAACCCGGTCGGGACCCGCGCGAAAAGTTTGAGGAAGTCGGTTTCCGCGAAGACGTCATGACCATGAACGATTTGAAAGAAGGAATGGAGTTGAAAGGGATTGTCACCAACGTCACCGCTTTCGGCGCCTTCGTTGATGTTGGCGTGCACCAGGACGGCCTCGTCCACATTTCCCAGCTCGCGGATACCTTTGTAAAAGACCCGGCGGATGTGGTTCAAGCCGGCGATCGCATCAACGTGCGCGTGATGGAGGTAGACCTCAAACGCAAACGCATATCGCTTTCAGCGAAAAAGAAACAAACTGCGGCCAAACCCGCCAAAAAAGGACAGGGGCAGCGCCGTCCCAACCGACCGCAAAATCAACGACGTGGTCAGCAGCGCAACAACAAACCACGGGGCTTCACCAACAATCCCTTTGCGGACTTGTAAGTTAGAGCAACAGTCCCTCGCGAACCGAGTTGGCAGCATTGGGACCCGTGCACTCTTCGATCAGCTTCAGCGCAAACTCAAAGGCTGTGCCCGGTCCCTGGCTGGTGATCATATTGCCGTCGACCACAACTATCTCGCCCGACCGCTTATAGTGGTCCGGCAGATGTTCCTCGACTCCGGGATAGCAGGTAAAGCGGTGGCCATCAAGAATGCCGGCAGCATGCAGCACAAGTGCGGCTGCACAGATGGAGCCCACCCACTTGCCTTGCTCGTTAAAGTCGCGCAACGCCTGCAGAACACCTTCGTGCCCGCTCAAGGCTTCGGTTCCCCCGAATCCACCCGGGAGAATCAACACATCGTAGTCCGCAGGATTCACTTGATCCCAAGTGGTATCGGGAACAAGTTTGACTCCACGGGAGGCTTCAATCGTTCCGGCGGTGAGCCCCGCAACGGTAACGTCATATTCGGCGCGCCGAAGCGTGTCGATCATGATTACGGCTTCCATTTCTTCGCAGCCGTTGGCGATAGGAATCAGTACCTTCATGTTCCAACCTCCAGGTTCAACTATTCGTTAATCGCGCGCTTCAGTTCATCCACCACATTCAAACGGATGGACTCCGACAAAGGGGCATCAAAATTTTCCTGCAACACGTTCACGAGTCGCGCGCCCGTGCATACCACCACTCCATTAACATTCATCACTTCTTCCGGCAGCCTGGTCCCCAGAAAACAGAGAATCGAATGTACGGGAAGCCCTCCGCACCCGTGGTCGTCCAGCCACGAAGCCAGTTCGACCGTGGCGGCTTTAACCTGTTTTAGTGGCGGACGCGAAGGTTCCTTGCCCCCGGCATAAAGTTTTCCTTCACGAAACTCGACGGAACCTTTCCAGTTTTTGGTTTCCACCACAAAAACCCCGGGCGGGCCCACAATGACATGATCGAAATTCTGTTTGCCGCCCCCCAGCCTCAACCCGTTGAAAACGGCATATTCGGAGGATAAAAATGAAAGTTCGTGTGCCACCCATTCCTCGCCCTTGGCTCCTTTAAGGAAGTTGGCCAGGCGGCGGTCGCCCCAGACCAGCAGAACGGCGGCCACTGAAGCAACAAGGAAAAAGAGAATGCCCACATGGGACTGGCTTAAGGCAGGCACGGGCATCCACGCACGGACCAGATAGCCCGTTGCGAAACAGATCAGCAACAACGGCCAGAAAGCCCGCAAAAGCCCCAGCACCCGAGGCGCTTCCCCAGGACTGCCATGCACGACTGCAAAACGACTGCTCAATGATTCTTTTGGTGTCTCCATGGGAATGGACTATAAGAGAACGGCAGGCCCGATACAATAGCGCACCTATACTAATCAGACAGTTTTAGTCTATTTTTACTGGCAGCTTCACCGCCCAAGGTATATATGAGTTTCATTCTAACGTTTTATAGGTTTTCACGATGAGCAAGGGCAGCTGCTGTACGCCGGGCGAAAAACGGTGTGGATGTGAAAAGGATCTGCAAGGCCATCCTTTTGAACGCGTGTATGCCGGTTCGCTCGAGAATATGGCGCATATTTCAGGCGGACCCTTTTTGATGGGAACCGACGATGGAATCGGCTACCCCGAAGACGGGGAAGGCCCCATTCGCGAGGTATCCCTTGATCCTTTCTATATGGACCGATACGCCGTCAGCGTCGCCGACTTTTCATCGTTTATCAAGGCCACCGGCTACGCAACCGATGCTGAAAAATTTGGCTACTCCTATGTCTTCCACGCCCTGCTGCCCGACAGCACCAAGCGCACGCTCGATATGCTGGGCCGCACCGTGCTTGGGTTGGAGTGGTGGTATAATGTTGAAGGTGCCGACTGGGCACACCCCTTCGGTCCTGAATCCGATCTCCATGGACTTGCAAATCATCCCGTTACCCATGTTTCCTACCGAGACGCACTCGCCTACTGCAAATGGGCAGGGAAGCGGTTGCCAACCGAAGCGGAAGTCGAGTTCGCCGCGCGCGGCGGATTGGAGCAAAAGCGCTACGTCTGGGGCGATGAACTTACTCCCGATGGAAAGCATATGTGCAATATTTTCCAGGGAAAATTCCCGGACTACAACTCCGGTGAAGACGGTTTTATTGGAACCGCGCCGGTGGATGCTTTCGAGCCGAACGGCTATGACCTCTACAACATGGCCGGCAATGTCTGGGAATGGGTGTTCGACTGGTGGAGCACCGACTTTCATCTGAACGGCCCGCGCGAAAACCCCGTCGGCCCTCCATCCGGCGAGCGGCGGCTGAATCGCGGCGGCTCCTACCTCTGCCACGATTCCTACTGCAACCGCTACCGCGTTGCCGCACGCACCTCGAACACACCCGACTCATCCACCGGAAACCTTGGATTTCGCTGCGTGAGGGACGTGAAGCGTGAAGCGTGAAGTGTTTCCAAACACAGGAAACCGTTCCATCACGAATCATTCGTCATGTATCACAACCCGAGCACATCCTTCATGCTGTAGAGCTTCGGGGCTTTACCGGCCACCCAGGCCGCCGCCTGCAACGCACCAATGGCAAAGACATCGCGGCTGGTTGCGCGGTGCGAAAGCTCCAGCAGTTCGCCCATCCCAGCCAGCATAACCGTATGGTCGCCGACGATGTCGCCGCCGCGGATCGCATGGAAACCGATTTCCCGTTCAGGACGCTCACCGGGCAAACCAGTACGCCCATCCACCTGAACATCCTTCAGGTTCCAGTCATACCCATCGGCGGCAGCCTGCCCCAGCATTAGTGCAGTACCGCTGGGGGAATCCTTTTTCTGGTTGTGATGGCGTTCGAGCACTTCAATATCATACCCCCTACCCTTGAGTGCCCGTGCACCGGCTTCGACCAGATTGCACAACAGGTTGATGCCAAGACTCATGTTGCCCGAAAGCACTACCGCGGTTTGCCTGGATGCCTCATCAATGGCCGAAATCTCTTCATCGTTCAGCCCTGTCGTACCAATCACCCAGGCCGTGCCCCACTCCGCAATGCGCGGCGCGTTGCCGGCAGTCCCGAAGTGCGACGAAAAATCAACGATCACATCGGCATCTGCTCCGACCTCTTCGAGGTTGTTGATCAGGTTGACACCGGCTTCCTTCGTTCCGGCCATCAAGCCGGCATCCTTGTTCAG
>CAZWZW010000177.1:0-6936 GCA_964639125.1 uncultured Verrucomicrobiota bacterium
GTCACCCCTACTAATTTCAGCAGGTTGTGCGATTGGATCAGATCGGGTAGATTGGGCGCTGTAGTGTTTATGAGGTGCCTTTGACGGAGCCTTGTCTGCACAGGTGGAAAACTATGAGAACCAAACAATATATCCATTCATTGATTGCTGTAATCATGCTGGTGGGCGCGGTTTCTCAGCTGTTGGGCGCGGTTTCTCCGCTGATGGCCGCGATGCAGGAGAGTGAATTTAAACACCCGCCGGAATCGGCGCGTCCGGGCACTTTCTATATTTGGATGAACGGGCATGTCTCGAAGCCGGGCATCACCAAGGATCTCGAGGCCTTCAAGCAGGTCGGGATCCAGAATTTCATACTGTTTGATACCGACTGGTTTATCCCTCACGGCGGCGTGGTCTATAATTCTGATGCGTTTCACGATTGCCTGAATCATACGGCTACGGAGGCCGATCGATTGGGCTTGGAGATGTCGATGAAAAACTGCTCCGGTTGGACCTGTTCCGGCGGCCCTTGGGTCACACCGGAGATGTCGATGAAAACCGTGGTCTGGACCGAGACCCGGATCAAAGCGGGCCAGGGGGGCGTGCTGTTGAAGCAGCCCAAGGCCACGCGCGAGTTTTATCGCGACATTGCGGTGCTGGCATTCCCGACTCCGAAGGACGACACATACCGCCTAGAGAACTGGTTCGGGAAATCGCTGAATGACAAAAAGGCAATGGAGCTCGTGAAGCAGAAAGTCGTGCGGATTGACATGTTTGCCCCGCAGACAACGGCCACGCCTGAAGCTGCGGTGATCGCGCCGGAGAGTGTGCAGATCCTGACCGATCGCATGGATGCGTCCGGCCAGCTCAATTGGACGCCCACATCGGGCGAGTGGACGGTGTTGCGCATGGGCTACACCAGCACCGGTCTCGAAAACAAACCGCCCTCCACCGGGGCGAAGGGACTGGAGATTGACAAGATGAGTCGCGCAGCGGCCGACTTGCATTGGGCAAGCCTGTTGGATCGGGTGGCGGCCGACGCCAAGCAACACAAGTCGTTCACCTCATTGGCGATCGATAGCTGGGAGGTGCATCATCAGAACTGGACCGACGGATTTGATCAGCTGTTCAAAGAGCGCAATGGCTATGACTTGATTCCGAATTTGGTTTGTTTCACCGGGCGCGTGCTGGGAAATACTGAATACACCGAGCGTGTGCTATGGGATCTGCGCCATACGGTCTCTGATTTGGTTTACGAAAACTATTTCCTCTATTTCTCAGAGAAGTGCCGTGCTCAGGGACTCGGCTTGACGGCCGAGCCCTATGGCCCGGGCCCCTTCGACAGTTCGCGTGTGGCGAAGCTGGTGGATTGGCCAATGACCGAGTTCTGGTATACCGGGAATCCAAACAAGAAAGCCACCGGTTGGACCTGGACGAGTCAGATGGTCGGCTCCGGTGTGCGCCTCAGCGGGAAAAAGGTCTTCGGTGCTGAGGCCTATACGCGTATCGATGGTAACTACACCACGCACCCGTATCTCATGAAGACCCTGGGCGACCGGATGTTCTGTCAGGGGGTGAATCGTTTCGTATTCCACTCTTCGGCCCACCAGGCCTTACACGATGGCGTGAAGCCGGGCGTGACCCACGGAAAATTCGGCTTCCAGAATCATCGCAACAACACCTGGTTCTTTGAAGGCGAAGACTGGATTGAGTATATTACACGCTGTCAGTATATCCTGCAGACGGGCGATCATGTGTCCGACATCCTTGCACTGGATGGTGAAAACCGTCCGTTCTCTTCATTCCCCGGTCGCGACGATCTTTATTTGGATTGGGTCCGCGGGCATAAGATTGATTATTCTGAAATCGGCACCCTTGACGAGTTGTCGGTGGATGCAGACGGATTCTTGCGCGCGAGCTACCAAGGGAAGCTGTTGCCGAATCGTTATAAAATGCTGACGCTCTCAAACGCCGATTTGATGCGTGTGGAAACCGCCCGTAAACTGGTCAAGTTGGCGGAGCAGGGGGTGCTTGTATTTGCCGCCCGCCCGGTTCGCACTCCGAGCCTGCATAACGCGGCGCGTAATGATGCCTCATTGCAACAGCTGATCCAAAAATACTGGGATTCCGGTCTGATTCGCAACCCGGATGGTTTTGAACAGGCACTGGGTAAGATCCAGCCGGACTGTGCCTTACCCGATCAGATGGAATATGTGCATCATCGTTTGGATGGGGCTGATTTCTATTTTGTGAGTAATCAAATGTATGCCGTGCGCAGCGAAAAAGTAACGTTCCGCATTGCAGGCAAGTTGCCCGAGCTATGGGATCCGGAAACGGGCGAAACGCTGCCGGCACCGAATTGGAGCATGACCCAAGACGGACGCACGCAGGTGGAGCTCGAACTCGACCCGGCAGACTCGCTCTTCGTCGTATTTCGCGAGCCGACTACCAAGCAATCCGCTGAAGCCCCGAAATGGGAATTCAAGGAAGTGGCGACCTTGGACGGTGATTGGACGGTGCGCTTTGACCCGACATTGGGTCCCAAAGAGCCGCAGGTGTTTAGCGAACTGATCGCATGGAACGAGCATTCAAACGAGGCGATCAAATATTTCTCCGGCACCGCGGCGTATCACAAAACCTTCAAGCTTGCCACGATCCCGAATCAGGCGGTTTATCTCGATCTCGGCCACGTGGATGTCATGGCGCGCGTGTTGGTTAACGGCAAGGATCTCGGTGTATTATGGAAACCGCCGTTTCGCGTGGACATTTCCAGTGCGCTGCAAACGGGTGTTAACCAATTGGATATTCGGGTGACGAATCTGTGGGTCAACCGTTTGATAGGCGATTCCACTTTGCCAGAGACGGGCAAGATCAATGGTGGCGGGGTATGGCGACGCTTTGCCTATGAGCAGTTCCCCGACTGGGTGCTGTCTAAGCAGCCGATCCCTGCAGGACATCGTCAAACCTTTGCCACATGGAGTCATTATGAAGAGGGCGGTCAACTCCTGCCGTCCGGTTTAATGGGCCCCGTTCGTTTCATGGAGCGCGTCGAACAAACACCGCCGCCCGAAGGGCTCACGGAATCGTTTGATAGCGCGAAGGGAACTGCGCACAAACCGCAGCGCGATACGCGTCTGCCGCTGATGCATACCGGAAGCGTTACGGGCTGGGAGCACTCGGCGGGGAACCACGATCTGCATTGTGTCGACCGCGGCACAAAAGCGCAGGCCGATTGGGCCGTGATGATCGGTGGCGAGACCACGCTGAGCTCGCCCAAGTTTGCTGCGAACCGAGCCGGTAAATCCTATCAGGTGAGGGTGGATGTCAGCCCGACCCTTTATCTCTCAGCCAAACAAGCGACGCAGGCGTCCGACGTGCTCTTGATTGAACTCGTTCGCGAAGACGGGACGGTACTTAAATCTGTTGTAAAGTCGGCGGGAAAATGGGCGCAAAAAATGGCGTTCAAACCAGTTGGATTTGAGTATGAAGGCGACGGCTACGGGCTCGTTAACGTTCGGTTCAGTTCCAAAAATAAAACCGCCGACCGCTTTGCGGGTGCGATTGATAATTTGAAAGTGTTGAAAGGGGATAAATGAAACGATTAATTAACCACGCATTCATGACGGGGCTTATCCTGTTTCTGGCAATGACCCTTAACGCCGCAGGTCAAGGCGAGCTGAAACAGGAGTTTGAAAACCCACCGATGGAGTATCGGCCGGGCGTTTTCTGGGAATGGTGCAACGGGAACATAAACAAGGCGAGCATCACGTCCGATCTGGAAGCGATGCATCGGGTCGGGATGCAGGGCGGCAAGGTGTTCAACGTCTCCGGCCCGCAGGGTCCGGTTCGCTTCGCGTCCGATGAATGGTTTGAGATGATGGCGCACGTTTGCGACGAGGCCGAGCGTCTGGATATGGAAGTCGGGCTGAATCTGACCGAAGGCTTTAACTGTGCGGGCGGTCCGTGGATTACACCGGAACGTAGCATGCAGGTGGTTGCATGGAATGAAACGAAGGTATCAGGGTCTGGTAACATCCAAATGCAGCTCGAGAAACCGAAGCCGTTCTACCTTAAATTCAATCCGAAATACCAACCTTTTCCGCCGCAGTTCATCAAGGATATGACCTATGGGTTTTATGAAGACATCAAAGTCTTTGCGGTTCCCACCGTCGGGGATGGACGGCTTCTGGAATGGAAAGAGAAAACAGGTATTCCAGTCGGCCACCATTTCAGTTTGGAACGAGTGTTGGCTCCGACGCCCGTCGATTCGATTGTTGCAAGCGACATTATCGCGCCGTCAACAATCATCGACATTTCCGACAAAATGGATGCGGATGGAACGCTGAACTGGAACGCACCCGCAGGCAACTGGACCATCTTGCGCATGGGGCGCATGTCAACCGGATCGTGCACTCGCCCCGGCGGTCTTGAAACGACGGGGCTGGATGTGGATAAGTTTAGTCGCGAAAACGTGAAATTCCATTTCGATCATATGGCGAAACCCTTGCTGGATAAGCCGAATGTTCTGCCGGGTAAGAATATTAAGTTTCTGGGCATCGACAGTTGGGAGGCCGGGGCGCAGAACTGGTCGGTCGTCTTGCCCGAAGAATTTGAAAAGCGTCGTGGCTACAGCCTCTATCCTTGGTTGCCGGTTCTCACGGGCAGAGTGGTTGGGAGTGTTGAGCTCTCCGAGCGATTCCTCTGGGATTTTCGTCAGACCATCTCCGACTGTATCCGTGAGAACTTCTTCGGCTATCTCACGGAACTCTGCTCCGAATTGGGGATGAAGTTTGAGTCAGAAGCCTTTACCCGGTCGACCTTCGACGGAATGGAAGCCGCCGAAGTCATTACGCGCACCTGTTCGACCTTTTGGCAGGTAGGGCTGAAAACATTCGCAAAGAGTCCGATGTCGAAATGGGCGTCTTCCGGGGCGCATGTTTCCGGTGCAAAGGTGATTACGGCTGAGGCGTTTCCGGCTGGTGCTAAACGGAAAGGCGATGTTTGGACCAAGAGAGATAGTGCCTGGATCAACCATCCATGGACGATGAAACAGAACGCCGATAATCATATGTGTTCCGGTGTGAACCATTTCCTATTCCACTGTTTTCCGCTACAGCCCTGGGAGGGCAAGCAGAACGCGGTGTATAAGCCGGGTATGATCTTCAAAAACTGGGGAACGCAATACTCTCAGCACAATACCTGGTGGGAGATGAGTGGCGCCTGGCATCGCTATCTGAGTCGCTCTTGGTATCTGCTGCAGCAGGGAACCTTTGCAGCGGACGCCCTGTATATGACGCCGGAAGGCGCGCCGGGCAATGAAAAGGGAACGGCGCGGGCGGCTCGTATGCCGAACGGATATGATTGGGATCTTTGCAGCAACAAAGCCGTCAAAGAAAAGCTGGATCTCAAAGAGGGCGAGTTTTGCTTCCCATCCGGCATGCGATACAAGTTGTTGATACTGCCTGAAATGGAAAGCGTTAGTATCGATTTGCTTGAGAAGCTCAAAGTCCTGGTCGCGCAGGGCGGTCATGTGATGGTTCGCTCGCGTCCGGAACGCGCCAATGGATTGAGCGGATACCCCAAGAGTGACCAGCGGGTGGCGTCGCTCGTCGACGAACTCTGGCAGGGGCTTGATGGGGTAAACGTCAAGGAACAGTCGTATAAGATGGGGAAACTCCACTGGGGCTTGGACGAGGCTGAGATACTGAGCAAAATGGCGATTCAGCCGGATCTCATCGTTAAGACGGTTAACGACGAGAGGAAAAGCTTTCAGCATATTCATCGCTACACAGAAGATGAAGAGATCTACTTTATCGCTGCCAACAGCGACGCGACACCCACTGCAACGTTTAGTTTCCGAGTTTCTGGAAAGGTGCCGGAATTTTGGTATCCCGACACGGGCATCATTGAGCAATGCGCGGTTTATCAAGAGAAGGACGGAAGGACGGAGATTCCCATTCTGTTTGATACGTATGGATCTGTCTTTGTTGTGTTTCGTGAAGGCAAAGCCGATGTATCTGGCGCGCTCGCATCGATTGGCGAGCGTCCTGTTCTTTCCGTGGAAGAGCCACTGCCTGCGCCGACCTATTCGGTTTTTGAAACCGCGGGAACAGTCAGCCTGAGGATGGCGGACGGCTCGGTTGTTGAAGAAGCGTTTCGTGCGAAACCCACGGTGACGCTCAACGAAAACTGGACGGTAAGGTTCCCTGAAGAAAGCGATTTAACCGAGCCCGTCGCGTTTAAAACGCTGACTCCGTGGAACGAGCATGCCGACGAACGCATCCGCTACTTCTCCGGCACCGCCATCTATTCGCGCGAGTTTGAATGCGAGCCAGCCGAACACGAAATCTGGTTCGACCTGGGGCAAGTGGAGGTGATTTCCGAGCTCTACATCAACGGCAACAAAGCGCAGACGCTATGGAAACCGCCGTATCGTGCAAACATCACCGACTTGGTTCAGCCAGGTAAGAATAAGGTGGAAGTTCACGTCGCGAACCTTTGGCCGAATCGTATGATTGGGGACGAACAGTATCCCCGCGATTACGATGTGCACAGCAACGGCCTGATCAGCGGTTTGCCACAATGGCTTGTCGACGACAAGCCTCGGACAGAGCCGCGTCGTAAGAGTTTTGCAACCTGCTCCTACTACTCCACGGGCGATCCTCTGCTGCCCTCAGGCCTGTTGGGGCCGGTTAGCCTGCTTTATACGCCGAAACTTAAAAATCCGAAGCTCCAGCAAGTCAGCGATTTCGTAGCGCGTCACGCGGAGTAGGGCGTAGTTGGTTCGTTTCGCAAAAGGTGTGGCCTGGTTGGGGCTTCACCCCGTCTCGCCTGCCTGCTTCGCTAAGGCTAAGGCGGACAAGTCGCAAGCCGCCCCTCCTTCGCAGCATATTCTTATACATAAGTCTATGGCATATGAAATTAGCAGCAGATCTTTGCTTCATCTGGTTTAATTTG
>CAZWZW010000178.1:0-6915 GCA_964639125.1 uncultured Verrucomicrobiota bacterium
TCGACAGGCAAAACGGCTTGCCGGAATCCTTGGCCTCCTTGATGAAGTCCTGCCCCAGCACACCCAAGGCATAGGAGGTATGCTCCTTCTGGCCGGGATGCTTTTCGTGCCAGGCAGTTGCCTCGCGGTTGGCGCTCACCTCATAACTGCCCTGCCCCATCCACCCGCCCCACCAATCAAAACAGGGGCGCACCACGTTGGCCCCCTTGGCCCGTCCCTGCGGCTCGACATCGAACCCGAACTTTCCAGCAAATCCGGTATAATATCCGTTCTGGCGCAGAAGCATTGGATAGGATTGTTTCCAGATGGAGGAGGACATATGCCCGCGCTCAAAGTTACAGCCGGTGCTGAATTCAAGTTTGCCCGTCATCAGCTGTGCGCGACTGGCCATGCAGATCGCGGTGGTATCATAAGCACGGTCGAACACAACCCCGCGGTCAGCCAACCGGTCGAGGTTCGGTGTCCGCACATCGGAATTACCCATGAACCCCGCAGCGTCGAACCGCATATCGTCAGCCAGCAAAAAAACAATATTAGGTTGTTTTCTTTTCGATGCGGCCTGAGCGCAAACCGAGGCTCCCACGATAGCCGCGCATAAAAACAGTCTTCTTTTCATCAAACACCCTGCTTATCGAATATATCTATAAATCCCTCTGTGAATTGGACGAGATAAAAGCACCTTTTTTCTCAGTTTTAAAAGGCTTACTTCCTTCGGGGTTCTCCTATAAAAAAGGGCCGAGGAAACAGCCCTCGCCCCTATTCACTGAGGTTGATATTCAGTCGAATAAACTGGCTCGGTTTGGCAACCGTCGGAATCGAGTTCGTGACGGCCTCAAAATCGGTATCAATGGCATTCGTCCCCGTCTCGGCATAACCGCTGCTGCTCCAGTTATTGGAAACGAGATTATCGGTCAGTTCCAACGCATAGGACAATCCGCGCGCTGCCGCATCGCGGCGGCGCCGGTAGATATACTGAAATGAAGAACCCTCGCTTCCATAGACGGGAAGAATGCCTATGTCGTTTCCATTGGTCGGAACACCCCCCAGACCGTATTCATATAAATTATTCAACGGGTCTCCATCCGAGTTCGCCGTCATGTTGGCATTCGTTCCGATGAGGCCGTATCCGACCGTCCACAGTACATATGCGGAAGTCGTGTTCGCTCGATAAATCACCAGCTCCGGAGGGAACGAACTTTCCCGTGTATCAAGCGGTCGTTGCGAGTTGGCTGTTCCTCCTCGTATAAGCCCCCAGGTGACGACACTATTGTTGACCGCAGCATCTGTTACATCAAACTCATTCCAACCCACCTCACCAAAACCCGAAGCGACCACCGTTGCATTAATCGCCGGGCGATTGTTCCACGTGATGGCATTGACATCGTTCTTCTCAATCCAGGAGTTATCCGAAACACTATGGATGCTAATCCCTCCGGTCATGGCCTTGCTCCCGCCACGGTGCAGTCTCAGAGTGGCTTTGGAAATTGGATCCCCGTTCGGAATCTGGAATTTGATGTACCCATGCTGCACACTCTTGCCGGGATCGGTGGTGGAGCGCAGTTCCAACCCGGCAGAACCGCCAAAATTAATATTGCTGGATAGACTATCGACATAGGCATCCGCCAACGGATAAAGCAGATCGGTGGACAGCAACGTCTTGACCAGGATATTGAGGCTAGCCGAGTTGGTTCCATCAAGAAGGTCGGTCACGGTAACCACGAAATTGTTGGTGCCCAGGTCTGCGGGCTCCGGTGTTCCCGTGAGCGATCCATCGTCGGTCACAATCAGCCATGCCGGACCAAACACCTTGCTAAAGTGCATGGGATCCCCATCCAAATCCACCGCATTGTCAGCAAGGGTTGCACTATAGGCAACGTTCTCAAGGGCAAACGCTTCATTAACCGGATTGGAGGTAAAGACCGGCGCCTGATTCGAGGAGGTCAAAATAACATCGATGGTCATATCGGCAAAGCCATAGGCATCGTTGCCATCCATCACCTTAACCGTAAACACATTTGGGCCGAGATTAAGAATCGACGGCATTCCCGAAACATCCCCGTTCGAGGCAATCGACAGCCACACGGGACCCCCCGCCTTCGAATAAGTCAACACATCACCCTCGGGATCGGACGCGCGATCAGCAATCGTGTTGGTGTAAAAATTCGCTTCGTAGGCATCTGATAGGTTGAACGTATTGGCGGTATAATAGGGTGGATAATTGGCCGCACCATCGTTGTTCGGCACAACGACCAGCTCCGGGTCGTATTCCCCCTCCTTCGAACTCCAGCGGCTTTTCCCCGAAGTAACCCCGCTGTCTTTTATGGCAAATGAATAGAGCCCCGCTCCGCTATTGGAAACCACCGACGTCACATCGATTTCATAGTAGGTTGATGCAGCGAACGTAGTCGAGGAAAGGTTGGTGATCAGCGCACCGGCCGCGGGCATGGTTGCCCCGACCAAGGTGGATTCGTCCCAGTCATTATCTGATACAATGTAGAAGGAGGGGCTTACCGGCAACTGGCCGGCATCCGCTCCCGTCGCAACGCGCAGGGTCGCTGAGGCTACGCCACTATTCAGGCTGTTGAGGTCGAACTGGATGTAGCCGGTCGATGAATTCTTGATGATCAGGTTGGCATCTCCCCCATGGGGTGTGGTGGTACTGGAACTGGTATACGAATCATCCGTCGGGAAATAGGAGACCGGGGCGGTGGCGGGGTTCGCGGCGCAGCTCCAGACCGTGCCGGTCACGATACCGGCGGGGGTGACTTCGTCGATGCGCCAATAATTGGTCCGTCCCTCCACCAGCAGGCCGGGGTCAAAGATATTGGCGGTCTGGTTCGTCTGGAATACAAGGCTCGTTTCGTTGGTGCCAAAATAGACCTTGTGGGAGACCGAATCGAGCCCCTCCAGCCACATCAATTCGGCATCGGCCTTGATGGCATAGGCCTCATCGGGAGGAACGGGATTCCGCGCCGCGGCGGTCTGGTAGCCGGGGATCCAATAGTGGGTTGCGCCGAACTCATAGGCCCCGATGTCCGGAGCCGCGCCCACATAGCCCGCCGTGGCTTCGGCCAGCTCGGCAATGTTGGTTCCGGCATCGATCAGAACCGAACCCGCCCGAGGACGGAAATCGAAATTGTCGGGATCGCGCAGTTCATTGCGAAGGAAGGTGCTGTGATCGAACCCCTCCCAAATACCCGACTGAACTGCAGGCGATAACGGATCGGGGGTGATGAGGTCGCCCGCGATATTCGCCGCAATGGAGTTGAGGTTGCCGGCATAGGGATAGTCGCCCCGACGGCCATCGACGCGGTTTGTATACTCCATTGAACCGGGCGGATCATAGCCGTAGAACTTGTCGAAGGCAATGTTGACATCAGCCGAAGAGGCATTGTTGACGCCGATAATATTCATGATCTTGTGCTGGTCCCCCTTAAGGCGGAATCCCTTGCCGTTGCGCAGAGAGACTGTGCGGTAAATGGTGCCGCGGATGCCGGCGGGATCTCCATCGAACCGGACGCCGTTGCGTTTGACGCAATCGTGGATCCAGTTGTGGTGCAGCACCGATCCTTCCTGCGAACCGGACGGAATCTGAAAACCGGAGTTGTCGCCATGATAGTAGGCGTTGAAAGCGTGGCAATATTCAATCTGTACGGACGGGCCGCACTTGATGGCGTTGCCCTTGCCCCACGTACTGAAGGTACAGCGGCGGTAGGTGGTGCGTTCGCCTTTTTTATCGGACATTACACCAAAGGTAGTGCGACCCCATGCGGCATGATGTGCGTAGCAGTTTTCGATCAGGTTTCCTTTTGAGCGAATCTGAATGGTGCGCCCCTCGGCATATTCCAACTCGCAGTTGTGCAGCGTATTTCCGCTCGGATCCACGTCCGATCCGCCAAACTCGTTGGTCTCAGCCTCCAGCACACTCTTGAGCATCAACTTGGCGCAGCTGGGGAACGAAAAACGGCAGGCATCGAATTCAATATGGTCGCTGCCGGCGGTTTTGAACGCGGTCGCGAACAGGCGAATCCCCTTGAACGTGATATGGGAACTGTTGTTGATCTGAAGTACAAAATCGTTGGTGCGGCCGGATATGTTTTTCGTTGAAGGGTTACTGCCATCCTCCGCCCACAAGTAGAGTTCACCGGTATCCTTGTCATAGAACCATTCGCCGGGCTGGTCGAGACAGTTGAGATGTGCGGTCAGATAGTAGCGTCCCTGATCAAGAGGAATGTTCCCCGAAGCATTCGTGGAGTAGGTTTGATCCGTAAAACTAAACGTGTTGGTGCCCGCCGAATGATCTGTCACCTCTTCATAGAACACATCGTTTCCACTCACAATCATACGGAAGCCCACCATCATCGCTCCGGTGAAATCCTTGTTTTCCGCAGCCAGGTCATAGAAGGCGGGATCGTTGACCAATACTCCATAGCTGCTGCCGGGTGCCTGGCGGGCGCGGGTTCCGTCCATATCCCAAAAGCTGCCCGGCTCGGCACCGTCTTTCCCGCCATAATCCGGGCGAGTCACGTTGTAGGAATTCGGCCAACGCGCAGGCTGTGCCATCCCGTTGTTCACGAAAAGCTGCCAGATATCCTGGCTAATGGTTGTTTTGTAGATGTTGCCGGAATGCACGGTCCAGGAAGTGGAGATTTCCATCGTTCCATCGATCAAGACCTCTTCGCCATTATAGTTCTCGAAACGGAACGGATTGATCGTCGATCCGTTCAGTGCATTCATGGTGATCTGATCGCGATAGGTTCCTCCCCGGAGATAGCAGGTGTCGCCGGCGCTCATCGTGTCAGCGGCTTTTTGGATGGTTGCAAAAGGCAGTGCTAACGTTCCGGGATTGGTGTCGTTCCCCGATGTTGAAACATAGTAGTCAGCCGCGCCCGCGGATAAAATACCAACAAACAGCCCATAGATTATGATAAATACGTTTCGGTTCATATCGTCCTCTCTTCTACCCTATGAGACGTTTTGGCCTATTGAATTTCTCGAAATACCCCCAGGTTCAACAGAAAAATAGACGCAGTCGTACAGTGGCATTTGCAGATTATGCATGCTGTCGATATTTATTCGCTGAGGCCGATATTCAGACGAATAAACTGGTTTGGCTTGGACACGGTTGGAATGGCATTGGTGACCGCTTCGAAATCAGCATCGATGGCATTCGTACCGATCTCGGTGTAACCGTTGCTGCTCCAGTTATTGGAAACAAGGTTGTCACACAGTTCCAGACCATAGGTCAGGCCACGGGACGCTGCATCCAATCGTCGGAGATAGGTATACAGAAATGATACCCCTTCGATTCCATAGGTTGGAGGTTCGACGGCTGCATATTCAAACAGATTACCCAGGCCATTGCCGTCCGGGTCGGCATAGACTCCCCAGTCGAGCGCGTTGGAAACGGTGCCGGACACCCACTCCAGATAGGAGTTTGTCGGGATGGCCTCCATTTCCAGGTATAGATAGGCTGGCATGCCGTACTCCTTGCTTTTCACCTGGCGGTTCGAATCCTTGGGGCCACGAATCAGTCCGAATGAATAAATTCCGCTATTGGTGACGTGGTGCGTACAGTCAAATTTAAGCCATGGCCCATCGACCACTCCGGCAGCCACCAAATTGGTCGAGATATTCGGACGATTATTCCAGGTAATCGTATTTTCATCCCAATCATGGTCCGCCACTTCATAAACACCGGCACCTCCGCTAACCACATGATTGGTGGTTTTGTAGATCCACAGTGTGGCCGAAACGAGCGGGGTCGGCACGGCCACCTCAAACTTCAGGTAGCCGATGCGCGTTGTTCCGGTGCCCGGCACCTCCGGCGTTCGCAGTTTGACATCCTCGCCTGAACCATAATTGACATCCGGAAATTCATCATCGACATAGCTATCCTCGCTCACCGCAAAACTGAGGATCAGTCGCTGCTGAACATCGATCGAAAGAAATCCAACATCACTTCCCCCATGGCCATCTTCCACCTGCACCGTCCAGGTGTTGACGCCGCTGTCGGACGCTACGGGCATACCGGAAAGTACTCCGTTGGTTTCAATGTTCAGCCAGTCCGGCCCCGCAAGCGTGGAGTAGGAGATGGGATTCCCATCCGGATCCACCGCCTGCCCGGCGATAGAATCCGCATAGGCAACATCGATAATGGCCGCCGGCGCGCCGAAGGTGACGGAGGTGAAATACGGCGAATGGTTGGTCGAAACCGGATTGTCCGGATCGGACACGGTGAAGCTCCACACCTCGCCGGTTGCCGTGCTGCCGCTTTTAACGCTGTCGATGCGCCAGTAGTAGGTCTGGTTGGTTTGAAGGCCAGCGGGCGTATAGATGTTGTTCGGCTGATTGGTTTGGAGAGTAAGGCTCGCCGGCGCGGTTCCCAGATAGACATTGTGCGAAAGAGCATCCATGCCGGGTTGCCAAATCAGGTCGGCGTCGGGGCGGGCATTGAGCGCGCCGTCGAGCGGAATCGAAACGGAGGCCTGCGAGAAAATTCGACCGGGAATCCAGTAGTTGGTGCAGCCCGATTCATAAGCCCCGAGGTCGGGCGCGGCGCCGGCATAGCCTTCGGTAATACCGGTCACATTGGTACCGGCACCTTCCAAATCGGACCCAGACTTGGGACGGAAGTCCCAGTTGAGCGGATCACGCAATTCATCGAGCAGGCTCTTTCCGATCACGTTGCCGTGCCAGACGCCGACGACATCGGAGGACTGTAGCGGCCAGTTATCGATCACATCGCCGGCAATGTTGCGGACAATGGAATTTTCGTTGCCGTGATAAGGAAGATTGCCGCGACGGCCGGGCGCGGCCGGGCATCCCCGCCGCGGGCTGGTGGTGGCATATTGTCGCATCAGCAGAGCATCTGTTTCGTGGTGGAATCGGCCAGCAGCCGGCGTGCGATTAGTG
>CAZWZW010000179.1:0-6892 GCA_964639125.1 uncultured Verrucomicrobiota bacterium
GACCGAAGGTCAGCGAGGCCGCTGCCCCTCCACCATAAAAACCCCAGAAGAACCTTAATTTGTCGTCTGGGATGGCAGGCGGGCCGCCTCGATACGTATCGGCCCTGTCGTTGCGACAAACTGAAAGAGCGTTGCTCTAGCAGTAGTAAGAAACAAAACCCTTCCGTTAAACCTTGCAAAGAAAAACCCCGCCAAATGACGGGGCTGATCTGCAAGTGAGGGGCCACTGCAAGCGTGGCCTTTGCGTTTCCTGCAAGTGGAACGACTACTTGATTTTTCCTTCTTCGCGGCGTTTGTTGACCACCTCTTCGGCGATCGAGAACGGAACGGCTTCGTAGTGCTCGAAGGTCATCGAGAACGATGCGCGGCCCTGGGTGAGGGAGCGGATCGTGTTGGAGTAGCCGAACATTTCGCTCAGCGGAACCATGCCCTTGACGATCTTCATGCCGCCGCGCTCATCCATGGACTCAATACGTCCCCGGCGCTGTGCGATGGTGCTGTTGCACGCACCCATGAATTCGTCGGGGGTGGTGATCTCGATGCTCATGATCGGCTCGAGCAGCTGCGGGCTGCCCTTCATGAATAGTTCCTTGAAGGCCTGGCGGCCGGCAATCTGGAAGGCGAAGTCGGAGGAGTCGACGTCGTGGTAGGAACCGTCGGTCAGGGTGACCTTCATGTCGACTACCGGATAACCCGCGAACGGACCGGCTTCCAGCGCCTGAATGACCCCTTTCTCGACGGACGGAATGTATTCGGAAGGAATACGTCCACCAACGACCTGGTTGACGAATTCGAATCCGTCGCCCGGTTGGCCGGGCTCGACTGCCATGACGACATGGCCGTACTGGCCGCGTCCACCGGACTGCTTGGAGTGTTTGTAGAATCCATCGGCTGGCGAGGTGGCGGTTTCGCGGTAGGCCACTTCCGGGCGGCCCACTTCAGCGACCACGCTGAATTCGCGACGGAGGCGATCCACGATAATTTCGAGGTGAAGCTCGCCCATGCCCGAAATAATGGTTTCGGAGGTTTCCTGGTCGAAGGCAACCGTGAAGGTCGGGTCTTCGTCGGCCAGGCGGTGCAGGGCTTCGCCCAGCTTTTCGTTGTCGGCATTGGATTCCGGCTTAATGGAAATCGAGATGACCGGTGCCGGGAAGTCCATGGACTCTAGATAGATTTCATTGTCCTTTTCACACAGGGTATCGCCGGTTTTCGTTTCGGAGAGACCGGCAACCGCCACAATATCACCCGCAACGGCCACTTCGATCGCTTCCTGTCGATTGGAGTGCATGCGGAGTAAGCGGCCAATGCGCTGCTTCTTCTGCTGGGAAGAGTTCCAGATGTTGGTGCCGGCGGTCATGGTTCCTGAGTAGATGCGCAGGTAGGTCAGCTTGCCCATATGCTTGTCGGACATGATCTTGAACGCCAGGGCGGAGAAGACTTCGTTGTCGTCCACCTTGCGCTGGTTTTCCGGATCTTTCGTGCAGATGATCGGCGGGATTTCGTTCGGAGCCGGAAGAATCTTGATGACGCCGTCGAGAACCTGCTGAACGCCTTTGTTCTTGAAGGCGGATCCGCAGAAGACCGGAACCACTTCGCGGGCGCAGGTGGCCGCTCGCAGGATTTTCCAGATTTCGTCTTCGGTCAGGTCGCCTTCTTCGAAGAATTTTTCCAGCATTTCTTCGTCTTGCTCGGCACATTTTTCAACGAGGTTGGCGCGCCATTTTTTGGCATTTTCGAGGAGGTCGTCAGGGATATCCTTTTCTTCCCACTCTGCGCCTTTGGCATCTTCGTTGAAGTAGAGGGCCTTCATGGTGATAAGGTCGATCACGCCGACAAACTCATCGGATGCGCCGATCGGAATGACAACCGGAACGGCGTTGGCACCAAGCATGTTCTGGATGCCATCGACCACGCCGTAGTAGTCGGCGCCAATGCGGTCCATCTTGTTGACAAAGGCAATCTTCGGCACTTCATAGCGTTCGGACTGGTGCCAAACCGTTTCGGACTGGGGCTGAACGCCGCCCACCGCGCAATAGAGGGCGATCGCGCCGTCGAGTACGCGCAGAGCACGTTCCACTTCCATCGTGAAGTCAACGTGGCCGGGGGTGTCGATGATGGAGATCATGTGGTCTTTCCACATGCAGGTGGTGGCCGCGGAGGTAATGGTGATGCCGCGTTCCTGTTCCTGTTCCATCCAGTCCATGGTGGCCGCGCCGTCATGGACTTCGCCGATTTTATGCGAACGGCCTGTGTAATAAAGGATCCGTTCAGATACCGTGGTTTTGCCGGCGTCAATATGCGCCATGATTCCGATGTTACGGACATTCTGTAAAGGGACTTGTCTAGCCATTGCTTTTCCTCGTTAAATGATTCTGCCTTAACTCTCTAAAGGCGCGCAAATATGCCTACTGGGCAGGGCTTCTTCAAGGTATAATTCGTTAAAAGTTAATGATCTGTGTTGGCGGTAGAGAGATTGTAAATCAAACTGTCCGAAATTAGAGAGCAAAGCGCCTCGTGGCGGAATGGGCCTCTTCTCCGTCGGCTAAAACAAGTAAAGTAACATCGGCGCGAGGCAAGCCGAAGAGAACAAGAGCCCTCGAAAGAGCAAACATTTGAAGGAAAGAATGGTGTTCGGGAGATGGCGGCATGAGGTTCGGGAAAACGGACAGGTTAATTTTTTGATAAAGCCCGTTAGCTTTCTTTCATATTGTAAAAACTTGACATTTATAAAAAAGGCGTCTATATGTTTGCTCTTGCTTAAGTTAAAATTATGGGTCGAATGGCGTTCTCTTGGCGATCTAACCTATTCTATGGATAGCGCGCTTTTTTTAGATGAAACGGGTTCGTCAGATCAGGAGTAAAAGATGAAAAAAATCATTTTATTAAGTATAATCTCGTTGTTAGGTGCCGGTGCTTACGCAGATTCCATTGACGCGCAGTTCAGCGGAACTGAGGCTGGTGGAATTTCAGATCTGGACTTGGGTGGTGATGATTACTCGTTCTATAACTTTGGCCTCTACAGGTTCGATACCCAGAATGCATCCGGAGCTTTGGCCAGCCATGTTGGTTCCCACGTGTGGGGATTTTGTTTTGATGCCGATGATTACATCGGCTACGGCAATGAAACCTATTCCGTTGGAACGCTGGAGTCATCCTTGGGTAGTGACAAGGCCGGTCTTATTAACCAGCTTTGGGCAAATCATTATAATTCGGCCTGGGAGACCAGCACCTTTTTAGAGAATAACGGTTTATATTATCCGCCTGATACTGCTTCAAACAGGAAAGCCCTTGCGATGGCCCTTGCGATCTATGAGATTGTTTATGAGGATTCCCAATCGCCTCTGGATATTTCTTCAGGAAACTTTAAAGTCCATTCTACAGGCCCCGTCGCTGCTGAAGGCATCGCTCAGGGGTGGCTGGATAATCTGGTGGATCTGACCGTCTACACTGGCCCCACCATCCAGTTGGCAACTATGACTGCCCCAGGCTACCAGGATATGATTATTCAGATTCCCGAGCCAGCGAGTATGGCGATGATCGGACTGGTTAGCGGGGGCGCGGTGTTTGTACGCAGATGGTTTGCTATTTAGCATTTTCTCTGCGAATCCTCCATTTCAGCCGGCTTGCTTGCAAGTCGGCTTTTTCATGCACAGTCGTTTGCCTGTAGAAAATGTCTCGCCAGCCGTCTGTGCTCTTCGCTTTACTATACGGCATTATGTTTATTGATACTCACGTACATTTCGACCGGTTTGTAAAAGACGGAACCTTTCCAGACCTGCTGGAGCATGCCGAGGAGGCCCGGGTCCTTGAAATGGTGGCCATTGGAGGATCGGTCGAGGCCAATGCGCTCTCGCTCAAGCTGGCGGAGGAGCATCCGGGGCGGATTTTTGGTTGCGCGGGCTATGACCGCGACGAAGCCGCCGAAAAACCCGATCTTTCCGCTTTGAGGGAATTTGTCGCCGACCCGCGGGTGAAGGCGGTGGGCGAAACCGGACTGGATTATTATTATACCGCCGAAACCGCCTCGGAGCAAAAAAAGCTGTTTGCGGAAAACCTGGCGCTGGCCTCCGAGTTTAAAAAACCCGTTGTGGTGCATTCGCGCGATGCGGATGAGGATACGGTAGCGCTTCTTAAGGATTATGCCGGAGCCTGGAAGGGCGATCCCGCCCGGCTCGGGGTGTTGCACTGCTTTACCCGCGATAAGGCCTTTGCCCGGCAGGTGCTCGACCTTGGATTAATGATCAGTATGAGTGGTATTGTGACCTTCCTCAATGCCGATCCGTTGCGCGAAGTGGCAAAGTATGTGCCGGATGACCGCCTGTTGATCGAAACCGATTCGCCCTATCTTGCACCCGTTCCCATGCGCGGGAACCGCAACGAACCCGCCTTTGTGGTTCATGTGGCTAAACAGCTTGCCGAGTTGCGGGAGTGTTCGCTAGAATCCCTAGCGAATTTGACAGCTAAAAACGCGCGGAGACTGTTCGCGCTCTAAGTCGGGGGGAGAGTTCCATGAAGTTTCGTTGCATAATGCTAGTGCTGGCCATGGCGGCCTTGGCCCAGGGCCAGACCGGTGAACCTATGAAGGTTCGGGTGATGGGTGACCGGGTCAATCTGCGTACAAAACCGGAGCTCAATTCCACATCGCTCGAACCAGCGATGCGCGGGGAAGAGCTGGTTTATCTCGGGACCACCAATGGGTGGGTGGCGGTGCAGCCACCGGACTATATCGACTGCTGGGTCGCCCGTGAATTTATCAAGAATGGCGTGGTGCAACCGAAAAAGCTTAACGTGCGCGCGGGTCCGAGCCTTAACTACGGTGTATTGGCCGTTATGCAGGGAAACGACACCGTAAAGGTGAGGGGCGAGTTTAACGACTGGCTGAAGATTGCGCCGCCTGCGGGATGCCGGGTTTGGATCAGCGAACAATTTACCGAGCTGATCGTTCCGCCGAAGCCCAAACCTGTCCCGGTGGTGGAAGCGGAACCGAAGCCGGAAGCGGTTCAGGCCGAGCCTGAGCCGCCGGAAGAAGAGCTTCCGCCGCTGGTGCTGGTGCTGGATAAATCCAAAGAGCAGGGGGTCTATAACGAGCTCCCCGGCGTGCTCCGTCGCGCCAACCCCGGCTTATATAAGCTGGTGCTGATTATGGACGGTTTCGAGGAGCCGATCTGTCTGGTGCGCGGTAATGAACGGCAGATGGAGGCCCATCTGAACCGTTCGCTCCTGCTCAAAGGAAAGATGTACTGGGCAAAGGATGTGGACCTTCCGATCATTATTCCCAGCAAGATCCATGTTGATCCCATTCTGACCGACTAATTGTCGGCACCGTTATGATACGGGTCCTCGACATTCTATATCCGCGCAGCTGTATTGGCTGCGGAGTGACATCCCCGGAAACCTTCCGACACATCTGCTGGGAATGCTGGGCCGGCTCCCTCCGGGTTGAGCCTCCGTTTTGCGCGCTATGCGGTGATCCCGTTGCGGGAACGGTGGAACATGAGTTTGTCTGCTATGCCTGCTCCGCAGAATTTCCTGCCTTTGATGCCGCCCGTTCGGTGGCGCGCTATGACGGTGTGGTCGGGGAGGCGCTGCGCATGCTGAAATATGAAAAAGCCATGTGGCTGGCTCCCGATCTCGCGGTTCTGCTGCACAATTGCCTGCTGGCAGAATATCCCCGCTGTGAGTTTGATCTGCTGGTGCCGGTCCCACTGCACCATATCCGCCGGCGCGAGCGGGGTTTTAACCAGTCCGCCATACTGGCGCGCGAGCTGGGCCGCCGGTTGGGACGCGCCGTGGTTCCCCGGGCGGTCCACCGAATTCGGCCTACGATCACGCAAACGCATTTGACAGCCAAACAGAGGCTTAGTAACGTGAAAAACGCTTTTCAATCTGTGAGAAGGAAACGGTTGGCCGGGCAGCGCGTGCTGTTGGTCGACGATGTAATGACTACGGGGGCAACCGTGAATGCCTGCGCAAAGGCCCTGAAAAAGGGCGGGGCGTCATCCGTTCATGTAATAACGGTGGCGCGCGGTTAACAGAGGATTTTGATATGGCTCTATTTGGAAACAAGAAAAACTATTCCACCGTCACCGTTAAAAAACGGGATGTACCGGATGGCCTTTGGATGAAATGCCCATCCTGCGGAGAGATTGTTTATAAGGAAGAGGTGGGTGCCAATCTCGAAGTCTGCACCAAGTGCGACCACCACTTTACGCTGCCGCGCCAGGCTCGCCTCGACCTGCTTTCCGACGAAGGGACCTTCGAGGAATGGGCGAGTGACATTTTATCGATCGACAGCCTCGGTTTCACCGGCAAGCAATCCTATATCGACAAGCTCGAAGCCAACCGGAAGAAAACCGGTTGGGACGATGCCATCACCGTGGGCGGCTGCAAACTCGGCGGCCGCGACATTGGTCTTGGCGTTATGGATTTTTCCTTCCTCGGTGCCAGCATGGGCAGCGTGGTCGGTGAGCGCGTGACCCATTTGATCGAGCGTTGCACAAAAGAAGGCCGGCCCGTGCTGCTCTCCTGCGCATCCGGCGGTGCACGGATGTACGAAGGTCTGCTGAGCCTGATGCAGATGGCCAAAACCAGCGCCGCGCTCGCTCGGCATGCCGAAGCCGGATTGGCATTCATTCCAATCCTGACCCACCCGACCATGGCCGGCGTGATGGCCAGCTTCGCCACGCTGGGCGATCTCATCGTCGCCGAGCCCGAAGCCCTCATCGGTTTTGCGGGACCGCGCGTCATCAAGGAAACCACCCAGCAGGATCTGCCCGAAGGCTTCCAGCGTTCGGAATTCCTTCAAGATCACGGTCTCATCGATATGGTGGTGCCGCGCAAGGAACTCCGTGATCGCATGATCCTTGTCCTCGATTATCTCTGCGATAAGTAG
>CAZWZW010000180.1:0-6808 GCA_964639125.1 uncultured Verrucomicrobiota bacterium
GGGAATATTTCTCGGCCACCTTGAGCGGGAGGTGGGTAATGTTCGGCGCGAGATAGATAAAAAACGGCTTGTTCTTATGCTCCTTGATGAAGCGGATGCTTTCGTTGAACCAGACATCGGTCGAGTAGCCTTTGTATGGGGTGGGTTTCCCGTTGTGGTAGTAAGTGTCATCAAAGTCATCGTTCTCCCAGTAGTCGGCAATCTGCCCAATCCCGCCGCAACGGAAACCGACCACGTCATCGAAGCCCTGATCCTGCGGGCGCATCGGCCAGTTGTCGCCCAGATGCCATTTCCCGAACTGTCCGGTGGCATATCCGCTGTCCCGGAAAGCTTCCGCGATGGTGTACACATCACCGCGCATCATCGTGCGCCCCAAGCTCGTGCGCCACGCTCCGGTGTGTTCGGCATATTGACCGGACATCAACCCCGCCCGCGAGGTCGTACACATCGGCATCTGGTGAAAGTTGCTAAAACTAACGCCCTCCGATGCCAACTGATCGACATGGGGCGTCTTGACATACGGATTGCCCTGATAGCCCATATTATTGCCCGTGTCATCCGTCATGATCACAATGACGTTGGGCCGCTTCGCTTCGGCCCCTGAAAGGGCCAGCGCCGACATTGCGGCAACACATATAATTTTCTTCCAATAACCAGTCATCATCTCTCCAATCCGTTTCCGGCAAATACCGGTGTTTTCTTTGATCAGCCACGGGATTCTTGAAGCTCTTGATTTCCGCCCTGGCGGCGGCCTCCCTCACTCCCGCAACAACCCCTAAATTAAATCGCGTTATCTCTAACCTATTCGACGGAATCCACTACGCTGGTTGGACAAAACCATGCCAGTAAACTCCTATAAAAATTCATTATGCAAGGAATGTCACCAATCCGCCTACTTTGATGCTTTTCACTGATTTATTTCTGCCGATAAACGGCGCGCAGCACATCACCACCGGGCTGTTACACCGTGCGGCGAGCTTAGCGAGCGAATCCTCCCTTAATCAACTGAAATGCGCAGGCGGATAAACCGGTTCATTTCCGTGGTTGGAACCTGGTTGGTAACCGCTTCGAAGCCGGTTTCCAACGGAGCCGTCCCCGTCTCGGCGTAGCCGTTGGTGCTCCACACCCCTGAAACCAGATTGGTGTTCAGTTCGAGAGAGTAGTCCAATCCCCGCGCGGCGGCATCGGTGCGGCGGCGATAGCTGTACTCCAGCCAGTTCGTACCGCTGATCTCGAAGGTGTTCGCGGCAACATCGTTCCATGACATACCTTTAATGGGAGGCTTGCAGGTCAGGATAAAATAGAGCAGCGCCCCAAGCGAATAGATATCGGTCTGTTTCGAAACCTGCCCATTGGATTTTACCTGTTCCGGCGCCATGAATCCCGGGGTGCCCTTGACCATGCCACGCTCCGACAGATCGTTCAGAATATCTCCATCGGGCAGCTCTTCGGCAGGGATTCCCTCTCCCTCCATAACAGGCTCACTATCCTGCATCACCTTTGCCAATCCCCAGTCGCAAAGCAGGGCCTCACCGAATGGTCCAATGGTGATATTCGAAGGCTTCAGGTCAAGATGCAGGACATTGCGGGAATGGGCATACGCCACGGCATCGCAAATCTTGACGAACAATTCAAACAAGCGAGCGGGAGGAAATTTCCGTTCATATTCCGCGTTGCCCTCTCTCAACTGTTTAATGATTTCCCGGAGCGTGTCGCCATGAACAAACTCCATGGTAAAAAAGGGATTCCCCTCTTCGTCAATGCCCTGGTCATAGACCGACATAATGTTGGGGTGCTGCAGACACGCCGTCAGCCGTCCCTCGCGAAGAAACTGCTCCTTCTGTTCCTTCGAGGCCCCCTCAAGCGGCTTTGCCAGCGCCACCATCCGGTCCGTCCGATGATCCCGCACCTTGAAAATACGTTTTTCACCACCGGCACAGACATATGTTGCCTGAGAGTAATGACCGGTCGCATTCTCGAGATCTTCAAGAATGGGATAGAGATGCGGATCCTCGGACGAATCATCTACTGATACATCAATGCGGTCGAGCCCCAGGGGCACAGCCCCTTTCTCGGAAAACAGATCTTCCAGTTGCCTGTATTTCTCGTCCATCAATCCATCGCCTTTATCAAATAAATGCCGCTATGGCCTTTATCTTGACCATAAGGAGAACAACATCCCATTACAAGAGCGACGATTTACAGATCAGAGTTCCACCGAATGATCGTTTGGACGGGAACCGATTTATCGGGACTCCTTCTCAACCAAAACGAAATAGGTGGGATATTCCTCGCTATTCGTAGCAATCATCCAGCCCTGCAGGTCCATATCGCCTGCCTTCAGATTCACGTTGAATTCCGCAAAGACATCGCCTGGTGCGCACTCCTTTTCCAGCACTTGATCGCCAATCTTCAACCGGACTTTGACCAGATCGAGATCCTTCCTTCCCTTCGATGCATGATAGCCCATCGGCAGTTCGGTATAGACGGGATAACGGGAGGCCTTGATGGAATACCGACCACTTTCCGCAACCTTGATTTTCCAAGGCGCGTTCACCGGACTCAGACTCAGCACGTGGTGAACAGAGGCGGCACTGTTGCCGGCAACCGTATAGGAATCCTGGGTCGTCAACTCCACCGGATTCTCCTTTTCCGAGCCCACCACAATGCGAACCGGCTCATTCATGCCGACCGTGACATCGGCATACCATTGCATGTATTCCTTCTTCAGCTCTTCCACCTTCTCAGGGCGGTCATCGTAGAGATTCTTTTCCTGCCGCGGATCGTCCTTCAGGTTGTACAGCTCATCGCCGTGCACCAGCCGCCAATCCCCCTTGATCACGGCCGATTCGATATAGGGATGCGGTGCACCTTCGAGATAGCGACACCTTATGCCGCCATGCAGCTGCACAAACAGGCTGCGATCCGTCCAGTCGTCAGTGACCTCGCCATACAGCAGGGGTTTAAGGGAACGGCCATCCAGCTTCAGGTTTTCCGGCACCTTGATTCCACACAAATCGGCCAATGTCGGCAGCACATCCCAGACGGCGGTCAGCCCGCCTTTATCTTTTCCGCCCTGCAATTTTCCGTTCGGCCAACGGAAGAAACAAAAGGTGCGATGTCCGCCTTCGTAGGCCGAAGCCTTGCGCCCGCGCAAGCCGGCGTTAAAACCGTTGATCGGGAATCCGTCCACACTGCCATCATGCGTTTCGAATGCCCCGCCGGAAGCACCGTCGTCGGTGGTGAAGACCAAAATGGTATTTTCCGAAAGCCCTTCCTGATCGAGAAAGTCCAGCAGACGCCCCATGTTTTCATCCACATTGGAGATCATGCCGTAAAACTGCGCCCGTTTTTTCGGAACGCCCTGATCGAGGAACGGCTTCACATATTCCGGTGCAACGTTGTAGGGACTGTGCGGCGTATTGGAGGCGAGATAGATGAAGAAGGGCTCTTTCTTGACGGATTTAATAAAGCGCATGGTTTCGTTGAACCATACATCCGCGCAATACCCTTCGTAGGGTTTCGGCTCACCATTGTGATAATAGGTGTCGTCGAAATAATCGTTGCCCCAATAGTCGGAAAGCTGTCCAACGCCGCCGCATTTGTGCCAGACCACTTCCTCGAATCCCTGATCTTCCGGCCGGGCCGGATAATTGTCGCCCAGGTGCCATTTCCCGAAATGGGCGGTTCGGTATCCGGCATCACGGAACAGCTCGGCTACCGTTGTTTCTTCAGGCCGCATGATCGCCCGTCCGGCACTGGTGCGCCATGCGCCCGTGCGCACGGAATAGCGCCCGGTCATCAGGGCCGCCCGCGACGGGCCGCACAGCAGTTCCTGATGAAAGTCGGTTAATCGGACTGCATCTTCCGCAAACCGGTCAAGCCGCGGCGTCTTCAACACCGGATGCCCCTGGCCGCTCAGGTGCGACCAGCCTTGATCATCGGTCATAATGAGAATCACATTGGGCGCATCATCGGGCAACGCGCGCCCCGCCAGCGGACACAAAATCAATAGGCTTAACAGTGCAGCTTTCATCATCGTGCTCCCTATTGTTTCAGCTCTTGCTCGTCCTTCGCCAACCCCGGATATATTCAGCTGAACCTGAATTGTTCACGCGGCCAGTCTGGTGCAGATGCACGGCGTCGAAAGGTGAAGCTGTAGTGACCTACCGCGAACCTTTCGCAACAAAGCAGATGCGCCAAACTCGTCGTGTGAATAGATCAGGTTAGAGTTCCACCTTGTAAACTGCAGCCAGATTGAACGGCGCTTTCTTCGCGGAAAGTTTCAATCCTTCATCGGTCATTTTCCAGTCGACTTTAGCGTCCGAACCCAGCTGCGAAATTGATTTAATCTTTTGACCGAAGCCTTTGAACGATTTAAGCACGGTTGCTTTTTTCAGCGGCTGGAAGGCCGTGATGTAGATTGCGCCCGGCGTGGCAGTGAAGCGGAATTCCTTTTCATGGATAACCATGCTGTGGCTGGTGTAGTGGACCCCCTCTTCCTCCTCGATCAGCTCGCCGTCATGCTCGCCATAGGTGGTCCAAGGCGTGGAACCGTAGATGGCTTCACCGTTGACCTTGAGCCATTTGCCCATGGCCAGCAGGCGGGTCTGCATGCCTTCGGGTATGGTACCGTCGGCCTTGGGGCCGATGTTCAGCAGCAGGTTTCCGTTTTTACTGACCACATCGCACAGCAGGCGCACGAGTTCGGCGGGCGTTTTGTAGAGCTCGTTGATCTCCTCGTTTTCCATATAGGCATAGGAGGTGCCCATCGTGGCGGGGTTCTGCCAGCGCGGGCCGATGGTATCCAGCTGGAGATTGTCGGCCTCGCGGCAGCCGACGCCGACCGGCCAGTTGAGGGTCTTGCCCTTGTTGTTGAAATAGACCTGCTTGCCCCACGTCTGTGCCGCATTGAGATAGTCGGCAATCATGCCCTTGAAGGCCTCTTCATATTTGATCACCTGTGGCTCGCCCGCGCCCAGTCGCAGGATCGGCACATCGTCGATCCATAGAAAGTCGGGGTGATACCGATCCTGGGCCTCTTTCCAGCGGGCAACATAGTCGGCGATAAATGCATCGCTGTATTCAAACGGGCCGTAGAGCAATGCCGCTTCCGGCACGCGCCGGATCTCTTCGGCAATCTGGTCGTACGGCCGGCCATGCACCACCTGCTCCGGTGCAAAGCGACCGGGGTGGCGTTCGCGGTGATAGGAAATGCCAAACTTGAGCCCTTCGGCCCGCACGGCTTTGCCGAGATCACCGATTAAATCGCGCTTTGGCCCCTTTTTCGCGGCCGTCCACGGAGTGAGTTTGGAATCCCACAGCACAAAACCATCGTGATGCTCGCCGGTCGGGATGACATATTTGGCACCGGCATCCTTGAACAGCTTTGCCCAGGCAGCCGGATCCCACTTTTCAGCTTTGAACAGCGGAACCATATCCTTATAGCCAAATTCCGGCGGCGCCGCGCCAAACTTATCGGTCATGAATTCAACATACCGATCCGGTTTTCTGTAGAGATCGGCGGTAATCGCCTCTGCATAGCCTTTATTCCGATCCTTGTAGCCCGCAACACTGTACGGCCCCCAGTGGATAAAGATTCCAAATTTCCCGTTATCCCACCATTCCGGCACCGGAGCCTTCGCCAGCGATTCCCACGTCGGTTCATACGTAGCTGCCAGAGCGCCCGCACCGATCATCATCATGAATGATAAAAGCAGTGTCTTCTTAATAAAGTGCATATCCATTATACTATCTCCTCGCAATTAATTCGTGTTAACCGACTAAACACCAAACGAATCAAATCTTCCTATATGGACATAAAAACGTACTGAATCCTTAGTAGAGCAACTCTCTTTCAATTTGTCGCATGGGATGGCAGGCGACAAATTAAGAAGAAAATGCCCTAAATCAAGATCGGGAGAAGAATTAACCCAGACCCAAAACAGGGATCAGCAGATTATTTAAACACCAAGACACAAAGGACTCAAAGAATAACGTTGTGAGCTTCGTGCCTTAAGCGAGCTTGCGAACATGTGTTGATCCCATCCTATTTGGCCGACCAGATCTTCAGATTGTCGTAATAGATCGTTCCACCCCCGCGAGTGGGAAGATTCATATGGGTTTTGAGACGATTGAAGCGTTCCTCATGCGTTCCCCGCAGCGTTGGACCGCCCGAAATCCGGGCCACAAACTCACCCCCCTTGAATTCAAGCAGGATGGTATACCATGTGTCGGACTTAATGTTGAAGTCGGCCTTGTCGAGCACCTCGTCGTCATCGTCATCCATGGTCGAGTCATCATCCTTGATCAGTTCCAGACCGGACTTGGTCGAGACGGTGAAACGGTTCACATGCCCGGTACCGGTTTTAAAGGTGCCGTCGTTCCAGCCAAAGTGCGCGCCATTCATCTTGCCAGAGATCATGAACGAGAGTTGCACGATACCGTCCTTGAGCGGCACCATGACGGATGAGCTGGGTGTGCCGCCGGTATGCTTCTGCCCTCGGCTCTTGCGTTTTTCCTGATACTCTTTTGGCGCGGGATTTCCGACGAGTACTCCATCAACGACGTTCCATTGCGTATGCGAGCCGGCCTTCCACTCCGCCGGAACCCGGCCATCGGAAAAATCGGCGGAATAAATGAGTTTCCCCTTTTCAACCAGCACCGGTTTCGGTGCGTCCGGCAGACCGGCATATAGAGAACCACAGCATCCAATGAGCACAAGCAACATGATCTTTTTCATAGCGATACCCTAATCGAGTAGCCGAGGGAGGTTGCCCTCCCTCAGCTCTCACACCACCGGATGTAC
>CAZWZW010000181.1:0-6781 GCA_964639125.1 uncultured Verrucomicrobiota bacterium
TCCACCAGACGAGCCAGATCCTTATCCGACGGATCCTCCCGCTCGACGAAATCCCGCCCCCGGACCGACATACGCGTGGGCCTGATTGGCACACGCTAAAAGCAGCCCGACAATAAGTAGTTTTTGAGTAAGAGAAACGCTCAAGATGCGCTTGGGTGTCTTGTCAATTTTCGGCATATAAAAAAACCTAATATCCCACGTTTGTGCATGGAAAATGCTTATCTGCAGCATCGGTTGGCTTTCAATCCCTTATACGGGGCAGTCATCAAACCTGCATTCCCCATAAACGATTACAATTGATACACAATGTCAGTAACACTCCTAAATGTCAACGTCGGCCTCGGAACGTTATCCACCGACCAGCATCTCCTCTCCACCGAACAATTTTGCAGTCATGGTGAATATTCCAAACAGTAATGATAATGACCACTTACTCATATTGACCTCATACTGTATGTGCTGAGTTTGAACAAACGCTTCATAGAAAAGTATGAACTCCCTCTACAGAGCCTAGGCACACCTGCTCCATGCTAAACACAAACGTTGCTTGTTTTTGAACCCCATATTGCTTATCTTGTCAACACTTCGGAACCAAGGAGAAAATCGATGATTAAAGTAGCCACCTTTGCCGTTTTTACGGCATTAGTAATTTCAACATTGGCCCAACCAATAGTGCCCACAAACGCTCCCTCCGCTCGGAAAACCATTTCGATCCAGGAAATGCTCGTCAGTGGGCCGCCTCAGTTGAAGATGCACTCTTTGGCCATGCTCACTCAAAGCAACATTCCAGATCCTGTTGATGGTAGCTACCTACCCGGATTTACAGTATGCGCAGAGGATATATCATCCCCTATTCGGAGCATTGCGGCAAAACTACTCGGACAATATTTTATTCAAGGCAAAGAATCCCCCAACCCAGAAGCGCTGGCGCTGCTCATAAAACTGGCGAAGGATGAATCTCCTGATGTTCGCTTTAATGCGGTCTACCACGGTTTAAGCCAAATAAAGAACAAATCGAAAGAAACCATTGCTTTCCTGATCGAGTTCGCCGCGGCTAATCGGCAACCCGAGATTATTGAGCGAATCGCCGAATCCATGAAAAATAACCAAAAGGAGGCTTGCGAGATACTGGACAAAAAACTGGCGGAGGGAGATAACGTAGCCATCTTTGAGATTTATGAAGACCTGACCGGAAAGCCTCCCTACAATACCGATAAATACCTCGATATGCCGTCCAGCCGCCCGCGCATGTTTATCTTCAAAGGGGCAGGAGGTAACGCCGAGGACTTCAAGGCCGAGCTGGAAGATGAGCTGAAGGCGGTTGGCATTACCAATCCGACGGTTCATATTTCCGGCTTAGGCGAGAACTATGTCCTCATCGTCAAAACCTATATCACAAAAGAAGGCATGGCCGTTGAAAAGAATTTTTCCAAAGACGGGAAATTCCAGATTACCCAGCAAATGTGGCTGACGCCCGAGCTTGAAATCCAGATTGATGCCATGAGCAAAGCGCAGCTGTAGACACTATATGCTGATTTGTTAGATTTTATGCATGTAGGTGTTAGCCCGAATGTTTCATGAGTAGTTATTTTTGACCAAGACGCAAAGTCGCAGAGTTCATATTTATTGCTCACAGCACCTTCGCGCCTTTGCGTCTTTGCGCGATTCTCTTTAATCCTGATGGGTATAGCCCTCTTGAGCGGACGCGTCTCGTGTTGCGGACGATAAACAATACGTCCAGATGGGAATGGCACTAACCTTTTTAGCAGCATCTCGAACTCTTATTCTTGAGGTTTTAATTTGTGTTTTATCAAAGTAGGACAGGCTTCCAGCCTGTCTACACACGCAAAGGTCCGAGCTGCCGCAGACAGGCTGGAAGCCTGTCTACACACGCAAAGGTCCGAGCTGCCGCAGACAGGCTGGAAGCCTGTCCTACTTTCTCCTCATCCACTGAAACGGTGCTTAACTTAGTGCCATTCATCAACGGTTCGAGTCTAACATGGCAGCCACCCGCCGGATCATGGGCACAAGAAAGCATCAGGCAACCAAAGGCCAGGCAGGAAAAGCGATCTGCTTTCATTTTTGGTTTTTGCGGCTAATAAAAGCAGGCTAAATGAAGCAGGAGGGGCGGAAGGGTCCCCCAGATGACAGCTAGCAAAACAAGAGCAAGCGCTACCCGTTTTTGCCGGAAGCTACGGGCATGGGTGAAGAAGTAAATCCAACCGGCGTACCAGAAGACCATGCCTAGCAGGGGCGGGATGGCGACGGGTCGGTATGCACCGGGGAGGTCGGCAAAAAAGTTAACTGTTCCGAGCAGTCCATTAATAAAGGTCAGTGCGGCATAGTTGAAGATTTCGGACGCGAAGGGTACAAGTATGGAGAGCCAGCCGGAGAGTACAATGCAGAAGGTGAGCGGAACCACAATGAGGTTTCCGATCAGTGAAACGGGCGAAAACATTCCGAAGTAGAGCGCCGCAAGGGGAACGGATGCAGTAAAGGCGGCGAGGGTTGTGACGCCGAGCGACATGCCATAGCTCCATACCGCTCTCCCCCACCCTCGCCCCTGCACCAGAATCCTTTCAGGCACCGTAGCGAAAAACATGACGATGAAGCTGACGACAATGAAGGAAAAGATGAACCCTGCTGACTGGATTGATGCCGGCTGAATCAAAAGCAACAGCATCGCTGCGAAAGCGATGGAGGTTGGCACATCGGGCCTTCGCCGAAAGAGCGGCGCAAGAAAATAGACGGCTGCCATAGTCACAGCGCGCAATGCGCTGGATTTCATTCCGGTCGAGATGACATACATCAACAAAAGCGGAATCAGAAGCAGCCCCCATTTATCGCGTGAAATACCGATGGCTTTGAGCACAACGGTCAGCAGTAGCCCCACGATACCGACATGCAGACCGGAGATGGCAAAAATGTGCATGGTTCCCGTGCGGGAAAAGCTGGTCGTTATTTCCGATGGCACGGCCTTTCGATAACCAAGCAGAAGTGCTTTCAGCACAGCAAGTTGATCGGGATGGTCTTCAAGTCCAATGGAAAGCCTTTTTGCAGCGCTTTCACGCAATTGCTCCCCCCACCCCGAGAGTGAAAACCCGGATGATTCAGTCAGGATTCTTAGATCGTCAGGGCCAGAAACCATTAGGTCGATGGGCTCGCCGCCGGGAAAAGTATTCTTCTGCAAGGTACCGGAAAGTTGAATGCGAGCGCCATGCGAGAGGTTAAGATCAGGCGGTGCCCCGAAAACCCGTACCTGAACCACTCCGCGCCGCCGCGTCCACTGGGACGAAATATTTAGGCCTTCACATTTAAGCGGAACAATCCAAACCCCCTTATCGCCGGAGCGATAGGCATGAAACTCGGGGGGCCCACTCACGCAACCAATCAGCCGAATATTTTCGATGGGGAGCGGAAGCTGATTGATGTCGGTGGTGGCATGTATCTGCGCACCCAGCATGAAACGACAGGCCGCAACCAAGGCCACGCAACTGAAAACCAGCACCGTCGAACTCCGGGAGCGGATGAGCAGAACACTGCACAAGAGCATAAAAAGGGCCGAAAAAAACAGCAGATTAAAAGGGATCAGTTCGAGCGATGCCAGCACCATTCCGAATACCACACACAAAGCGATGCCCACAAGCGGCCGACGCAAGACGATGCATGTATTGAATTCGTTAATGGATCCCCCTATTCCTGCTTGAAAACCTGATGATAGGCCATGCGCACTTTATGCTTAAAGCTGGAATAGGTATAGTGATCGGCAACCAGTTGCTGCCCTTCCATGGCAACGGCCAACGAGAATAGCGGCTCCTGAATCACGCGCAGAATACCCTCGGCGATAGAGTCGGAACTCTCCAGGACCTGAACCGAAGTTTTTTCGGTGAGCACATCGTTGTAGGCCGCTTGATGAACGGCGACCAGCGGCGCTCCGGCATGGAGCAGGGTATAAACCACTGAATGGATATAGCGACTCTTGCCTTGCGGAACAAGAAGGACAGCATCCGCAATATCGAGAACCGATAAAAAGGCCGCCGTGTCTTCAGGTAGAATAAATTGGCACTTTTCCAGGATATCCAGATGGGTCGCCATCTTTTCAGCCGCCTCGCCGCCTCCCCGGAAAAAGAAAAGGGTGTCTGGTGAAGCATCGCTCACTTTGCGCAGCGCGACAAACAGATTGCGCAGACCGGTGGTTGATTCAGGCAAAACGCTGCAAACAACCACCGAGGCCGGACGAAGACCATATGAGCGGAACAACCCAGCCCGATCCACCTCGTCCCTTGCGTGAAGTGATTGAAGGGGTACGCCTTCCAACTGAACAACGGAAGCGCTTTTATTCATACTCAGCAAATCGGATGTGAGCACGGAACAAGGCGAAAAAATGGTTTTTGCATTCGCCATCACGCGGCCTTCGCGATGCCGTAAATATTTAGGAAACGACCGCATGAAGCCCCCCCCGGTTCCGGCGCTGCCGGTAAAGCGGCGAGAGGCATCGTAGACCAGCGGGATCTTTTTCCAACGGCATAACCGCTCGCCAAAAAACACGGCATCATCAACTGCATGAACCGCATCATACTGAACACGTCCAACGGCCCGAAAACACCGCGCCCGCAAGCGCGACCGACACAACGGCTTGCCCCCACACCCTTCCAAAACACGAATGTGCGGATGGTCAGGAAGGTCACAGACCGAAGCAACCACATCAACCCGGTGGCCGGCATCCGCCAAGGCCCTCAACATGGCCACCGTGCGCAAGCGCCCGCCACGCAAAGACACTTCGGCATACGATATGAATAAGACATTCATGAGCAGCGGGGAAAAGTCCTATTGCCTTGGCTTCAGGATATCCACTTTCAAGGATTCGTTTTTCGGAGTGGAAAGCAATGGGCCGGCATCCGCCTTTTCCCGATCTCTGGCCTCGATATTTTTCGCCATTTTATCAAGCCACTCGCGGAAACCCTCGCCGCCTACATGATCGACAAACGCCTGGAATGATCGGTCTTCACGCAAGGTATCGAACCGGGAGTCCGGAATCCACGCCATCACCCGCTTATCCCCAAAAATCTGTGTGGCGCGGCCCATGATCTGAATGGCTTCATAGGACTGCTGCAACTGTGCATAGCAGACCGCGAGCTGTTGATAGTAGTCGATTTTCTGATAATTGATGGAACGCAAACGTTCCAGCGGAACCAGCGCCTTTTCGTATTGCTTGATCTGCATGTAGGCAGAGGCCTGGCGTTCGAGGGCATACACATTCTTCGGAGCCTCCTGCAACACCCGCCCATAAGCCTCGGCAGCCTCTTCCAGGCTTCCCATCGCATAAAGGGCATTGGCCAGATGGCGCTGCACTTCGACATCGTAGACATTCTTATTAATATACCATTCGGCCATATGCATCACGGCCTCATAATCACCCACCGCATCAAGTGCTTCAATCAAGCGTTTCTGAACCTGTTCGCGGGAAGGATTCACACTAAGCAAACGGATGTAGGCATTGGCCGCTTCCACATACTGCCCCTTGGCATAGTACAACCGCCCAAGCTGATCCAGCGCCACCATATGAGCCGGATCAAGCCGAAGGGCCTTCTGGCATTGCTCAATGGCCAGATCATAATTGTTCCGTTGCAGCAGCGCCTCGGCGGACTGAACCAATCGGTCGGCCTCTTTCCACAGTTCAATGCGTTCGACAAACTGCTCGCGGGCCTGCTGCCCTTCGGTATAAAACTCATCAACCATCTCCACTTCCTTCATCACGGGCGATGTTTCCAGTTCCTCCTGACTGTCCAGCCAAACGCTTTCCTCGTAGATTTTGATCCCCTTCCAAAGCATGAAAAAGGCGATGATCAGCAACAGCACCATAACCGCGGCCTTGAGCACGGAAAGCAACGCCATTCGCTCGCGAAGGTCAATATTTTCCTTGGGTCGCCCCCCAATGTTTGCCTGATGCCGCTCGGTTTTCCGCACCTGATGGACATTGGCAAAAGAACGCCCGACATAAAGAGGCTGTTCCTTGGAGCCGCCCGAATAGAAATCGGCTGAGTCGGGAAGGTTTTCAAACCCCGCGGATGACTTTTCGGGGCCTTTTTTTTGTTGTTTTTTCTTCATAGGATCAAAATCTCAGCGCTATTCCGGGCCACAAACCCGGATATTATTCTACAAACAAAGGGTTGCAGTATTAAACGTGGGAAGGTAAGTGTCAAGTGTTGCCCCGATAAGGCGAAATTTAATTAACAGGTAAATGATGATGCTTTTTCTCACAATGTTTTCATGCGTATTGCTGCTCGTTGGAATTCCACTCGGGATACTGGCTGGTATAAACCTGCTTAGAAAAAAACAACCCGGATGCTCCGGCAGCCATGACTGCGTGGTCTATAAGGGCGAAAAGGTTCAATGCCCCTCTTGCGATTTACGCGAATACAATGCCCAGCTTGCCGCCAGAAAAGCAGCCCACTAGCAGGCTGCTCACCAAAACCTGTTCCGTTTCTACGACTTGCTGAGACAGGTGCTGCAGGTGCCGAATACGACAATCCGATGGGTACGCTCTTCAAATCCCTTCGTCTTGCAGGCTTGCGTGATGAGCTCCATGATCTTGTCGTCGGAAAACTCAATAAATTCTCCGCAATGGTCGCAAACCATATGCTCATGATGGGGATGATTGAATGTATGCTCATAATGGGCATGAACATCCGTATCGCGAATCACCCGAACCAGCCCCGCCTTCTCCATCTGAGCCAGGGTATCGTTAACCGCTACCAGGCTCACGTGGTTGTGACCATTT
>CAZWZW010000182.1:0-6772 GCA_964639125.1 uncultured Verrucomicrobiota bacterium
TTCATGACTTTATCCTATTTCTGAAAGGTGATGGGCACCCGCATCCGGAACTGAACGGGTTTGCCTTTGCGTTTCCCCGGTTCAAACTTCCACTGCTTAACCGCTTTAAGCGCGGGATTATTGAAGGCGGGATGGGTCGATTTCTGGACCCTGAGATCGCGGGCCCGCCCGGTTTTATCAACGATAAACAGCACATAAACCGTACCCTGAATATTCTTGCGGGCCAGCTCCTGGGGATAGATTGGAGCGGGCTGATAGACCACGCGGGGCTTCTGGTCGAGATCGGACAGCGAGAAGATCGCATCCACTTCGGAATTGTTACCGGCCGCGCCGGCGAGGTTGATGGCAAAATCGCCACTGCCAAATCCGCCGTCGCCAGGATTGAGCGTCAGCTCCAGCTGAGAAAGGTCGAGCGGCTGTGCATCGATGGCAGGGGGAGCCGGAGGCGGCTCCTCGGGTTCCTCCGGTTCCTCCATCGGCGGCGGCGGAGGAGGCGGTTCTATGGTGGCGGTATCAACCGAGCGGATGGTCAGATCTTTCACCGGCGGCTTGGTGATGACCTGAAGCACGGGCAAAACCATGAACAGGGCCAGGGAAATACCAAGCGCCGCGCCCAGACAGGCGAGGTTGCTGAACAACATTTTGAACATCTTTACCACGCGGCTTATCCCTGTTCCTTTCGCGTCGCAATGCTGACCTTCACAGCACCGGCGAGCTTAGCTTCGTCGATCACCCGCACGAGCAGTCCGGACAGAACATTCTGGTCGGCCTGCACAATGACGGGAACCTCTTCTTTCTGCATCATGCGTTTAACCAGGGGCTGCACCCCCGCCATACCGATTTCCCGGCCGCCGTATACAATTTCACCCTTGTCGGTGATGGCAAGCAGGATGCTGGTCTTCTCCAGCTGTACAGAGGAAGCGGCCTGCGGCTTGTCGACCTCGACACCGGTTTCCTCCACAAAGGTGGTGGTGACAATAAAGAAAATGAGGAGAATAAAAACACAGTCGATGAGCGGGGAAATATCAACTCCCGCCTCATCATTCTCATCTGTATTCGTTCTAAAGCGTGCCATAATTTACTCCGTAAAAGATTGTTGTCGGGCGGGCTTCGGTGCGGCGGTGAAAGTCTCCGGGCGGCACCCGCCGGACGGGTTCATTGTGCTTTCGCCTTTTGGTTTTGTTTATAGAGTCGCTGGGTACAGACCGTTTGCAGGTGTGCAAGAAAGGCCTTATATGTTCCGTGCTCCCGGGAAAGTTTGTACTGAAAAATGAGGCCGGGCAGAGCAATCAGCAGACCGGTTTCGGTGGTAATGAGGGCTTCCGAAATCCCGGACGCCACCATCCCCATGGTCTTATCTCCGCCGGAGCCGGTGGCCAGCGCACCGAACGTGGAGAGCATTCCGGTTACCGTACCCAACAGACCGAGCAGCGGAGCAACGCTCACACAGGTCTGCATGACTTTCAGGTCGCGATCAAAGGGCGCAATTTCTGTCTGGTGTAATTCATCAAAATAGATCGAAATCTCTTTCAGATTTTTCGCGCCCATTACAAACCGAACCATTTTGCCCACAGGTCCGCGGCCGGTTTCCGGCTTCTTGATCCAGCGCTTCATTTTCTGTTCGCCCACGTAGAGATAGCCCTTTGCCCGGATTCGGCCAAAAATGCTCATACCGAGGTAAAAAATAAGCACCGCATCCACCGCGAGGGCAATCATGCCCCACCCACCTGAAGCCCAGATGGACAGTGCCTGCGTCCAAATTGTAGGGGTCGCTTCCATTAGGCTTCCTGCGGTGCGGTCCGGGATGCACGGTTCATGAAGAGGATGGCGGTCTTTTCCATCCGGTCGATAATGCCCTTGGCCTTACGCGACAGGAAGGCGTGCAGCACCAGCGCAAAGATGGCCACCACCAGGCCGACCTCTGTGGTGATTAACGCTTCGGAGATCCCTCCCGAAAGGGTTTTTACATCGCCGGAACCAAATACCGTGATCAGCTTGAAGGTATTAATGATACCGGTCACGGTTCCGAGAAGTCCGAGGAGTGGAGAGGCCGCTGCGCAGACCGAGAGGAATGAGATCCAACGGTTCACGCCCATGCGGGTGGTCAGTATTTCCTCATACATCACTTCTTCCACGAGGTCCTTCGGTTCATTGAAATGCTCAACGCCGGCCTTGAGCATAGAACCGCTCGGACCCTTAATTTTTGCTACACGCTCTTCCGCCTGCGTATGGTCGTTGTGCAACATGGCCTGGAGTAAGGGGCGCACCTCTTTTTCGCTCGGCATCGGGATCAGCGTTAATTGAATCCACTTGATCAAGGCAACGAGCAGGGCGAGGCCGAACATGCCGACGATCGGCCAAACCACGATGCCGCCTTTCTTGAGATGTTCCAGCAGCGTATCGGAAGTTTCCTCAATCTTACGGGCATTTCCGAGGCTCGGGTCAAACGGGAAGGTGCCCTGCTTATTGTTGACTGTATTACGTACCATTTCCGCCTGGGCCGAATCGGCAAAAGACATCACCATGGGTTCGAGTGATCCGAGTTGCTGCTCTGCAATACCGGCAAGAGAACCGTCTGACGCGGAAAATAAAGCGACCGGTCCGACGAGCAAGAAAGTTCCCTTTTTGACGAGTCCATCCTCCCCGGTAGCCGTTCCGGAAAAGGATTCACCACCGACAACATTCTGCAGCCGTTTGATCGAAGCTTCCACCAGCATGGTTTGCCGCAGGAAGATTTCTTCATCGGTCAGGTTTGTGTTTTCCGGTGCCAGTGAGGCGGAGCTGATGACGTCGTTATATTCATCCAGCTCCGCAATGTGCAGGCGCGTTTGGAAATTGCGGGTGTATTCTCCGAGCAGGTTGGAGATGTAGCTTTTTTCCCCTTTGCGCGTTTTTATTTCGGCGCGGAGGTTATTGAGGTCGAGGTTGCGGCTATCGAGCTGGCGCATAATTTTCTGGTGGTCCAGTCGCACCGCCATCACCTCGTCTTCGAGCGAATTGAGCCCTTTAATCATCGGCAGCTTTTCCTTGGAGATCGACTTGCGGACATTGGAGAGTTCGGTCAGGCTCGCTTCCAGTCTGGCCTGCATGTCGGGTTCGGCCTGTACGGCGGGCACAATGCCCATCCCCCCAACGAGAGCGATGGCGGAAAGGATGAGTAAGCTCCATCTACGGTATGTTAAATTCTTCATGTGCATTTCCTTAGTCGATGCTGATGCTCAGCGGAATAAACTCCGCCACTTTTTCATTTTTCAAAATGGAGATTGAGTCGGCCACTTGCCGGGCAATGCTGTTGTCCGGTTCCCACACCCAGCCCTCGGGGGTTGGATGGCCGGCACCCGCGATATCCCCCTTATTGGTCGTATAATAGGCCCGGGCATAACCGAGATAGAGCGTTTGCACCTCAGCCGTCGATCCATCGGGAAGCTCCCGGACTTCGCTAACCACCGAGATTTCGTTTGCCCCTTTATTGAGCTCGTTGATGACCCCGACAACATTTTGATAGCGTTCGGAAAGGGTGAGGTCTGTTTTTTCAGTCGTGGGGATTCGCTGACTCAGCGGCCTGATGCGCTCCTGAACCGGGACGGGTAAGGTGGGCAGCAGTGACAGGACGCCCTGCTCCAGGGTAACGATCCGATTTGCGAGCGTGGCTGAAGCATTCTTGAGGGTATCATTTTCCTTCACCAGATCTGCGCGTTTTTTATCCGCATTCGTGATGAGCGATTGGGTCTCGTGAATTTTCCGGGAAAGGTCGTCATGCTCTGTACGGACCAGATCGATGCGGTCGCCGAGTATCTCACGCTCCAGCTCCCATTTTTCTCTTTCTTCAGAGATCAACTTCCGGGTTTCCACCCATTTAGAGAGGGTCTCTTTAGTCAGGTCCACATCGGCGGCCTGTACACCGGCCATTCCACTGGCCGCGACTAAAATTATCAGGATTTGTTTTTTCATTATGTACCTCGAATTAGATTTCTGGCGTTTTAATGTTATTTATAAATGAGTGCTTCGTTAGCTCTCCGTTACCACGTCGTCGTTACCCCGAGGGAGTAGTCGGTGCCTTTGGTGTAGGAGGATCGAATGGCCGTATCGGAATACGATTCCGACCGGTACTCCCGCTGAATTTCGGGGTTGGTAATGTTTTTCATCTGAAATTTCAGCTTCCAATGTTCACCCAGTTTCTGGGAAAGGCTGAAGTTCAGCGTTCCATAAGGCAGCGCGTAGATTCCCGGCGAATGCTTGGCGGAACTGAGAACAATACTTTCGCCGGATTCAAGGGTTTCGCCAATATAGTTGTAAAACAATCCCAGACGAGTACCGAACCGTTTAATGTCGTAGGTCAGGTTTGCATTAAACAGATAGTCAGGTGCGCCCATCATGCGTCGGCTTTCGAACGGAGTGTAAACGCCCGAGGCAACGAAGCTATCATATTCATCCTGCGGAAGGGTCACCTCGGAGTCGATCAGCGTGGCGTTAAAGCCAAGCGAAATGCCTTCCAATGGATCCCACCACTCCCCTAGCTGCTGCCGGATTTCCGCTTCGTACCCCTGCATGTTTCCCTCCGGATAGTTGACCGGCTGGGTAAAGGTAAATTCGACCGAGCGCTGGATATTTTCAATGGGATCTTTAATGGTTTTGTAGAACCACGAGAAGGATAGCAGCCCACCGGGATAGGGGGTGTAGTCCATCCGAAGATCATAGTTTTCGAGCGAACTCATCTTTAAATCAGGATTCCCCACAAAGACGTCTCCACCGAAGTATTCCGATTGGGCAACAGGCGAAAGTTCCTTGAAGGTTTGACGGGCAACGGTTTGTGCGTAGGAGGCTCGCAATACAACGGGCTTGATCGGCCGGAGCTCCATCCCCAGCGAGGGGAGCACATCGTTTTGCGAATAGCGAATATGCTGCGCATCGCTGCCCTGGAGCGTTACCCACCCCAAGGTATCCGTATCAAAATAGCGGGCAAAGGCGGAGGCCGGACGGCTGTCCACGGCGAGCTCGGTGGATTCGAAACGGACACCGCCCACGATATTCACAAACGACCACACGGGCAGATCCACCATGCCGTACCACGCAGTAATATCCTGATGCCCGTCATAGCCCACATCATACAGCGATTGCACCAGGGGCGTCGTGGGATCCTCCGTCCAGATATCGGACCACAACTGATTCCAGCTCAGGTTTTGCTGGAATTGCGAGTCCCCTTCGTTACTGAAACTGGTCTGGTTGAAGGTGCGCTCCACCTGATCGTTGAACCAGCCGACTTTCAGCGACCCCTCCGTGTCGGTCCACTGCTTGAAAGGGAGTTCCCCGTTGATCGCATACTGATCGCTATCCTCTGCGATGTCTTTCCAGACCCGCTGAAAATAGCCCAGATTAATATTCTCACCAGGCAAGACTCCCGAGTAGGTCGGCGGCGTAATCCGAATCGCTCCGGTCCGGTTGGTTTGGGCACGTTCAGGGCGCCATTGCGAGGCGAACAGCCGTTTGTCGGGATTATCCTGCGCGGCCGAACTAACCGCGCCATACCAATCGATTTTCGGGTTGAGTAGCTGAAAAAAGTCGTTGTCCATCTCTCCGAAGAAGGGGAGTACGTGACGCCCACTCAACTGCAGCGTACTGGAGTCGCGCTCACTATAGTCCAATGCCTGGCTGCGATGATAGGGTGCCAGCACCGGGTTTTGGCTCCCCGGATCAAATAGCGCCTTGCCGCGTGTATCCTCCAGTAACCGTACCTTGTCTTCGGCCATGTGCGTCTGCATGTAGAGCAGCAAAAGCTTATTATTTTCCGATTCAACGCCCAGAGAGCCCAGTGCGCCCCACTGCACTTCATCCGTCGATTCTTCAACATCATAGAGTTCTGTTCTAAAGTCGGTCGCACCATTGACATAAGGATTGTTGCCCGAATCACCGAGAACTTCGGGCAGCAAATGCGGAGCTCCGATCAGCGCGGGGGGAAGAAAGGTCGAGTCAGAGGGAACCACACTTTCATATTTATCCTCTGTGCCCCCCGCAAATGTGGACGCATCGCGTTTATAATAAACGTTGGCAAATCCGCCAACCTTCACCCCCGAATCAAACTCCACTTTATCGCCGGCGCCGAGCCCCCAGGAATAGCTCAACGGAGCAGTCCCCCGGTCGCTGCCCACGGCACCGGAAAAATTGCCGCTGCCGGGTATTTCCCGGGCCCCATTATCCTTGCCGGAAAAATTTACGCCGCCGCCCTGATAGGTCAGAAAATTATTGCGTGCCTCCCACACCTGAGAGTTCATTTCCATGCCGAAGCCGGCCTGCAGCACCGGCCCGTCCGGAATTCCCTTTAACACCACATTAACGGCACCCCCGGATGCATCACCCTGCTGATCGGGGGTGAACGTTTTGGATACCTGAATGCTTTCAATCAAAGCCGCGGGAAACTGGTCGAGCTGTACCGCGCGTTTGTCGGTGTCCGCCGTAGGCAGTCGTACGCCGTTCATCTGAGAGCTGACATAGCGATCCGGCAAACCGCGGATCACGGCATATTTTCCATCCTGTACCGTTGCACCCGAAACCAGGCGCAACGCCTGAGCGGCATCTGATGCGCCAGCCTGTCCCATCAATTCAGATCCGACGGAATCCATGAGAGCTGAGCTGTCCAGCCGCAAATTAAGCAAACCGATTTCCGATGCACCGCCAAGCTGGATATCACGAACAACGAGTTCGTCCATATCCTCGTACTCCCCCGCCATCGCCGCATCAACATCCGCAAGCTGACCGGAGGTCACCACAACCTCCA
>CAZWZW010000183.1:0-6718 GCA_964639125.1 uncultured Verrucomicrobiota bacterium
CGACCGAAGGTCAGCGAGGCCGCTGCCCCTCCACCATAAAAAACCCAGAAGAACCATAATTTTGCTTAGAAGACCACTCCATCCTGTCGATCTTCCTAGTTCCCTTCAGCCCCTCCATCGGAATTGACAAATCGTTGCGAGTCAATGCCATAAAAAGCCTCCCCCTGCTGATCCACAGGATTTGATCCCGTTTATCCTGTTATCCCGTCAAAATATTTCCCCACTTTCTCCACCATAAAATTCCACGTAGAACCACTAAAGCATTTTAAGAAATGTCGTATCCGCTTCGTTTATGCATTGGAGGGGCGAGATTGCTTCTTTTCGGCGCAATCACCTCCCGCCCGGGCGCTCGGCGAGCGCCCCTCCATCGAGGTGGCTATGGTTTTGTTTTAAATGCTCTAGTTCCCGGTTCCCCGGTTCAACGTACAGAGGAAAACCGCCCAAACCAGCATTACGCCCAGTGAAATACCAAGAATCGGCCAGCCGCCCCACAGCGCGAGCAACGGAATGGCCGCACCGGTCCAGAGGCCTCCACCCATGAAGGGTTCGTGCAGCAGCTGTTTGGCGGCAAAAGCCTCGGCGGCTTCGGTTTCATAGTCGGGATCAACCACCCGCAGGAGCAGGAGACCGGTGGCCGTAACCCCCATCGACTGCCCCATTTCGGCAATGCCCCGCTCGAACCAGGCATCGTTGAAGGCGCGACGCGCCAGTATGGTCAGGCAAAAGACATTCCAGCCAATGCCGGCAGCAATCAAAATAACGAGCGGAACCCAGCCTTTCGCAACGACGTCGAGCCTAATGGTGGCAATAGCGGCTACGACGAGAAAATCCAGCGCGCAATTTTGAATCCGCAGCATCAGACCGTGGTCCATGTGCTCGTGCGCATCAAAGCGATCGGACAACCATTGGACGATAACGCCGCCGAGCATGCAGAGCGGGAAGAGCGGGAAGCTCTGGAATATTTGTGCGCCTTTGCCCGGCAACAGGCTGGCTACCTGCAGCAGCCCCTGCTTCATCAGCCAGCCCAACAGAATGGCAACACCTACGAAAACAAGATGTAACGAAAGCGATTCAATGACATCGCTCGAAACGGTAAGCCGGCCCGCCGCCGGTCGGTTGGCCACGGGGATAATGCCACTCAGATCTTCAATCTCGACACTGGGCTGGATTTTCTTTTCGACATAGCCCTTGCGCACCGCCCAGTTAACGAGTCCCATGCCGACGATGATGGCCCCCATAATTCCGCCGGTGGCGGCCGCAAGCGCATAGTCCTTCATTTCGGGAAAACCAAGCTCATCGAACACCGGACCCATGCCGCCGGCAGTGCCGTGCCCGCCTTCAAAGCCGACGGGCATGATGCCGGCAAACAGATCGGGAAGGCCCAAAAGCGGTTTAATCAGGAGCAAAACCAGAATACAACCCACCGCGTATTGCCCCCATGCGACAATCTGGCCATAGGCCAGCTGACGACCCGCGCTCTTCCAGACGGTTGAAATTTTTGGCAGTGCAACGCCGAGAAACAGGCAGGCAAAAACAATGTTAATCAGCAGGCCGGGCAATGTGTTCCAACCTGCCGAGACCTCGGAGGGAACTGGAGCAATTTGAAAAATGAGCAGGCCCAAAAGACCGGCAATGACGCTGGCGGGCAGATAGAGTCGCTGAAGAAAAACCAGCTTTCGCCTCAGCCAGTAGCCGAGCCCGAGCAATACGCATAAACATCCGAATGAAAGCATAGCCAAACCTCCGGTTTGAAATTTCCAACCTCTAAATCCTGAATCCCAAACAAACCCCAACTCAAAATCTACAAGGCAGGAAACGTTTCCTTCATTGAATCTTTTCTGTTTTTGATATTATTTCGGATTTAAGTATTCGTATTTAGAGCTTCCTGCCACCCAGCAGGACTAGAACATCAGATTCAGCATCACGGAACCGGTGTGTTCTTCATAGCGATCACTAAAGCGGCCATTGTATCCCACTCCAACCTCGAGCGAATCCGTGCAAAGCCAACTAAATCCCAGCCCGGTGTTAAACATATCGGCATCCGGGGAAATCCGAGCCATATCCACTGCAGGGAGGCCGTTGGCCGAAAGCGTGGAATAGATATCCTCCTGAATATAATCGTGTGCCCATTCGGCATAGCCCGTGGTCTGGAACCGGCCAATTTGCGTGTTGAAACGATGGCGCAGTTTGATGCCCAACACGGACTCCAGCCAGGCATGCGAAAACTCGGCGACCGTCAGTTCATCCGGACCATCTTCCATATGTTCATCGGCCACGACACTCAAATAATGCACCCCGGCATACGGAGAGAGGGCCACATTTTTATAGTGATAATACTGCCCGACATCCACATAGCCACCCAGTCCATATCCACCATACAGGGCCGTACCCAGATAGCCTTCATCAACTTCAACCCGAAGCGAGTCAAAGGAGGAAAATCCATACCCGGCAAGCGCATCCACATAGAGTCCCTCTTCTCCAACCCATTCTCCGTAGGCACCCACCCAATAGGTTTCGGTATCCAGCTGGTCGTCGTTGGTTGTCCGGGAATGGGTTCGGGAATAGGTATAGTTTGCACCCACCACCAGTGCATCGCCAATCAGCTTGTCAAAGCCAAAGGTTGTGCCATAGCTGTTCATGGAAAACCCATGGGAATCGCCGGAACGTTCATAGTCGCCCTCTCCGCTAAAATGCTGCACCCACAGGTTGAAATCAAAAATTGTGCTTTGATCGCCCGGGCCGCGAGCACCGGCTGGAGCATTGGTGGAGGAAAGCAGAAAGGCCTCGCGCGGAATAGCATGAGAAGTGGCCACCAGGTTGCGGCGGAGCTGCTTGGTGCGCGTAAAGACCAGGTTTTTCATGGAGTTGAACCCCGCCCGCACCCCTTCCGCTCCGGCAAAGGCCAGCGCAGAGCTGAACTTTTCACCATTTCCTGCAACAACAATCTCAATTGTATTGGCTGACAGGTTGGTCATTGATGCGTCGTACAACAATAAGGAGTCGGTAATATTGGTTTCTGCGAAACCTCCAGCATTATACCCTCCATCGGCCACCAGAATGGTCGCTTTTTTCAAAGCATTTGTAGGAACTTTTGCAACCACAACAGTTGCGGTGATCGACGACAGATCAACCCCATTGGTACTGGTAAAATAGAGCTGATCGGACGCCACCGCGCCCACATGTGCCATATAGGTTAGCTGATCCGCAGAAAACTCGCCATCGATCTGTAGAGAACCGTTCGGGTTGAGTGTACCCCCACTCATGCTGATCGATGACACCCCATCAACAATGCCTTGACCGGTCAAGGTTGTGTTGGTCAGGCCCATCGAGGAAAAGTTGACATAAGCGGAAGAAAAATCATTTGTCGTCACCGTCAGCACTCCGCCGGTCGACCACAACGAATTATCGCCCGCCCCCCCATCAAGCAGTATCCCCGAATCCAATGCCGTAATTTCCCAGTTGTTACTGCCAGCTCCCAGGTCCAGAATCTCAAAATCAAAGTAGGTTTTCCCAAGCTTCGAATCCGCCATTCTCGAAGGCTCGTCGCCCGGATTATACTTTAACCGGTCGTTCCCCGCCCCTCCGTAAATATTGGAAATCGAACCGAAGGTACCGTTCGTGTCGGAAGCGCTTACCAGCCAGGCATCATCGCCTTCGGCCAGCTGCAGCACAGAAAAGTTTGTGTGGTTCAGAAATGAAAAATCTGCGGCAGACACATCCTGGCCACCTCCGGAAAGCTGAATCGTGTCGGCTCCGGCCTGCCCATCAAATAGCACGTTACTGGAAATCGTGCTATTCACATAATCGAAGACAAGAAAATTACTGCCCGCATCGAACGCCACCGAACCTGATCCTGAAACAACTGCATTGCTGTTGACAAACAGATTACCCCCGACCTCTACATTGCCGAAATCGAGATTAAGCGAATTCCCCTTAGACACCCGCAGGTCGTTGCCCACAGTCACTTTGCCGTCATCTTCAACCCTCAAGGTATTCCCTGTTCCGGATACGCCAATTTCCAAGTCGTTCAAGTTACTCCACAAGGTATTGCTTCCGGTAACCACCACCACATTATTAAAAGCATTGGAACCAAAACCGATGTAGGAACGGGCACTGGTAAGACGTCCTCCATTGGTGACAATCAAACTGTTATCCGACCCTTCGTTGCCAACAACCAGAGATCCAGAAACCTGCCACTTCGCATTGGTTCCCGCAATGGAAACAGCATTGAACATCGCCGAGTTGGAATTTCCGATGTAGGCGTTTACGCTGTCCACGTCCCCCCCGTTGATGATGTTGAGCAGGTTGTTTGATGTGATGTTACCGACAATGATATCGCCAGCGACATTCCATACATTGCTGATGGTCTGGCTGGTTCCGTTTTCGAGTACATTTGTAAGTTGCCCAAATGCCGCTGCACTACTGATCAGCAAGGCCGTAAAAATCGTAAGATATCGTCTCATTCTAAAAAGCTCCCCGGATTCATATCCAGTTATTGGAAAATCAGGCAAAGACCATACATAAACGGAAGTTTGGCCGAAAGGGTATAAAACCGGAATCTCGGTGCCCCAAATGGGGAGGAAGCGGATCGGCACCATCGATCCCGTCAAAGGAAAAAGCGCCCCCGCAGGAGCGCTTTTCATTACAAGATGCAAACTTTGAGTTAGAGCAACTCTCTTTCAATTTGTCGCAACGACAGGCTGCTAGAAGCTGCCGGCCAGGCTCAATGTACTAACAACTTCAACGTCGTAGCCAGGGGTGGCGGGACCACTATCAGCCAGCACTTTATCATCTCCCTGTCCAATGTAGGCAAGGGAAGCGCCAAGACTCCAGTTCTCACCGAGAGCATAGCCAATGCCGACACCGATGGAGTAGTCATTGAAACCAGACTTGGCACCTGATGCAGAGGGATCAATGTAAGCTGCAGTTGCGTCTACGGAAGCACTGAGTTCTTCGGAGAGCTCCAAAGCATATCCAATTGCACCCTCAACATACACCTGCGTACCAATCAGGCCGCCAACCCCTTGGTAATACGTCAGCCCCAGGGAGATTCCAGCCAGATCATAACCAGCACCAATATTGGCTTCCTTATCCGAAGCACCCGTACCATAGGTGTATTCTGTATATCCCACGAAAAGATCCAAACCATCAACCAAGCTCGGCAAACCATACGATGCGTACCAGTCGGTCTCCTGGAAAGACGACCCTGCAACGCCATTAGGCGTGTAGCCATCAAAGTCAAAGTTTCCCCAAGCCCCAATCGTCAAAGAACCGCACTCTTCTCTCAACCCTAAACCAGAGACCTCAATGCCAGGCTGAAAGACGGATCCGTCGTTCAAGGTGACCCCACGAAAAACGTAGGCGGAAGCAAAATCTGCGGTTACGCTGACCTCTGTTGCCGGGACAGCACTTTCACCATCTGCAAATGCCATTGCGGCCACCGATGCGACCGCGCCCGCTACCATTGTCTTAATCATCATGTTTCTCATTATTATTTCTCCTTTAGTGTTTTTTACTTGCAGGTTATTCGGGGATCGGGCTCCGCGCAAAAAGCCCTCGAGGATGCGAAAGGATTCCAGCGAAGCCCGACCCCCATTTAATTCGGTCATCCAATAGCTTCCGGCCCCTTTTCACCGGTCCGGATGCGGATGCATTCTGTCAGATCCATGACGAAGATTTTTCCATCGCCAATGTTACCGGTGCGCGCACCGGAAATAATAGCCTCGATGGTGGACTCAACAAACTCGCCGTTCACAGCCACTTCCATACGAACCTTCTTCAGTAGGTTCACCTCTATATCCGCTCCGCGGTAGGTTTCGTGGTAGCCCTTCTGCTGACCGCAGCCCATGGCATTGGTCACCGACATTTTGTAGATTTCTTTTTCGTACAGCGCCTGTTTTACTTCGTTGAGCTGTTCAGGCTGGATGTATGCAATAATCAGTTTCATTGTTTTTCTCCTTAATCAGCCTGGGGTTAGTTGGTGGTGAAGATCTGGAAGCCGTTGTAGGCTTCTTCGCCGTGTTCGCCGATGTCCAGGCCGCGCAGTTCTTCTTCCTTGCTCACCCGCAGCATGCCGATGGCCTTGAGGATCGAGAACAGGATGAACATGGTTACGAACGCCCATATCGGAATGGCAATCGAACCTACGATCTGGGCAACCCAGTTACCGTATTCGCCGATCGCCTGCGAGGAGCAGCCATCGTAGGAGCCGAAGATGGCTACCGCAATACCGCCCCACACGCCGCAGAGGCCATGTACCGGGAACGCACCGACCGTGTCGTCGATTCTAAGCTTATCCAGCAGCTTGACGCCGAGGCAGACCAGTACGCCGGCAACCGCACCAATAATGATAGCTTCAACGTTGCTGACACCGTCGCAGTTGGCCGTGATACCCACCAGACCGCCCAGTACACCGTTGGCAGCCATGGTGAGGTCGGGCTTTCTGTGCATCATCCAGGTGGTAAGCATCGCAACGAATCCGCCGGCACCGGCTGCGAGCAGGGTGTTGACCGCAATCAACATGACGGCATCGGTGTTATCCTTACCGACAATCGCGAGCTGTGAACCGGGGTTGAATCCGAACCAGCCGATCAAAAGAATGAATACACCCAAGGCAGCGATCGGCAGGTTGTGTCCGGGCATGGCCTTGGACTTTCCATCCGTGTCGGAGCGGCCAATACGCCGACCGAGCACAATCCCATCGGGCACAAGGCTCGAC
>CAZWZW010000184.1:0-6648 GCA_964639125.1 uncultured Verrucomicrobiota bacterium
CAGACCGGCTGTGGGGAAGAATACTCGTGAAAAGGCGGACGGCAATGCCGTCTGCGCAGAGCATCAGCATCAGCGGCAGTTTACACGGCAGGCTGACGGGTTCCTTGTTGCGTCCGTCATAGCTGGCAATCCACTCCGTCAGTTCCTTGTTGAATAGCTCCTTGCGCGCGAGCTCGGTTAGTCGACATTCAATGTAGCGAGAGGCGGCCGCGCGGTCGCCGGTAAAGATGTTACCGTAGTTTCCCTGACCTTCGATCAGGTATCGTTTGTTCGTGAGCGTCACCAGCGCATCGGCAATCGAGGCGTCGCCATGCGGATGATACTGCATCGTGTGGCCGACAATGTTGGCGACTTTGATAAAGCGTCCGTCGTCTTTTTCCTTGAGCGCATGCATGATGCGGCGCTGTACCGGCTTGAGCCCGTCTTCGAGTGCCGGGATGGCGCGATCGCAGATCACATAGGTGGCATACTCCAGAAAGTTGGTCCGGATCATTTGGTTCAGCGGCCCGTGCTCCGTGTGGAGCGGATCAAACTTTTGGGGTCCTTCTTCCGCCGCCGGGGATGCGGTTTCCTCTGTTTCCGCAACCCCCTCTTTCGCGCTTTCTTCGACGGGGGATTCGGATTTAAACAGCTCTAATTCGTTTTCGTTGCTCTTGTCGGTCATAGCATTTCTGTATCAACTACCAGGTTATCCATAATAAAGTCCCGCCGGTCGGGTGTGTTCTTGCCCATGTAGAAGGAGAGGACTTCGGAGACGGAATGGTCGCCATCAATGGAGACTTGCGAGAGTCGCATGCCGTCGTCGCTGATGAAATCCTTGAACTCCTTGGGCGAAATTTCCCCTAGTCCTTTGAATCGGGTGATCTCCGCGCCACGCCCGAGTTTGTTGAGCGCTTTTTCGCGCTCCTTCTCGGAGTAGCAGTAGATCGTTTTCTTCTTGTTGCGGACGCGAAACAGCGGGGTTTCGAGAATCTTAAGGTGACCTTCCTTCACGAGCGGTTCGAAGAAGCGTAGGAAAAAGGTGATCATCAGGTTGCGGATATGCAAACCGTCGACATCGGCGTCGGTGGCCAGAATGACGTTGTTATAGCGAAGGTTATCAATATTTTCTTCAATGTTGAGGCTGCGCATCAGGTTGTAGATCTCCACATTCTTGTAGAGTGAATCGCGCTTGAGATCGCAGACGTTCAGCGGCTTTCCCTTTAGGGTATAGATGGCCTGGTTGTTGGCATTGCGGCAGCTGACAATCGAGCCGGCGGCGGATTGGCCCTCGGTAATGAAAACCTGGGTGTCGAGGTGCTTCTGTTTTTCATGGTTAAAGTGGTTCTTGCAGTCCTTCAGTTGGGGAATGCGGATGGAGACCGACTTCGACCGTTCGCGTGCCAGTTTTTTAACCGAGTTGAGTTCCTTGCGGAGCTTTTGGGTTTCCTCGATTTTGGAGATCAGCTTTTTCGCTTCCGTTGGATCGCGGTGCAGCAGGTCGGCCACCACCTGTGAAATCTTCGCCACGAGGTCGGACCGGATTTCGGAGTTGCCGAGTTTGTTTTTGGTCTGGCTTTCGAAGATCGGTTCCTTCAGGCGGATCGCCACCGCACCGAGTACGCCTTCGCGCACATCGTCGCCGGAATATTTTTTATTGGCAAAATCGTTGATGCCGCGCAGCAGGCCTTCGCGGAAGGCGGAAAGGTGGGTGCCGCCGTCGGAGGTATATTGGCCGTTCACGAACGAGTAGTATTCCTCGGAAAAGCGGTTCGTATGCGTGAACGCAATTTCCAGTGTTTTGTCCGAATATTGGAACGGGGCATAAATTTTTTCGTACTGGCTTTCGTCGCGGATAAGATCCAGCAGGCCGCCCTTGCAGTGATAGAGCTCTCCGTTAAACCAGATTTTCAGGCGGGCATTCAGGTAGGCGTAGAACCGCAAGCGTCGCGCGAGGTGGTCGGGATTGAACTGGAACTTCTTGAAAATGTCGGGATCGGGCGAAAAGGCAACGTAGGTGCCATTGGGCTCATCGGTCTTGCCTTTTTCCTGCCGGACCAGCTTCCCTAGTTCAAATTCGGCTTCCACATACTCACCTTCGCGGTGGCTGCGGACGAGGAAATAGGTCGAAAGGGCGTTCACTGCCTTGGTGCCGACCCCGTTGAGACCGACGCTGAACTGGAATACGTCGTCGTTGTATTTTGCCCCGGTATTCATTTCCGAGACACAGGCCACCACTTTGCCCAGTGGGATGCCGCGGCCAAAGTCGCGGATCGTGACCATGTCCTCCTCAATGGAGACATCGATTCGATCGCCGTGTCCCATGATGAATTCGTCGATGCCGTTATCAATCACCTCTTTAACGAGGATATAGATGCCGTCGTCATAATGCGCACCGCTGCCGGTTCGGCCAATGTACATGCCCGTACGCAGGCGGATGTGCTCCAGCGACGACAGCGTCTTGATCTTGTCTTCGGTATATTCGTGCTTCTTCTTCGCGGCCATTTGCCTAAATCCCTCTAAAACCACAACATGTGGAAATAAGTCCCCTCTAAACCCACAAAATCTAGCAATTCACCCCTCATCCTTCAAGCGGTTCGAGCCGGGAATGTTCCTGAGACTTGCTCCGAAAAAAATATACCTGCGGAAACGCAACTGAACGCAGTGCCTATACGCACGATCGAAACATGAGCAGTTTCAATTTCAATTTAACGCGGTTGTGTTTTGGTCTGGGGGAGTGGTTTCTCAGTGACAGTCATGCGTTTGCGTAACGGGTTGAGCTTTTCGGGCGGGAAGCGTCCTTCGCTGACCGTTAGGATTTCGAGGTCGGGGAATCGTTCCAGAAACGCGAGTCGTTTAATGGATGTTGCCGCAATATTGAGTTCTCTCAACGGGATCTTCTGCAGGTTTAGAGCCGCCATGCTATAACGAACCGGCACGCCTTCCAGATTCAGTGCGTAAAGCGTGTGGATGTAAATGCGCCGGGCTACACCCAGATCAAGGTCGAGTTCTGGTTCAAAGCGGTGAGTATGGAGTCCGGAGAGGACTTCTGGCTGCAGTATTATGATGGGTCCTCGTGGAAGACGATCGGTAGTTGGGCGCGCGGTACCGACTTTGAAAATAACACGTTCTACTCCAAGGAAGTGATTATCGACGAAGCCAACTATACGTTCCCGACGAACATGAAGATCCGCTTCCGTTGCGATGCCTCGGGGAACAATGACGACGTCTACATCGACGAAGTCCGTGTATCCGCAAAATAACTCACTGTGATGGGATAGAATATAACGCGCGGCGTCCAAATGGGCGCCGCGCTTTGCGTGTTCGCAGGTGGAATATTGCTCTTTCTATACAGGCTAGAGCACTTAAAACAAAACCATAGCCACCTCGGTGGAGGGGCGCTCGCCGAGCGCCCGGGCGGAGAGGTGATTGCGCCGAAAAGAGGCAATCTCGCCCCTCCAGCATATAAACGAAGCGGATACGACATTTCTTAACTGTTCCAGGGGTAAGTGTGAAACGGATTCTTTAGCCGGTGTTTTGCGCTGTTGGCGTAGTTTTAATATAACTGTGATATATAAAAATAATATATACCTAGTTGACATAAATAGTATTTAATACTAGGACAGTTTAATCAGTGATGTATAAGCGATATATAAAATTGGATTCATTATTGGTAAGATGTACTGGAATAGAGGCGGGAAATAATAAGGAGAAATAGACATGACTGAATTAGCACGAAAATTGGTTGATGGTTCGATAAGGCGGGTGCTGGGTATGGTACTGGCCTTTTTATTTGTTCTGGGAGGTCTTGAGAGTCATGCGGCGGTATATGCCTTGAATGTCACCCCGGGTACGAACAGCGCGTGGGACGCCGACGCAATCGGCTACAACGGGAAAATGCAGGGCAATCCCTGGCGAACCGACCCGTTCAACGATTCCAACTTGATCGATGTGCTTTCCCGATCCATGATCGGCACCTTCCGTTTCCCCGGAGGGACCCTTGCAAACTACTACGACTGGGTGAACGGGCAGGACAACCGCAAGGCTCCGGGGTTCGGGCATTATGTAACGTCGAATTTAAAACTGGCGTACGATGGGTCTGGGTTTATTCCGACGTACACCATCAACATCCTTACAGGGACGTTGCAGGAGGCTTTGGACGGACTGGCGCAAGCCCAGACCGATGGCCTGCCAGTCACCCTTGTGGAAATGGGCAACGAGTTCTATCTCTCCGATACCGACTATGTGAACGCGTTTCCCACCGGAGTCGAGTACGGGCAGAAATGCCAAACGTGGATTACCTCCATCAAGAACCAGTTTCCTGGCGTCAAGTGCGCGATTGTTGTGACAATGAAGACGGGAACCCGTACCACGACGTGGTCCGACGAAGTGTTTTCCGCCTGCACCAACTATGATTCGGTGGTTGTGCACTGGTATGAAGAGAGTGCCTTGGAGCCCGCCGTGGTGAATACCGGAACTACCGATGGAACGCAGGCGGAACAGGACACTCAATGGACGGCCTTCAATGCGGCGGACGGCCCGGAAATCATGCTGGCCCAGCCGAATAACGGATGGGAATTACTGAGGGCCAACAACGATCTCCCAGCCAACGTGGACATCTGGGTTACGGAATTTAATTTGAAAGACAGCAACGGTGCAGTACGGCAGACTTGGGCCAACGGACTCTTTAACGCCAACCAGATTCATGAACTCCTGCAGGACGGTCGTGTGAGCCGAATCTATTTGCACAACTGGCTGTCCTCGAACAAGCAGGCCATCTTTGGTTTGAATAACGAACTCGACTATGTCCTGACCAGTCATGGTCAGGGATCGCTAGCAACCACTCCCTATGAATTCGGGGCGCCCGGCCAAGTGGTTCGCCTCTATGCGGAAGTCATGACCGGGGCCACCACTATCGAGCCGTTGAACATCGAAACCTCGCCGAAGGTATCTCCCGCAGGCTACCTCCCCTACGACGCGATCTACGGATGGCGGTTCACCGAAGGCGCAAATAATCGGGCCATCCTCGTCAACACCTCCAGCACCGCCTACGAAATCCAGACGGCGGGCATCGCTCCGGCCGGCTCGCACATGCGGCAGCTTTCCGGCGATCCGCACACCTACGTAACCGGAGAAAACGCCACGCTGAATTATGCCACCGCAGGCGAAATGCCCCCGGTGCTGCGCTTGCCGGCCTACAGCGTAACCACCATCGGAGCCGTGGCCGATACCGCCCCTTCCGGCGGTTCCCCCAACGCCCCGGCGTTCAGTGGCAACCCCATCGTCAAGCCAGCCACCACCGCGTATGAATACTACACGCAGTCGCTGATGGCCGATGCTTCCGATGCGGATGGCGATCTGCTGACCTTCAAAAAGGTTTCCGGCCCCGCATGGGCGATAGTCTGGAGCGACGGCATGCTGGCCGGCACCCCCGACAACGGCGATACCGGCCTGAATCAAGTTGTCGTGGAAGTGATCGACGCCGGTGGACTGACCGCCCAGACCACCATCGAATTTACCGTAAACGCCGGAACACCTCCGCCACCCCCGCCGATTGCTCCGCAGACCTATGGCGTTGCTGAAGACAACTTCGTTTATAGCGGCGCGCAGGCTGACATCGTTCAGACGCTAGACGACCGGCTGGATATCCGTTCGACAGCCAGTGCCTCGTTCTCGCGGGTTCCATACATCAAGTTTGATGTCGACGTGCTGCCGGGAACGGTTTCCAATGCCGTGCTGAATTTCTATTCGATCGATGTGAATGCGCAGGTCATTACCTATGCAACCGCCACCGGCTGGTCGGCCTCGACCATTACCTGGAACAACCAACCCGGGTTCGGAACCCCAATCGCCACCAACACCGTGGCGGCCGGGTGGAACCAGATTGATATTACCGACCAAATTACCGGAGTCGGAATTTACTCGTTTGCATTCGATGAACAGAGCAATTCGAGAAAGTATCTCTCGAGTAGCCGCGGAAGCAATCCTGCTTATATCGAAGTCACATTCGAGTCGGCAGCTCCTCCTCCGGCCAACAACGCCCCGGTATTTACCAGCAATCCCGTGGTTGAAATCAATGCCACTGAAAATGCGGCCTACAGCAGCACCATTACAGATAATGCTACGGATGCCGACAGCGATCCGCTGACCTTCAGCAGCATTTCTGGGCCGGCATGGCTGAGCGTTGCATCCAGCGGAGCCCTCTCGGGTACGCCAGGTGCAGTGGACGTGGGTCTGAACAACTGGACCGTTCAGGTCTCCGACGGTACCGATACGGACACCGCGACGCTGAACATCACAGTCGATGCGCCCCCCAATAATCCTCCATTCTGGAGTGCGGACCCATTCACGCAAGCGGCGGCCACTGAAGACAGTCCGTACAGCAAGTGGATCAAATGGCGCGCGTCTGATCCCGAAAGCGACCCAATGACCTTCTCAAAGGTTTCCGGCCCGGCATGGGCCTCGGTTGCGGCCAACGGACAGGTAACCGGCACACCGGTTCAAGGCGACGTCGGCCCCGGCGTGTTTGTGGTCAGCGTTTCCGACGGAATCAATCCTGCGGTTGAGGCCACCATGAACCTCGAGGTTTTGAACACCAACGATGCACCCGTCTTCGCCGTCGATCCGATCAATAAGCCGGATGCCAACGAAGGTGCCGCCTACAGCGAC
>CAZWZW010000185.1:0-6646 GCA_964639125.1 uncultured Verrucomicrobiota bacterium
GACTCGGGATTTTCCCAGGCCTACCCGCAGGGTCCAAAGCCGTCTCCTATTGCCTATGCAACCAGCGACCCGATTGTGCAAATGCTCACCGGTACGCATGAACCGGTATCCATCGACAGTCTGCACCGAAGAAGACAAACACTGAAAGTCAGCGGAGCGGTTAAAAATCTCTCCGACCACAAGTTTTCTGTTGCCACAGGAGTATTCTCAAAGGGCACTCTTGTTGGACTGGTATTGCTTGGAACCCGAAGAGGAGGACGCATATACGATAAAAACGAACAGGATATGTTGCAGATTCTCTGCAACCAGTTTTCCGTCGCTTTGGAAAATTCGCGTCTCTACACGGAGATGCAGGACAGCAAGATTCGGAACGAGATCATGCTCGATCAGCTGGTCAGCGGCGTCATTGTGGCGAATCCGGACCGTGAAATCACGTTGTTCAACCATGAAGCTCAACGCATCACAGGCATTGAAGAGCAACGCGCGATGGGTCGGAACATTAACATCCTTCCGCGCCCGATATTCAATGCTTTAGAGACATCCTTAGAGACGCAGGCCGGCAAACGAAACCTCGACGTTTCTATTTTTGCGGAAGAAGACCCTGAAAAGAGCACATCCATTCGTATGGGCACCACCTTTCTGTTTGGCCATGATGACAAACCGATGGGAGCGCTGCTGGTCTTCACCGACATGACCGAGCTGAAAAGTCTGGAAGAACAGGTTCGGCGCACCGATCAGCTTTCAAGTGTGGGCACGCTGGCCGCCGGCATGGCGCATGAAATCAAAAACCCGCTGGTGACCATTAAAACCTTCACCCAGCTCCTGCCTCAGCGTTATGCGGATGAAGATTTCCGCACCGATTTCGCATCGCTGGTTGCCCATGAAGTTTCGCGTATTGACGGCATCGTAAACGAGTTGCTCAGTTTTTCCAAACCGGCCAAGCCGCATCTTGTTCCGATGAACCTTCAGGACACCATCGAGCAGACACTTAAGCTGACTCATGAACAGATGGCACAGTATAATATTTCACTGAACGACAAGTGCCTGGCGAAAAAGAATGAAATTCTGGGCGATGCCAAACTGCTTTCACAGGCACTGATCAACCTCTGCCTGAATGCCATCGATGCCATTGGTGAAAACAGTGAATCCGGCGTAATTACCGTTGGAACGACCAATTGTAATTATCGGTTTGCGAATGCGGGGAACCCCGATAAACCCACCACTAAAAAATGTATCCGCATTCAGGTCAGCGATACCGGCAAGGGCATTGCACAAAAGGATTTGAAAAAAATATTCGACCCGTTTTTCACCAGCAAAAGTGAAGGCACGGGGATGGGCCTCTCGGTTGCTCATGGAATTATCCACGAACACCATGGTGTGATTGTGGTTGATAGCGAAGTAGGACGGGGAACGGTATTTTCACTGTTCATCCCCTTAATTGACAAGGGGGCCTCCGCATGAAGACCCTGCCGTCATGCCTCCTGTATACCCGCGACGAGGATCTTGCCGCCCGGCTGATTCGCGTGGCCTCTTCGGTTGCGGCACTGCAGCCTATCGAAGCGCAGGAAGAACTTGAACAATGGCTGGTTCAGTTTGGCGATACCGTACTGCTGGCCGACCTGCGCGCCCCGAACTGCCTGGATGTGCTCGCATCCATACGCCGGGAAAGGCCTTCCACCATTGTACTTGTTATTGGTGCAAACCGCTCGGATCCCATGCTCGCTGCCGAGATGCTTGAACCCTTCGCGAAAATTTCGCTGGATCCGGAACGTGAGGATTTCAAACTCCTTCTTAAACATGCGGTTGAGAGCCTTGCTCTTCGGCAAAAAAATAAAATTCTCGAGGATGAGCTTTCCTCGCTCACTGCGCAGAAGAACAACCCGGTCGCGCCAACCCGCCCTCCGATTTCCGCCCCGCTTCAAAATTTTTCAAAAGCACAGCGTAACTTTGATAACCTGGACCGGCTATTTGAAAGTGTCGTCGACGGATTGGTAGCCACAACACGCGTTTCGCGGGCAGGCATCTTCATTCGGTCCGACGCAACAGAAGCCTATGTTTTCCAAGCCGGCACCCGTTGCCTGTCAGCGACCGAGAAACTGTCTGTTCAGCGAACCGACCCCTTTGTCCAATGGGTGGAGCTGCACACACACCTTATCTCCCGCAAAACACTGGAGAACATCATTGATCCCGAAGAACGCGCCATGCTCAAGCACATGCTGGACGCGCTCGGAGCCGAAATCATCATCCCGCTGTATGCAAGCGGCAGCATCAAAGGCTGGATTTTTGTCGGGCAGCGTTCCACGGGAATTCCTTTTGACATTGCCGACCTCGAGGAACTGACGGGACTCGCAGACCATATTTCCACCACGCTCGAAAAAGCCATGCAGTATGAGGAAACCGCACTTCAAAAAGCCCTGGCGGAAACACTGTTGCATTCCATTCCGTTCGGCATTATTGCCTGCGATGAAAATGCGATTATCCGGTGGTTCAACAGCACGGCCCATGAAATCATCCAGCCTGCAGATGATGAAGTCATCGGCCAAAAGGCCGAATTTTTGGGAAGCCGAATTGCCGACATGTTCCACCGGGCCATTGGAAACCCGGACGGTCATGACACGCGTGAATGGACGGATAACCGTACCAACCAAACCATTTCCGCCGAGACACAATGCCTGCTGGACGGGGGACGGTGTGTTGGTGCGATGATGATGCTGCGTGATGTGACCGGCGCCAAGTTGCTTCAGGAAAAAGAAGACCAGCTCGAACGGGCCGCCTTCTGGAACGAACTCGCCTCCAGCATGAGCCACGAAATCAGAAATCCGCTGGTGGCCATTAAGACCTTCTCCCAGCTACTGCCGGAGCGGTATGAAGACCCTGATTTCCGGGCCGACTTCAGTGCGCAAGTCACAGAAGAAGTCGACAAGCTGAACCACATTGTCGACAAAATCAATGAGTTTGCCAGCCCGGCAAAACCCATCTTCGCTCCGCTGAATGTCCGCACGCCCATCGAACACGCGGTCACCCGTATTCAAGGCAAACTGGATCACGATAATCTTAAGATTTATCTCTCCGCGGACGACTCCCCTCTTCAAATCAACGGGGATGCAGGTTCTCTGGAAGAATGCATATACCACCTCCTCCAAAATGCCGCAGAAAATATGGCCAACAAACCGGGCTCCCGGATTAACGTCGTGGTAAAGGGCCGCGCCCCCCATGGCGGGAACAACAAGGTGTATATTCTGATCTCTGACAATGGAAGCGGAATTGATGAAGCCATCCGGGACAAAGTATTTTCACCCTTCAGCACCATTAAGGCACGTGGGCTCGGACTTGGATTACCGATCGCCAAACGCTCAGTCATCGATCACAACGGCCAGATCGACATTGATACCAGCTCAGGGGGCACAACCATTTCGATTATCCTTCCCGCACTGGAGGAAGAGTCATGAAAGACTCCATTAAACTCCCCAATCTTGAAACCCCGATCAATCTCGAAAAAACGGTAGGCGAGTTCGAACGCAACCTGATTGTTCAGGCTCTGGAAAAGTGTAACGGGATTCAGACCCGCGCAGCAAAACGACTGGGCACCACCCGACGCATCCTTCGCTACCGGATGGATAAACTCGGCATACCGGTACCCCCCCAAAAACAATCGTAACACATCCTTGCCAATCTGCTCTCCTGCAATAGAATACCACCTGAACAAAGGAGATCATGTAATGAAAACATTGCTGGTTGCAGTGGATTTTTCAAAAGGCACGGATCCCGTGCTGAAACAGGCTTCCATGCTGGCAAAATCGTTAGGTGCAAAACTCTGGGTTGCGCACGTCACCTCCGATGAAACGCAGGCGATGGCCTACGAAACCTCGCAATATACCAGCTTTGCACCCGAATTTGTCAGTATGCCCGGCGATGTTCAGCTTGCCCGAAACCTCAGTGCCGAGGAGATTAAGCGGGAACACGCACAATTACAGGGGATTTCTGCCCGCCTGCGCGACGAAGGTATTGATGCACAGGCGATTCTCCTCAAGGGTGAAGCCGCACCAACCATCCTGGAAAAAGCCGGCGATCTGGATGCCGACATGATTATTCTTGGTTCCCATGGACACGGGCTGCTGCACAAGGCCCTGCTGGGAAGCGTATCCGAGGCGGTCATGCATAAAAGTCCGTGTAATGTGCTGATCGTTCCCGTACCTGGCTAGCGACAACTACATTTACCAGCCAACGACAATTACACTTACCGATTAATTAGCCGATAATCTGCACTCATTTCGAAAGGAGGAAGTGAGTGCAGACTACGGATCAACAGGTAAGGAGATTATGGATGGAACATCAAAAATGTGGAACGATCGAATCGGCTGCGATGAAGGCGAATATGTCGCCAAAAACAGCTTCGAAATATATAAAATCAGGCGAACTGCCGTCTGCTCGGGTTAACGAACGCGATTGGCGGACCCGAGCGGATCCTTTTGAATCTATTTGGCCGGAAGTGGAAGCCAAGCTCGATGAGGCCCCTGAGCTGCAGGGTAAGGCATTGTTTGAGTGGTTTTGTGAACAGTATCCCGGTGTCTTTCAGGAGGGGCAGCTTCGGACTTTTCAGCGTAAAATAAAGCGCTGGAGAGCTATGAGCGGGCCGGCAAAGGAGGTTTATTTCCCGCAGGTACATGAGCCGGGGAAACGTCTCTCTTTCGATTTTACGCACATGGATTCTTTGGCGATCACGATTGCCGAGCAGCCCTTTGATCATTTGCTTTTCCATGCGGTTTTAACGTATTCAAATTGGCAATGGATTCGTATTTGTCATTCGGAAAGTTTACTGGCTTTGCGCAGTGGAATTCAATCGACCCTTCTTCAGTTAAATCATGTGCCGCAGGAGATCTGGTCAGATCACAGCAGCGCGGCAACGCATCAGATCGGCTCGGATCAGCCGGGGGAGCGGACGTTTAATGAACGGTACGTGGAACTGACGAATCATTACGGGGTAACGCCGAGGACGATTCAGGTGAACTCTCCGCATGAAAACGGGGATGTGGAGTCGGCCAACGGTGCGTTTAAGTCCAGGGTCAACCAGCACCTGTTATTGCGTGGATCGCGCGATTTTGAGGATCTGGATACCTATCGCCTGTTTCTGGAGCAGATTGCGCACAAAGCGAATCGAATGCGGTCTGATAAACTCGAAGAAGAGCTCGCTGTAATGCGTCCACTTAAAGAGCGGTTACTTCATGAATATGAAGAAAAAGTCGCCCGTGTAACCAGCTGGAGTACGGTGAATATACATAAAAAGACGTTTTCGGTTCCAGGTCGCCTGATCGGCGAAAAGGTGAAAGTCCGTCTCTATGAAGACCGTGCCGAAGTTTGGTTTGCAGGAGCTCTTCAGGAGCAAATGCCCCGCACTCCAGGGCGAAGTCACCAGATCAATTACCGGCATATCATTGACTGGTTACTACGCAAGCCCGGCGCATTCTGTAATTACCGCTATCACGAAGACCTGTTTCCTCAGCTTCGATTCCGGCAAGCCTATGACGAGCTTTGCGAGAACCTGCCGCGGCGAAAAGCTGATTTAGAATACTTACGAATCCTCAAGCACGCCGCATATAACAGTGAAAATGAGGTTCACGAAGTCCTTGAAATGCTGCATGAACTCGCGTTGCTGCCCACCCTTCACCACGTCGAAGAGTTCCTTCCTCAGCGCGAAGTAAACATCCCTGACATGAACGCCTTTGAAGTCAGTCTGGGCTCGTATGACCAGTTGATCGAAGGAGCACATCATGAAGGATAATACGCCCGGTTTAAACGGGATGCTTAAACAGCTTCGACTCGGCACCCTGCGCGATCAATACCAACCCCTGGCCGACCGGGCCGCGCAGGAAAAATGGAGCTATTCGCGTTACCTTCAAGCGCTGTGTGAAACCGAACTTTCCGAACGCCAAAGTCGCCGGATCGAACGCCTGTTAAAAAAATCCAAATTGCCCGCCAGCAAAAGTATTGAATCACTGGATCAAAAACAGCTCCCAGAATCCGTGCGCCGCCAGCTTCCCGGCTTGCTTGAAGGTCACTTCGTGGATCGCACCGAAAACATTCTGGCTTTTGGGTTGCCCGGTCGAGGGAAAACGCACCTCGTATGCGCCATCGCCCGAGAGCTGATTATCAAACAGGAACGCAGCGTATATTTCAGCAGCACCTTTCACCTCGTCCAGCAAATGCTCATCGCCAAGCGGGATCTGACCCTCGAAAATCTACTCAAGAAACTTGATCGCTATGACATCGTCATTCTCGACGATATTGGCTATGTCCAACAAAGCGCCGAAGAGATGGAAGTGCTCTTTACTTTCCTCGCAGAGCGGTACGAACGCCGTAGCCTGATGATCACCAGCAACCTGGTCTTCAGTCAATGGGATCGTATCTTCAAAGACGCCATGACCACGGCCGCCGCAATCGACAGACTGGTGCATCATTCCACCATCTTAGAGCTGACCAATGAAAGCTTCCGAATGAAGGTTGCTGAAGACAAACTTAACAAGAATTAATTCCTCCCCCTAGGGGGAGGAAGGGTTGGGGCTTCGCCCCCCATTAACCACCCATCAAACAAGCCCCGAGCTGACGGCCGGGATAGTTGTCGTCAACCGGTAAGTGTAATTGTCGTTGA
>CAZWZW010000186.1:0-6622 GCA_964639125.1 uncultured Verrucomicrobiota bacterium
GCGTGTTAAATGCTGTAAGCGCCGGTGAAGCATTGACAAATACCGATAGGTGACTACCATTTTAGGCTTGTTTAAGATTTTGGAGTCCAGCCCATGCTACGAATATTTCGAATCGCCGGTATTTTGTTTTTCGCTTTGTTGATTGGATTTTCGGCCCATAATTTGAAGACGATGCTCGACTCAGGTGAGCTGTTTGAAAAGTATAACAACAGCCGCAAGACCAATATTACGATCCTGGCGTCATCGATTGTTATGGTGGCCATTTTTGGGGCGGTTGAGCTGAGAAGAACACGGCGTGTGACGGAGCGCCGCAGTTTCGGCGAATCGCATTATAATGACGATGATCCGAACGAAGGCGAAGTGCAGGATATTGCAAACATCTATGCATCCCCGCAAACCAAGGATGTCTGGAACAGTCGTAGAAGAAGTTCGAATCGGCCGAGCCACAAGCAGAATGTTGAGCTGGCAAACATTTGGATGGGATTGTTGCGTTTTTGCTGCGTGGTGATCCCGTCATATTATGTGTTTAAACTGACGTTGCTGTTTCGAGCTGGGTTTTCGGGCCAGCCGGATGAATGGGTTTCGGTGGCAGGTTTGAGCCTGATTTCGCTGTTTGCGTTTGTTATGGCCGTGGGCATTGGCCTCAAGCGGATGTGGGGATATACGTGTGGCTATCTGATGGCCATTGTCAATTTGGTTGTATTTCCCTTTGGAACGGGGTTTGGGCTCTTCTTGCTTGTAGGACTGGTCGGCGCAGCTCCCCTGTTTGTGATTCCAGAAAAGAAACGGCAACGAAAAGCCCGTCGGGCAGCCCGCCGGCGAGCAAAAGCGAACGCCCGGAAAACGGCATCGGAATAGGGGTCGCCTGCCGCCCCGGTGCTCCATTTGATCTGAACAGACCGGGGCCGCCATCAACTTTAACGTTCCCATAATTTAACGAAAGACGGCCTTCGGGGTCGGATAGAAAGAGATTTTCGGGAGCTACACTTCATGATAGTTTGCTCCAAGTTTTTTTTAGTGGAGGCCTTATTATATGAAGAAAACCATGCGATTCACCCTGCTGTGCACCACCCTGTTCCTGACATCCATTTCCCTCTCCGCCAAGGAGCTCCTTGTTCTTGAAGACATCGTCGCGCAGTCAGCGGCGGCCACTACGGAAAAGTATCCCGATTCCGATGATGTGCTGATCGATGATTTTATTCAAGTGGCGTATCAACCCGATGGAACCTCTGAAACGTGGGATGACACGGCGATCAAAATCCTTACCGAAAAGGGAAAACGCGCCAACCTCGCTCCGACCTTGAGCTTCAACACATCCTACGGCACAAACTATTTCAAAAAGGTGCAGGTTATCAAGCCGGATGGCACCGTGAATGCGGTCGATATTCAGGCGCAAAGCAAGGTGATGGTTGATCCCCGCCAGATGAGCGCGAACATCTACAACCCCAATTCCAAGATACTAAAGCTGTCGGTACCGGGCCTCGAAGTCGGTGATACCCTGCGCTACATCGTTCACCGCACCCGAAGGAAATCCGTCGTACCCAACACCTGGAGCGATTATCAGGTCTTCGAGAACTCATCTCCCATCGCACACACCACCTATCAGGTGATTGCCCCGAAGGAGCGACCGCTCGTTAAGATTGCGCTCAAGGCCGAAATTCCCGGCACCGTTGCGTTCAATGAAACCAAGAACGAACAGTCCGATAAGATTATATATACGTGGAAAGTGAACCATGTTCCGCGTATGTTTGATGAACCCAACATGCCAACGCGCTATACGGTCGTCCAGCGCCTGCTGGTCAGCACGATGGAAGAGTGGGAAGACCTCTCGAAATGGTATTGGGAGCTGTGCCGCCCACGTCTCGAGGCCACCACGCCAGCGATGGAGGCCATGGCCAACGAGCTGGTGGCCGGATCCACCAACACGATGGATAAGATCAAGGCGGTCTTCAACTTTGTCTCGCAGGACATCCGCTATATGGGCATCACGACCGAAGAAGAGGCTCCGGGGTATGAACCGCACGATGTCAAAACCACGTTCGAAAACCGCTACGGCGTTTGCCGCGACAAAGCCGCACTACTGGCCGCCATGCTTCGCATGGTCGATATCGAAGCTTTCCCGGTTATCATCATGGCCGGGCCCAAGAAGGACGAGGAAGTTCCTCAACCCATGTTTAACCATGCCGTAACAGCTGCGCTGGACGATAACGGCGAGTATGTCTTAATGGACTCCACCGACGAAAACACCAAGGATATCTTTCCGTCCTACCTGCAGAACATGAGCTATATCGTGGCCCGTCCAGAGGGAGAAACCCTGCTCACCTCGCCTATTATTCCGGCAGAAGAAAACCTCCTCAAAATCACCTCTACCGGAAAACTGGATGAAACCGGAAGGCTGAATGCAGAAAGTACACTGCTTTTTGAGGGGATTAACGACACGGTGTACCGCGGCTATTTTTCAAAGATTAAACCCGAAGAGCGACGCCGCTTTTTCGAAGGACACATCAAACGCTCCATGCCCACTGCGAAGTTGAATCGCATCGAAATTTTTCCTGCAGAACTGCGTGACACCACCCAGTCACTGACCGTCAAACTGGACTATTCCGCCGAAAACCTGCTGATTGAAGGGGCTAAAAACAAAATGCTCAATCTTCCGCGGCTTGGCAGCTCATTGGGTTATGCCAACTTCCTGATTGGCCAAACCGGACTCGAAGAGCGCAAATACCCCCTCTTCACCCGTATGACAGCCGGCATCCGCGAAACACTCGAACTGGAATTTCCGGAAAAAGCCGGAACGCTCAATATTCCCGACATCCAGAAAGTCAGCACCTCCCAGCTCAACTGGGATATGCAGGTCGCACAAAACGGCGGTATTTTGACCGCAACCAACACGTTTCTGCTCAACGCCGTCGAATTCAGCCCCGAGGAATATCGGGTCCTGAAGGATAATCTAAAGACGATCGAATATAACCTGCGAAAAAAACTGATCCTCAACCTGCCCGACAAAAAAGAGAATGCCGATTCCGACGTGCGCATTCTTGAACGTGACACACACGTTGTCCTGCAAGATCGAACCCGGTGGAAGGAAACCACCCGCTCAAAAATAGAGATCCTGACTTATGCCGGAACAAAGAAAAACTCGGAGATCAAGCTGTCCTACAATCCGGCGTGGCAAAATATTGAGCTGACCAAGGCAAGCGTCACCCTCCCCGATGGCACGGTCAAAAAAATCAGTGCGGAGGAAATGAATATTATGGATGCGGGATGGGTTGCCTCTGCACCGCGCTATCCCGCCGAAAAAATTCTGGTGGCCAACCTGCCCGGCGTTGAGATTGGAAGCATCCTCGAATATGAGATTGTCTCGACAGTTAACGGGAAACCGTTCTTTTCCACGGCCCAGATGTTCAATGGCCACGAGCCTATCGACCGAAAAACGTTCACGCTCACCATACCCGAAACCATGGAGATAAAAACCCTCAGCAAAGGGATCAAGAAAACGCAGACAGCCAGCGATGGCACCCTCTCCTATACTTGGGAAGCCGACCAGCAAAGCGCAGTAAAGAAAGAAGAAAACCTTCCACCATGGTGGACGTTTAACCCGTCCGTTTTTATTTCATCGAGCGACTGGAAAACCTATGGGAACGAAGTGCGCGACCATCTGAATGCGGCGGCAAAAAACCAGAAAGAAGCTATCTTGCTGGCAAAAGAACTGATCGAGGGTCTGGATACCGACGAAGAGAAAGTGACCTCCCTACGAGACTGGGTGGCGGAAAACCTGCGTCCCGCTGGCCCCGGCCTGACCCGTCTACCGCTCTCTGCTATCACTCCTGCCGATGAAACCCTGAAAGATCGTTACGGAAACAACACCGACCGCATGGTGGTATTCTACGCCCTGTTAAAAGCCGCAAAATTAAAACCGGAGTTTGTGCTGTCCGGCGCAATCTCTCCCATCCCTGAGGTTGCCCAACCACAGCTGAGCGTGCCGTCCCGGTCGGCCTTTAACCATGTACTCATCAAGGTTGATATAGGAGGGGAAACCATTTTCCTCAATGGCGAATCGCAATATGCCGAACTGGGCACTTCAGCCTTTGATCACCGGCCCGTGCTCAACCTGAAAAACGGTTCGTTCGAAACGCTGCGCGTTGCTCCGGGCAAGGATGACCAAAGCCATGTGGTTTATGAAATCAGTATCTCCGCCGACGGCGAAGCCGGACTCACCCTGAACTCAACCATACAGGGAACAGCTTTCGAGGCTTTCCATAAACAGTATGCCGAAATCACACCGGAAAAACGCCGACGACACTATCTTGAGTTGGTATCGAATATTTCACAATCGGCCAAAGCTGTTTCGGAGTTGACGACGGATTACCGAACCTATCCCGGAAAACAGGAGTTTTCTATATCGGCCGATCGCTATGCCGTGCTTGATGGCGAATTCCTCTACTTCACCCTGCCGGGAGGACTCGGCGGTTTGCTGCAATACCGCTCCAATGAGCGAGAGCATCCTCTGGAATGGAACCGCTATATCGATAGCGTCGTTGAATACAACATCATTCTGCCCGACGGCTATGAGCCGGCCATCCTCCCGAAAAGTTTTTCATGGCAGGCCCCTTCCAGTGCGGGCCTGATCGAGATTGCTGTTGAATACAGCGCACGCGCAAATGCCATCCATCTGGTGCAGATGGCGGATCTCAAACCTGCCATCATTTCAGCGGATGACTTTCCCGAAGTCCTCGAAACCGGCCGAAAACTTGCGCACCCCGATATGCGCACCATTCTGCTGAAAAGGAAATAACCTATGATGAAACTCCACTGGCTCCAGCATGTTCCATTTGAAGGACTGGGTTTCATTGAAGAATGGGCCAAGGCCCACAATGCCGAGATTTGCGTCACGCGCCTATTCCTGAATGATCCGCTGCCGGAGATATCTGAATTTGATCTACTGATTGTGATGGGCGGACCGATGGGCATTTATGACTATGATGAACATCCTTGGCTCACCAGGGAAACGGAATTTATTCGCAAAGCCATCGCTGCAGACAAGTGCATACTTGGCATTTGCCTCGGCGCACAGCTCATCGCCGACGCGCTGGACGCAATGGTCTATCCGGGACCACAAAAGGAGATTGGCTGGTTCCCGATCCGGCGTGCGGTTGACGCACCACATCTAATACCCGAAGAACTGGTGGTATTCCATTGGCATGGCGACACCTTCGATATTCCAGACGGTGCGGTCCGCCTCGCATCCAGCGAAGCCTGCCAGAACCAGGGCTTTGTCTACAATGACCGGGTTATCGGTCTTCAGTTTCATATGGAAACCACGCCCGAGAGCATGGAAGCGCTCATGAATCATTGCGGCCACGAACTTGTCGATGCCCCCTACATTCAAACCGCAGATCAAATGCGCTCCGGACAAGCCAACATGGCCCAAATCAATTCGGTTATGGAGCGGTTGCTGGACGGGTTGGTGTAGCCCGTCCTTCCGAAAAAAATCCGGTCAGGAGATTTGTGTTTCTATCTTTCCAGGATATTTTCCACACACACTTCGCCACGGAGGCGCTCGACATCTTTAAGATGAAGTGTGCCGGAAATCAGGTTGAGTGCATTCGCTGCACCGCAGGCCATGCCATTGATGAGCGCCTCGGGAATATCGTCGCCACGGTTCAGCGCAACCGCCATGCCGGCCGTCACTGCGTCGCCGCTCCCCACCGGATTGACCGCATGAATCTTTGGCGGAAAAATTTCCAGCACTTGCGAATCGTCAACAAAATACGCTGTCCGGCTCCCACGCGTAATCAACACCGACTGCGCTCCTCGCTCCAAAAGCTTTCGACATGCCCTCAGCAAATCATCGCCACCGGTCGTTGCGAGCAGTTCAACATCGTTAATCTTTACAATGGCCGGCTTATGCTCCAGCGCCAACAGAAGCGGCTCTCCCGGTGCATCCAGAATCACACGACCACCCCCATCATGAACCAGCTCACAAATTTGGGCATAGGCATCCACTGGAGCTCCGGCCGGAAGCTTTCCCGAGATTGGAACAATCGTATCGGCCAGTTCCAAGGATTGGAGCAACTTCATCATGTGCTCCCAGTTATCCGGGCTGAGTGGCGGCATTTCCTCCACCAGTTCGGTTGTTTCCGGGTTACCCTCCTCCACCAACGTTTGGCATACCCGGGTTTCACCTTCCACCGCCACATGCCGGTAACCCACATCCTCCGCATCAAGCATCTGCTCAAGTAACATGCCGTTAGTCCCGCCTACAAACTCAACGAGTATCGGATGCTGCTCACCGAGCTGCTTAACCATGCGAGCGGTGTTTGCGCCCTTTCCTCCAATGCCGATGGTCACCTTGGAGGCACGGTTTACCACTCCTTTTTCCACTTTTGGGAACTCGATAATGCGTTGAATACACGGTGTAAAGCCGCAACAGATAATGGGTTTCGAATAAGACATCATGATGGGTATAGAAATAGAGCAAATTTTCGAAAAATGATAGTAGACAAACCAAAAAATTCGGGTAAGTTATTCGCTCCTTTACGGGAAACGGTGGGGTAGCGAAGCGGTCAAACGCAGCAGACTGTAAATCTGCCCTCTTAGAGTTCGATGGTTCGAATCCATC
>CAZWZW010000187.1:0-6613 GCA_964639125.1 uncultured Verrucomicrobiota bacterium
CCTCCCATTCAACCTCATAACCCGCAAGTTACGTCGCTAAAACAAAAGACCCTGGGGAAGTTGTGGCGCAGATGGAAAAGCTTCCCCCGTCCGAGACGGTTGAAATGGCCTCCATCAGGAATCAATTGGAGCAATTTGTTTTCGGTGCAGATAACCTGCGTAAACATTTTGTTGAGCGGCAAAATCTGGAACATATTGATGCCGGGCACTATGGCGCGCTGGTTGTAGAGATCGATGCAATCAAGACGGATATTTTGGCCTTGCAGGCGGGAGTTGAAACCCGGATTCCTGTTGATGTGGTTTTGGAAAAAGGAAAAGACATTGTGGGGCGGTCGTTAAGCGTGTCCCGGCAGAGTTCGGATACCTTATTCCGGCTCCGGGTCTATGAAATCGGGATTCCTGTGATCCTCTGCATTATTGGGTTGGTTGCGTTGAGGTTCTATCCGCTTTCGGAAAAACGGGTATACGAGATCAAAGCGGAACTCGAACGCCGAAGGAAGAAGGGTTCAAATGCGTAATGAAACCACACTGGATCGCGAGGTTGACGCGATGAAACTGAATATTGGAATGCGGGACGGATTCGACCTGGTCGAATATACGAATGAAGCCGGCTTGAAATTTTCGCTCTACAAAAACGGAGGCACGCAGTGCATCGGCCTGGATGATTTAATGGTCAACCAGATGGAAGGGCATCCATTCGAAGGCGGCATGGATCGCATTTACCTGCGCCGTCACAGTGAAACCAGCGTGGATGCGTTCTCCATGTCTGGAACGTCCACGCCCTGCATGTTTCTCGAAAACGGAGTGCGGTGGAGCCGGATGGAAGACGGCTTGGATGCCTCAGTGGAGCTGGTGCTTCATGCGCAGCGGCCGATCCTTTATCGCGTCTGTCACGCCAGGAACAACAGTGCTAAAACCGTAACGATCGACTGGATGGCGGGGCAGGATCTCGGGTTGGCCGAGCCGGCTGCGCTCAAAAGCAACGAGGCCTATGTGTGCCAATATCTCGATCACAAGATCATCGCACATCCCGTTGCCGTAAAAACGATCCTCAGTCGCAACAACCTTATGCATCCGAAGCATCCTTTTGCCGTCAGTTTCTGCCTGCAAGGGGCTAAGTCGGCCTCCACGGACGGGTACCAGTTTTTCGGGACCTCCTCCAAAATGGACGGTCGGCCGGTCGCGCTGGATCTCCAATCTTTGGAAGACCGCGTCAAGCAATACGAGTTTGCCTACGCCGCTTTGCAGTCACGAAAAATCGAGTTGCAGCCCTGCCAGTCCAGCATCACGGTTTTTGCGATGTATGTCTTAGCCGAACATCCCGAGGTCTCTTCCGCCACTGACCTTTCACTCGTTGACGAAGTGATGAAAGCCGAGCTTCCCCTGTTGGGGGCTCCCATGTTGGAAGGGAATGCCTCCGCGTTCTTTTCACAGGCACCGTTTCTTCCCGTTCAGGAGTTGGACGATTCGGAATTGAAATCGCTCTTTGGCGACGACTGGCGCCACGCCGAATATTCCGATCGCCGCGAACTCTACTCGTTCTTCTGCGGTGAAGACACGCATGTGGTGCTTCCCCAAGGAGCGGGTGGTGGAGCGCCAGCACGGTACCATCCTCAAGTCAGCTAACGGTGCGGCTCTCGACGATCATGTGCTCTGTGTCACTTGTTTTGGTTGCGGGGCCTTCGGCTCGCAGTTTTCTGTCGGGAACACCACCTTCGGGCGGTTCACCACCATTTTGCGTAACTCGCTTAACCTGGACCGTTCCAGCGGCATTCGCCTGTTTGTAAAGCGTGGCAACCGGTGGAGCCAACTCGGATTTCCATCCGTGTTTGTCATGGAGCGTGATCGCGTGCGCTGGATCTATAAAACGGACAATGCAACCTTCGAAGTGATTGCCAGATCAACTTCAGACACCATTGAATATTCCATGATTCCGGTTTCCGGCAAATTGCCGAAGGTGCGAGTGAGCATGGAGGTGTGCGGAACAGCAAATGAGTTCGATGCAGCTCCGTTGGTGGAGTGGGATCGAAAGAATAAACTGATCACGATTCTTCCGTCTGATGGTTCGTTGCTGAAAAACAAGTATCCCGAAAGTTGTTTGCTGGCCAGGCTGGATGCCGTCAATTGCACGGTGGGTGGAGCGGAGCTGTTCAATGGAGGCAGCGAACCCTATGTGGTGATCGATGTCCCCCACGGAAAATTCTCCCTTGAGCTGACGGGGCACTACGAAGGCCGGGCTGCTGCAATGGAGCGATTTTGTCAACCGGACGCACCGGACTGGAATGCGCTGATGGCCAACTTTGATTTAAAGTCGGACGGCGATTCAACGAAAAAGCTTTCCGATACGCTCAAGTGGTATGCGCACAACGCGATGATCCATTTTGCGGCTCCCCGCGGCATGGAGCAGTATGGCGGCGCCGCATGGGGCACTCGAGATGTCTGCCAAGGGCCGCTCGAATTCCTGCTGGCACTCGGCCACGATCAGGTGGCGGCGAGTATGCTCTGCAAAACGTTTACGCATCAGTATTCCGACACGGGAACGTGGCCGCAATGGTTCATGTTTGATGGCTTCGGCGAAATTCAGCAGCACGAGTCGCACGGGGATATTGTCTACTGGCCGATCAAGGCGCTTTGCGACTACATTGAGCAGACCGGAGATTTCCTTTTGCTGGAAAAGCAGTTGGCTTTCACCGACTCGGAATCCTTTGAGCTTACGACTGAAACTTCGACACTGAACGACCATGTTAAGAAAGCGGTTGCACACATCATTGACAGCTGTGTCGATGATACTGCACTGCCCAGCTATGGCGATGGCGACTGGAATGATTCGCTCCAACCCGCCAATCAGGCCATGAAGACCCACATGGTCAGCGGATGGACCGTCGGGCTGGCCTATCAATCGCTAAGCACGCTTCAAAAAGTTTGGAAAACCGCGGGCTGCGCCCGGGAATCTGAAGAGTTGAAAGGGTTCCTCGGACGGATGTATGACGATTTCCAAAAGCACATCCTCAAAGATGGTGTCGCTGCCGGATTCGTGCTGTTCGAGGGGGGGCGACCAAACACATGCTGCACCCGTCAGATGACGAAAACGGCATTCGCTATCGTTTATTACCCGTTAACCGCTCAATCCTTAGCGAACTGTTCACACCCGAGGAAAAGGATTTTCACCTTGGACTGGTCGAACGCTATCTTAAATTTCCCGACGGCGTACGGTTGATGGACCGCCCTCCCGAATACACCGGTGGAAAGTCAGTGCACTTCCAACGCGCGGAAACCGCCTCGCACTTTGGCCGTGAAATCGGCCTGCAGTATGTGCACGCCCACATCCGTTACTGCGAAGCGCTGGCCAAGGTCGGCCGTGCCGAAGAGCTGCTCGAGGGCCTGTTGGCCATCTCCCCGGTGGCAATCAAGGATACCGTTCCGAACGCACGGCCGCGTCAGGCCAACCTCTATTTTTCAAGTTCCGATGCGGAGGTTTACGATCGTTATGAAGCGGCGAAAAGTATGGACGACCTGAAGTCCGGACACGTCGGCGCACTCGGGGGCTGGCGGCTTTATTCCAGCGGGCCGGGGATTTACATCGGTCTTGCCATCAATCGTTTGTTCGGAATCCGCCGAAGCTTTGACCACGTCGTGCTCGATCCGGTGCTGCCCAAATCAATGGATGGCGCAGAGCTTGATCTTGACTGGAACGGCAAGCGCGTTCGATGGATCTTTCGTGTTAAGAGGCGAACGTTCGACCCGTTCAAAGTGGTGATTAATGGTGCTCCCTTGGCCGATTATGAACGCCTCAGCAATCCTTATCGTCCCGGAGGAATCAGTATTGCTTCCGTGAAATTAAAAACCCTGTTAAACAGAGAGAGGAACACCATTGAAATCCACCTTTAATCGCCGAATTTTTCTCGTCGCAGTTTCTGCGTTATGTGCTCTTTCTTGTCTTGGGCAATCTGCGAAAAAGCCAAATTTACTATTCGTGATTATAGACGATTTGCGTCCGTTGATCGGTTGCTATGGAGATGCGACCGCCGTCACTCCGAATCTCGATGCGTTGGCTGCGGACGGGATGGTGTTCGAGCACGCATATGCGCAATATCCGATCTGTGGGCCATCCCGCGGCAGTTTTATGTCCGGAATGCGTCCGGACACCACAGGGTTGATGACCAATAACAAGCCGTTTCATGACGTCCTGCCGAACGCACTGACGATCAATCGCTATTTCAAACAAAACGGCTATGAAGTATTCGGGGCGGGCAAGGTCTACCACAACAGCATTGGGCCTGATCGGGATTGGTCGAAACCCTACTTCAAGACCGAATGGCTCGACCATGTCCGTCCGGATAACAAGGCGCTGGCTGATGCCTTCTTTACCCCGAAGAATAAAGGACTTCCGCCATCGATCGAAGGTGAGGATGTGGGTGATGATGCTTATGGCGACGGGCAGGCCGCAACCTTTTCCACGCAGGCGATCGCCGAAGCCGTACAGGCCGGCAAACCCTTCATGATGATCACCGGGTTTCGCAAACCGCATCTGCCATGGTGCGCACCAAAGAAATATTGGGATCTCTACGAGCGTGAAGAAATGCCCATCGCCGATAATCGATATTTTCCGAAGGGTGCTCCCGAAATTGCGCTCAAGAAATATGGCGAGTTGTTCGGCTATGCTGATATTCCCAACGACACGCCGTTGACCGAGGAGCTGATTCGTCAGTGCGTGCATGGCTACTATGCCTGTGTCAGCTATTCCGATGCGCAGCTGGGACGTCTGATTTCCGCTTTAAAAGCAGCGGGGGTTTACGACAACACGATCGTTGTGGTTTGCGGGGACAATGGTTACCAGCACGGCAACAACGGGGTCTGGACCAAGGGCGTTAACTGGGAAAGCACGAATCGGGTTCCGTTGCTGTTGAGGGTTCCAGGTGTTGGTAAGGCCGGACAGCGCAGCAGTGCTCTTGTGGAACTACTGGACATCTATCCGACGCTGTGCGCTGCCTCTGGAGTGCCGGTTCCGAAACACTGCGAAGGGCGGAGCCTGCTGCCGTTGCTGGAAAATCCAGAGCACGAATGGAGCGAGCTGGCCTGCAGCCAGTTCCGCAAGGGCAAGGTGATCGGTCGTTCGATTCGTACAGACCGCTATCGTTTTACGCGCTGGGAAAAAGCAGAGGATGTTGTGGGGGTTGAGTTGTATGACTACCAAAGGGATCCTCAAGGAAATATCAACCTTGCAGCATCACCGGAAAATAAGAAGCTGGCAAAAAAGATGACGACTCTGCATAAGAAGAAGTGGCCAACGAGGTAGCATATGCAGATTGAATTTCCGGAAGGTTTTGTTTTGGGGGCGGCAACGGCGGCGTATCAGGTTGAGGGCGCTGCTTTTGAGGACGGAAAGGGCAAGTCGATTTGGGACGTGTTTTCACACGTGCCGGGCAATGTCGAACGTGACGAGACGGGCGATGTTGCCTGCGACCAGTACCACCGCTATCCTGAAGATATTAAGATTATGCAGGAACTCAACCTGCAGGCCTATCGCTTTTCTGTTTCATGGCCGCGCATTTATCCGCAGGGAACCGGCGCGATCAATGAAAAGGGTTTGGATCACTACGACCGACTCGTCGACGCGTTGCTCGAAGCGGGCATCGACCCATGGATCACCCTCTACCACTGGGATCTTCCGCAGGCGCTCCATGAACGGGGTGGCTGGCCGAATCGTGAGATTGTCGACTGGTTTACTGACTATGCCGTGACCATGGCCGAGCGACTGGGTGATCGTGTGAAAAACTGGATGACCATGAATGAGCCGTGGGTTTGCTGCTATGGCGGCTATCGCGATGGTGGTATGGCTCCCGGCATCAAGGATATGGAGCAGGCCTTGGCTGCTGCATATAATTTTAACCTTGCGCATGGGCGCGCATACCACGCCCTGAAGCAGGTGAATGCAAATCTGAAGATTGGCATCACCCATGCGACCCAGCAGCACCAGCCACTCGACGACCAGCCCGAGTCGTTGGCGCTGGCTGAATTCTTGTGGCAGGAAAACAACGGCGTTTTCCTCGAACCCATTCTGTCCGGAAGCTACCCGCAGGCGATCATCGATCGCTATCCGGAAGCCGTTCCCGCCATTCGGACCGAAGACCTGGTGGAGATGAATCGCTACGATATGATTGGGCTGCAATACTATACCGACAACCTCATTCGCAACGGCGAGTTGGTTCAGGAAAAACTCCCGGAGTTTGAGTACACCGAAATGGGCTGGCCGGTCACGCCTGAAGGATTCTACAACAACATCATGGAATATATTCGACGGTATAATCCGAAGGAACTCGCCATTACTGAAAATGGGATGGCTCAGGCCGACGTGGTAGGGGACGATGGTCGAGTGCATGATGTGCGCCGGCAGGAATACCTCAAGACGCACCTTGAAATGGTGCACCGCGCCATTCAGGACGGCGCACCGCTGACTGGCTACCTCGCCTGGTCGTTCGTGGACAACTATGAATGGGCCTGCGGCTACCGGCCGCGTTTCGGGCTGGTACATAACGACTATGCTACGCAGACCCGAACCATTAAAGATAGTGGTCGTATGTATGCGAAAATAATCCGAAACAACGGATTCTAA
>CAZWZW010000188.1:0-6542 GCA_964639125.1 uncultured Verrucomicrobiota bacterium
ATGTCGATGAGTTCAGTCGGGTCGAAGGTCTGGACGTAGTGAATTGGTTAAGTTCATAGGCGACGTGCTCCGCGTAGCAGCGACACTCTTGTCGCTGTGCCACTGTTCGGATGGTGATTAATTTGAGTTCCATGAGGCAAACAGCTGCTCGACAGGGGGAGCTCGACGAGACGTTTATAGCCAGCGGGCTTCCTCGGCGCAGTGCTTCGGGAGGGGCGGCTAAAAGAAAGACCTTAAAACCTACGGAACGACCCCTTTTTCAGTCGAGTAAGTTATTCATCGTCGGCAGCTGAAGCAGCCGGTCCCAGTCATTCCATAAAATATCCTTAAGTTAGTGCCATTCCCCCCCCGACCCCTTTTTTCAGTCCGTAGATTGAAACAGGAGTACCAGGTCGGCTGCTGGCCGGAATCTCCAGGCCCCATATCCCGTTCTGCAACGTCGATAAGCCGCCCTGGACCGAGGTGAAGATGATTTTCGCCCGGCGTTTACACTACTTCCCTTCGGCCTCCAAATCCTTGCGAAAGGCTTCCAGCCGGACGGCGGCGCCGTGGAGCTTGTCCGGGACGCTGGTGGACAGCGCGGGTACGAACATGGAAGACAAGCTGTGCTCTTCGACAAACCGGCGGTTGAATTCCTCCAGAGCGGCGTTGAGCTCGGCCCGCGGCAACTCGCAGATACGGATCAATTCCGCGTAATCGGCCTCCGCGACTTCCAACTGCTTCTCCCAGGCGCTGGCGGAGAGTTTGACCTCGCCACCCAGCAGCTCACTCATCAGCTTCTTCCGTTCCTTCCCGGAAGATCCCTGGACGGCGGCCTTCAGGTAGCCGAGATAGATGTCGCGTTCCCCGGAGAGCAACCGGGGCAGGGCGGGTGCTTTGGGAAGCTGATTGAGCAGGTCGATCCAGGAGTTCCGCAGCTCGGGAGACAAGGTGCCCGTCTGCTCCTCCAGCACCTCCAGCACGGCGTTTTCGCCGGCCGCCCGCACCACTTCGGCAATGATCAACGAATCATCGCCCACATGCACCGCCGCCCGCATCGCCGCCTGCAGGTCGGCGTGCGCCTTGGCCGGATCCGTGCCCATCGTGGCCTTCGCCCGTTCGACCGCCGCGCCAACGAGCGCCCGCATCTCACTCAGATGTGCCAGGGGCAGCTCCCAGCCCAGATCGTAATCGAGCCCCCAGTCACAAGCCGCAACCGCGGAGGCCCGGTGCAGACGATCGAGTGCAGCACTGCAGGACTTCAACCAGGCTTCCACCCTTTGATCGCCTTCCGGCCGCGGAGGCAGTGCGGAGAAGGCCTGCCAATAGATCGTCGCGGCATTCACGGAGGGGACAACCTTCGCCTTGAATTCAAACCGATACATCGAGGAGGGCAGTTCGACTTTCTTGCCCTGCTCCAGCAGCAGGACGAAGACGGAGGTCTGGGTTGAAATCTCGAACGACGCGGCGGCCTTCGATTGCTTCAACTGCCCATCGACCGGTTCGGAAACCTCCGCCCTTCCTTTCAACAGGATCGCATCCCCTTCCCTATGGGCCGTCACCTTCAGGATGACTCCGTGTCTGGCCGAGTGGGTGTGCGCAACCCCCGGCAAGGCGAGGACCACTTCGCGCACTACTTTGATGGTGCCTTCCTGCCCCTCCAACACCATCAGGCGCGGGGCGGACAGCACGCCCTCCTTACCGTCGAGGGCATCGAAGAAGCGGCTTTGGATTTCGATTTGCACGGGTTCGGGTTCGCTTTCGGCTGCAGCGGCGGGCAAGCCGCCGCAAAGCGCCATAAAGGCCATCATAGATAGGTGGTTTTTCATAACAGGAGTCCTTCCAGTTTATTCCGAGACGCCATCAGCGTCATCGGAGGTTCATAGAGCGGGGAATTGCGATCGTGAGCATCCAGCACTTGCTCGAGGTCATCGTCGGAGAGGTTCGCCGCCAGCCGATAGGTAGCCAGCGTAGGCGGGGCTTCGGAGAGTTCGGCGACTCCGGCCAGGGCCGACGACTCCGGGGTGGAGGGCACGGTACGCAACACCAACAGCAGGCAGGCGGCGCTCGCGGTTGCGACGAGCCACTTCCACGGTTTTCCGGCGGAAACCGGATGGGTGAACGAAGCGACATCGATGACCGGAGCCGGGGCCGCCGGACAGGCAGCCAGCAGGCCCGCCACGTCGTTGGAGGCTTGCGCCTGCTCCAGGCAGGCCGGGCAGGAGTTCAGGTGCTGCTCGAGGGTGGCTGCCTGTTCTTCCGAGAGCCAACCCGCTGTCTGCAGGTCGATCAGCTCTTCAATCTGTTCGCAAGGAATGTTCATGATCATACTCCTGATTCCCCACCGGAGGCCAGCAGGTTCAAACAATCGGGGTTTTTTCGCAATTTTTTCAATCCGTGATGCAGACGCGATTTCACGGTCCCCTCAGGACAGTCGAGGGTGATGGCGATGTCGGCCAGGGAGGCATCGGCAAAAAAACGGAGTTGCAGCACCTGCCGTTGTTCTTCGGGAAGGGTGGCGAGGATTTTATCGATCGCGGCCCGGCACTCGCGTCGCTGCAGGTTTTCTCCGGGATGACGTTGTCCGGGGTCCGGTTCCTGTGCTTCCCCGGGGGCGGGCATCAACGTCAACGGCTTACGGCTATGACGACGCAGCAGCTTCAGATACCGATGGCGCAAAATTCCATGCAACCAGGTGGAAAAGAGACAGCGGCCATCGAAGCGGCTCAGGCTTTTCCACGCCTCCATCCAGGTTTCCTGAACGAGATCGCCGGCCGAAGCCTCATCACGACACATCACTAGGGCACTGCGCCACAAGCGATCCCCGAGTTCATGCACCAGCGCATCAAAGGCCGAAGAATCGCCCTGTTGGGCGCGTTGCACCAACACTGGAATAAGAGTGGATATGGATCCCTGCATACCCTTAATTCCCACAAGGGGCGCCCAGGGTTCAATGAAATTGCAGAAAATCCTAATTTACTTTGCCGAAGGGCTTCGCATGCGGCGAACCAACGGGGCGCCGCATATCCGATTCGTGCAGCAACAGCTCAATCCGTCGGAGGACACTAGTGCCCCCACAACGGGCCGCCGAGGTCAACATTGTCTAGTCCGAGTAGCGAATGACATCAACCGCATCTGACTGCCACGCGTCGTCACTGAAACTACGAATTTCAATTTCGAGTTGCCCAGATTCAGGGCGTTGATGAGGCAGCACCTTTAACTCTAAGCTAGTGGCATCTTCTCCTGTTGCATAGATGACGTCGGTAACTGCATTCTGATTGTGATCAGCGCTTAGAACATCGCCCGGTGAATGGAACTCACCATCGCCATCAGCATCTACAAACATCAAGTGACCCAGCGCATCGTATGCCTCAATTCTGGCAGGTTCTGATGCGATGAACCGTAAATCTTGTGAGGCTGCTTCCTTTGCATCTAGGCGCTGAAGCACATGGAAAATACTGACCATATAGAATGGGTTGTTCTCCACGTAGGATGCATTAATCACAGCGTCTTCAGCAACGCTTTCACTTTCCGGATAGCTAAAACTGACGAGTTGATCTTCATGCCCATCCTCGATCAACGCGAGCTCAAGGCTGATCGGAGCTGAATCAGCCTCAGCTTGAACATAGATAATCAGTTGTTCCTCTGCTATGAGCTGAACTTCAACCCGATGTTCTGAATGAGCCGCTGTGCCGCCAATGCGAACGACGTAATCGCCGAGCTCATTTTGGCTAAAGCTGTTCACCTGACCACGAGCCGCCAGAGTCACCTGTTTCGTAGAATCACTGAAGTTTGTCAGGGTATACAGTCCCAATGCCGGCTTCGACGCCAAGGGAATTGCCACGAGCTGAGTGGGCTGCAAATCCACTGTGGATTGTTCTGTTCTTTTATTAAGCGAACCAGGATTCGTTGCTGGAGCAGGGTGGACAGGCTGTACCTCCACAAGCTCATTCCGAAGTTTCATCTCATCTTGAGTCGCGATCCGGTTGCGGACGTCATCAATGATCCACTGTGGATATTCAGCGGCAGGCTGATTCAGTAACGAGCGTGCTAATTCCAAATAGTAGTCAGCCAGCGCGTCGTTGCCGATTGTTCGATACCACTCGGACAATTCGATGTAGCGAAGCGGCAGCCAAGTATACAGGTCTAGAGCTTTGTAGAGATCCACCGCTTGGAGCTGAAATTCAATCGCAGCATCGTAGTCGCCAATCGCCGCTTTGTAGCGTGCATATAAATGATAGAGTTCGGGTTCCTTAATTTTCAGACCCTTCGAGCGACATAAATTCAAGGCTGTGACCAAATCATCTTCACAATGCTCCAAGCGTCCGTCTTTCAGAGCCCAGAGCGCACGCATGCGGAGCGCTTCGATTTGTGCGACGATTAGGCGAGCCTCAGTCGTCACCTCAATTGTTTTGGCCAAAAGGTCATAGGCAGCATCGACCTTTCCTTCTCGACGTAGGGTAGCCGCAATTGCCAAATCGACTTGGTAGGGTGCTCGCTTGGTATCATATTGATTAGCTGCTCTCAGGTCACGCAATTCGGTCAGGGCTTCCAAATCATCATCCAAGTCTCTGCCAGTCTCAGCCTGAACCAACGCGCGCTGTGTTTTGACAATATGAATATGTCGACAGCCGTAACCTTTTTTGTTCGACTGAATCGGCACCTCGTAAAGCTCCAGCGCTCGTTCATAAAAACCTAATATCGTCCACACCGGTCCTAATTCCTCGGATATGTTTCCTTGCAACTGCCAGACTTCGTTTTTCCTGCTGACTTGATTGATCCCCTCTCTTTCGACTTCCTCAACCCATCGTCTAATCCATTCGGGGTAGATCATCGCATCTCTCCAATTGCCGCTAAGGAATTCCGCTCTCACCAAGATGTTGAATCCAACCATATTCGTATAATATAGCAATTTGCCTATAGACTCATCAGCAACGTCCGTTCCCTGCTGATACCTCACCGGCATCTCAAAGCGATGTAGATCCGGCATCTGAGGGACACCAAAGTTCAGCTCGCTACGCGGCGTCATCACGGTATCTATCTTCCTGTCCTGCAAAAATCCCTCTCGGGTCAGGGATGCGAGTTCGGACAGCTCTGCAATGCGCCCTGTCTCGACCAGCTCCTTGCTCAGGTTCCCCATCAAAGCGGGGCGAAAATAGTAATCATTACTGAGATCAGAACGAGCCTTCTCATTATTATAGATCCATTGATAAAGCACACGGCTCCATTCCGGGTCTTCCCTGCCTGACCTGACCTGGGCTTCCGTCCATACCGCCCCCGAAAATGTATTCCATGACGCGTCCCAAGACGTATCCATCCAGACTGACATTTTATCCTCCAGCTTAAGCATGCCGACTTCGATGCCTTTTTGTTCAAATTCGTAAACAGCTTCGTCGATTAGCTTAAGCGCTTCTTGCTTAGTTAACTTGTTAGTTTGTTTAAATAACTTTGACCGCACCTTTTCGTCCTTTGGGAAGAAGCGACTTTGCCCACTGGCGATGCATCTCAGATTGTGGGCCGCAAGTGAATGTCCCTGCTTCATCCCACGCTCCAGCAACTCCTTGCCATATTTTGGATTTGAGTTTTTGAGCAATCCAAAGCTATGGTAATAGCCCAGATTGTTGATTGCGTTTTTATACCCCTGTGCGACTCCTTGCTCTAACGCTTTGATTGCATACTCTTCGTTCCCGGGGGCATTATTTTCGATGATATGTAGGGCGAGGTTGCACATCGCCGTCAGATCCGAGCGAGCAGCCTTGCGGTAATAGGAAAGCGCTTGATCGAGATCCTTTTCGCAGCCGAAGCCCTCCTCGGTCAAATACCCGATTCTGCCGTAGGCGCGGTCAACTCCTTGCTCCGCCGCCTTCTTATACCACTCCAGCGCCTTTTCGTAATCCAAACTAGTCGAGTGCGCATATTGAGACGCATGCCCCATGTAGTATTGCGCGACGGGATCTCCTTCTCCAGCAGCTCGCTGAAGCACTGGATAGGCTTTTGCCCTATCCGCCGGAGCTCCCTTCCCATCGGCATATAGATCCATTGCTTCGCGTAGGGCATCGCTCACTAGGAAGTCCTCTAATGGGCGCGTCGTAATGTTAGCGGTTAGGTAGCTACTCGAGCAGAGGAGTAGGAGCGAGACTAGGAGGGGAAATATGCGCACAATGGACTAACTAGTTTTTGCACATGTTAAGTCAAGGCTTTAATGGCCATCTGAGGCAAGGGACAAGTCCCACTGTCTTTCAACTTGGTAGGGGCGGTGACGTTCTCCAAGTCAAGGTAGGCAGAGGGCTAGCCAATGAGTGGATTCCAAACCTGCTCAAACCCGAGTCCATTGAAATCCTTGGTATTGGCCGTGGCAAAGCGGGTGGCGCCGTGGTTGGTTTATCGGTAATAAGGAGGAAAAGAAAGCGCTGGCTGAAGAGCTTAATAAGCGCCACAAGAACGTTGATTGGGAAGGTATTGACCTGAAAGAGATCATAATCGCTCAGTGGGAAGCACTCACAACCAAAGTCACTGAGCACTCGCTGTAAGCTCTAAAATTCAGCCGACCACCACTGTCTTCT
>CAZWZW010000189.1:0-6479 GCA_964639125.1 uncultured Verrucomicrobiota bacterium
GACCTTGATTTTCAAGGTGTTACGCAAGCCAGCTCGCTCCTATGGGATGACTGTGTTTATAAATAATATTTCTGAGATTGGTCTATCTTTCTTTTTCGTGCCAAGCCGAAGCGTTTTCCCAAACGGAATAAGCCCGAGTTCTGGCCCCTGAGTTCTGGCCCCGTGAATTATTTGCTTCAAGCTCTTGATGACTGGAGAATACGCATTTAGAATGACGACTGATCTTGTGATATTTATGTAGAGCATCTGAGGCGTGGGGACTGATTTAAAAGAAAATTGAATAAAGCGGTTTTCAAATATATGAAATTATTATAGGCATAGTCACCAATCCTAAAAAGGCGGATATTGAAATAAGGAATATGGGTTAATGAGTATAAAAAGAACGATATTGTCGTCGATCGGCCAAAAAGTACTGCTGGCAACCTCCGGGCTGATTATGTTTCTGCTGTTCCTAATTCCGCACATGGGCGGCAATGTGCTGTTTCTGTTCGGACCGGATATTTTTAACTCCTATGCGATGCACCTGCACCAGCTGGTGCCGATCGTGATCGGGATCGAGGTGCTGATGGCCGTGTCGATCACGATCCACATGGGGATGGCCTTTCGCGTGGTGTTTGAAAACCGCACGGCGCACGCCAAACGCCACTCGCAAAAGCCGTCGGAAGAACGGTCGCTGGCGGCGCGGCTGATGCCCTATTCCGGCGGCATGATTTTCATCTTCATCATCAAGCATTTGCTCGATTTCACGATCGGGGTGACAAAAGGCCAGGTTGATCTGGGCGGCCACATGGCGGAGGATGTCTACGGCATGGTGCTCGAAAAGTTCCAGCATCCCGGCGAGGTGGCCTTCTATGTCCTTTTCATGCTGGCTGTGGGTTTCCATCTGAGTCACGCGCTGCAAAGTGCGCTTCAAACCTATGGGCTCTACGTGCCGCGCAAGGGCAGCAAGCTCAAGCTCGCCAGCACCGTCGTGGCCATTGCCATGGCCACCACTTTCGCCATTATTCCCATTGTGGCTCTCACCCGCTAATTTCCATCCGAGGACGATATGAAACTTGATTCCAAAATTCCCGAGGGTCCGCTGGCCGAAAAGTGGACGAACCATAAATTCAACGTCAAGCTGGTCAACCCGGCCAACAAACGCAAGCACAAGGTGATTGTGGTCGGCACGGGTCTCGCCGGGGCCTCGGCTGCCGCGACGATGTCGGAGCTGGGCTATGAGATCCACAGCTTCACCTATAACGACAGCCCGCGCCGTGCACACTCCATCGCCGCGCAGGGCGGCATCAACGCCGCCAAGAACTATCCCAACGACAACGACTCCATTTTTCGTCTGTTTTACGACACGATCAAGGGGGGCGATTTCCGTTCGCGCGAGGCCAACGTGCACCGCCTCGCCGAAGTCAGCAACCAGATCATCGACCATTGCGTGGCTCAGGGCATTCCGTTTGCCCGCGAATACGGCGGCTACCTCGCCAACCGCTCCTTCGGCGGTGCGCAGGTTTCGCGCACGTTCTACGCCCGCGGCCAGACCGGCCAGCAGCTCCTGCTGGGTGCCTACGGCGCCCTCCAGAAGGAGATCAAAAAGGGCGGTGTCAAAATGTACACCCGCCAGGAGGTCATCGATATTGTGGTGATCGACGGGCAGGCGCGCGGCATCATTTCGCGCAACCTCATTACCGGCGAGCTGACCCGTCACGCTGCCGATGCCGTCGTACTTGCCACCGGCGGCTACAGCAACGTCTACTTCCTTTCCACCAACGCCATGAACTGCAACGCCAGTGCCGCGTGGCGCGCCTACAAAAAAGGGGCCTGTTTTGCCAACCCGTGCTACACGCAGATTCACCCGACCTGCATCCCCGTCCACGGCGAATACCAGTCGAAGCTCACGCTCATGTCGGAATCGCTCCGCAACGACGGGCGCATCTGGGTGCCGAAGAAAAAAGGCGACTCCCGCCCCGCCAACGACATTCCCGAGGACGAGCGCGACTACTACCTCGAGCGCAAGTATCCCAGCTTCGGCAACCTCGTTCCGCGCGATCTTGCGTCGCGCAACGCCAAGATGGTCTGCGACGCCGGCTACGGCGTCGGCCCCACCGGCAACGCCGTCTACCTCGACTTTGCGGAGGCGATCGAACGACTCGGCAAGGATAACATCGAGGCCAAGTACGGCAACTTGTTCGAGATGTACGAGCGCATCATGGACGAAGATCCCTACACCACGCCCATGATGATCTTCCCCGCCGTGCACTACGCCATGGGCGGCCTGTGGGTCGACTACAACCTCATGACCTCCGTGCCCGGCCTCTACGCCCTCGGCGAATGCAACTTTTCCGACCACGGGGCCAACCGTCTCGGTGCCTCCGCCCTCATGCAGGGGCTGGCCGACGGCTACTTCGTGTTGCCGAGCACGATCAACGACTATCTCGCCAAGGCCACGCTTCCAAAGGTTGGCACCGACCACGGCGCCTTCGCCGAAGCGGAGAAAACCGCGCAGGACAAACTCGACCGCCTGCTGGCGGTCAACGGCACGCGCACGGTCGACGACTTCCATAAGGAGCTCGGCCACTTGCTCTGGAACAACTGCGGCATGGCCCGCACCGAGGCTGGCTTGAAGGAGGCGCTGGAAAAGATTCCGCAGCTGCGCGAGGAATTCTGGAAAAACGTCAATGTGCCCGGCTCGGCCGACGATCTGAACCAGGCGCTCGAAAAAGCCAACCGCGTGGCCGACTTTTTTGAGTTTGCCGAACTGCTGGTGCGCGATGCGCTGCACCGTGCCGAATCGTGCGGCGGCCACTTCCGCGAGGAGAGTCAGACCGACGAGGGCGAGGCCCTGCGCAACGACGAGGAATTTGCCTACGTTGCCGCGTGGGAGTTCCAAGGTCTGGAAAACGAGCCCGCGCTCCACAAGGAAGAGCTTGCGTTCGAAGAGGTTGAACTAACGCAGAGGTCGTATAAGTAGGTGTTAAGTTTCAAGTGTTAGGTTTTAAGTATCGCAGGTAATTGAATGTGAATAACAATCAATTTTCGCCTGCCCCGCAGAAAAGGGAAAACAGCATGGCAAATACAATCAATATATCACTGAAGGTCTGGCGCCAGAACCAAGGCGAAGAGGGGCATTTCGAAACCTACCAGGTGCAGGACATCGACACCGATGCCTCATTTCTTGAAATGCTCGATGTGCTGAACGAGGGGCTGACGCTCGCCGGCAAGGAACCGGTCGCGTTCGAGGACGACTGTCGCGAAGGTATTTGCGGATGCTGCGGGGCACTGGTCAATGGAAAGACACATGGCTCGCACGAGCAGACCACGCTCTGCCAGCTGCATATGCGCAAGTTCAAGAACAACGAGCAGATCGTGGTTGAGCCCTTCCGGGCCCACGCTTTCACGGTCATCAAGGATCTGGTGGTCGACCGCAGCGGGCTCGACGCCATCATCCGCGAGGGTGGCTATATATCCGTCCCGACCGGCAACGCGCCGGAAGCGGCGACCACCCCGATCAAGAAAGAGCTGGCCGAAGCGGCGATGGATGCCGCGGCATGCATTGGCTGCGGCGCCTGCGTGGCGGCCTGCCCGAACGGCGCGGCGATGCTCTTCACTTCCGCCAAGGTTTCGCAATACGCTCTCCTTCCGCAGGGCCACCCCGAGCGCCGGCAGCGCGTCAAGGGCATGGTGAACAAGATGGACGAACTGGGCTTCGGCAACTGCTCGAACGAATACGAGTGCGCCGTCGCCTGTCCGAAGGGCATCGACGTGAAGAACATCGCGCGTCTCAATCGCGAATTTATCAAAGCGAGTCTGAAGAGTGCCGATTGAAACGTGACCTGAATCACGCCTCAATCGTCACACCTCACGAAAAGGAGAACCCCATGGCAGCGAGAAAAAAGCAGATATTCTGGTCGGAACCGATCAGAAAGGTTGATCTTCAGCAGGCGGCGGTGGTGCCCTCGGGAACCGCAATCATCGAGGCAGTCAAGGAAATGAAATACAACCAGATCGGCTGCGTGCTGGTGGTCGATGCCAAGGGGAAGCTGCTCGGCATCCTGAGCAATGGCGACCTGATGCACGAGTTTGTCGGATCGACCCTTCCCGGCGATACGCCGATCGATACCATCATGACGAAGGAGCCTTTCACGGGAACCCCCGATCTAACCGTTCAGGAAGCCCTGGAAATTTTCCATTCCGAGCCCTTCCGGCATATGCCGATCCTGCGGGGCGGCAAGATTGCGGGCATCCTTTCGATTCGGGGGCTGATGGCGTTCATCAGCGAACACCTGCCGCTGGAGGTCATGAACCTTCCTCCGGATAGCAGTTTGATTGCATCGCGAACTTCGGGGGAATAGACATGGCGGAAAAGAAAAACAAGTTGGAAGAAAAAGATTCGGTGGTCGTGCGGTTTGCCGGAGACTCGGGCGACGGTATGCAGACGGTAGGCGAACTGTTCGCGGATGCAAGCGCCATGCTTGGCGATGCGATCGTGACCTTTCCGGACTTCCCCTCGGAAATCCGCGCCCCGGCGGGCTCGTTGCCCGGTGTGTCGGGCTTCCAGGTGCATTTCGGGTGCTCGCATGTGATGACGCCCGGCGACAAGGCCGATGCGCTGGTCGTCATGAACCCGGCCGCGCTGAAGGTGAATCTGCGCGAGCTCGAACCCAAAGGGCTGCTGATCATCAATACCGGTTCGTTCACACCCGCCAACCTCAAGAAGGCGCTGTACGAAACCAATCCACTTGATGATCCGGCCCTCGACGACGAATATTGCGTGCTCAAGGTGGATATCAATGCGCTGACGGCGGAGGCCCTCAAGGAGATGCCGCTCAAGCCGGCCCTGCGCGCGCGCTGCAAAAACTTCTTTGCGCTGGGCATCACCTACTGGGTCTACTCCCGCCCGCTCGAAACCACGCTGGAGTGGATCGAAACCAAGTGGCGCGAAAAAATCCCCCTGATGGCCGATGCCAACGCGCTGGCGCTGAAGACCGGCTACATCGTGGGCGAAAACAAGGATATCAGCCTGCCGCACTACACCGTGCACAAGCGGATCCTTGCCGACGGTGTCTACCGCAAGATCACCGGCAACGAGGCGACGGCCCTCGGGCTGATTGCCGCCTCGGAAAACAGCTGGCGCGATCTCGTGCTTGGCAGCTATCCGATCACGCCCGCCACCCCCATCCTGGAAACGCTTTCCAAGCATCGGAACTTCAATGTCAAAACCGTGCAGGCCGAGGATGAGATTGCCGCCATCGGCGTCGCCATCGGGGCCTCCTTTGCCGGGGCCTTGGGCGTAACCTCGACCAGCGGCCCCGGCCTGTGCCTCAAGTCCGAGGCTCTCGGCCTGGCCGTCATCACCGAGCTTCCGCTGGTGGTGATCAATGTGCAGCGCGGTGGACCGAGCACCGGATTGCCGACCAAGACCGAGCAGGCCGACCTGCTCCAGACCCTCTATGGACGCAATGGCGAATCGCCGGTGGCGGTCATCGCGGCGGATTCCCCGTCCGATTGTTTCGAGTGCGCCATCGAGGCGGCGCGCATTGCCCTGAAATACCGTACGCCGGTGGTGATGCTCACGGATACCTATCTGGCCAACGGTTCCGAGCCCTGGAAGATTCCGGCCGTGACTGAAATTCCGGATCTCTCCGTCGAACCGATCAAGCAGGGCGAGGACTACGTGCCCTACAAACGCGATCCCAAAACGCTGGCGCGTCGGTTGGCCGTTCCCGGCCGTCCGGGCTTCGAACACCGTATCGGCGGGCTGGAAAAAACGGAATCCGGAATCGTGAGCTACGACGCCGAAAACCACCAGGAAATGTGCGAACTGCGTGCCGAAAAAGTGCGGCGCATCGCCAATTCGATCCCCTCGGCCGAGGTGCTGGGGGCGAAATCCGGCAAGGTGCTGGTGATCGGCTGGGGCAGTACGCGCGGAGCCATCACCATGGCGGTCGAGCACCTGCTCAACGAGGGCTGCTCCGTGGGCTACGCGCATCTGCGGCATATCAACCCGTTGCCAAAAAATATCGGCGCACTGATGAAAGAGTACGAGCATGTTGTGGTGCCCGAGATGAACCTGGGGCAGCTTTCGCTGGTGCTTCGTTCGGAATTCCTGGTGGATGTAAAGTCGATCAGCAAGGTCCACGGGCGCATGTTCCAAATCTCGGAACTCGTGGATGGAATCAAGGAATACCTTTAAAGGGGATGTTGTCATGAAAGGCTTGAAAGAATATTTGACCCGCAAGGATTTTGTCTCCTCCTCCGAGGTGCGCTGGTGTCCCGGCTGTGGCGACTATGCCGTTCTGAACGCGGTGCAGACCGTGTTGCCGCAACTCGGCATCCCGAAGGAAAAGTTTGTGTTTGTCAGCGGGATCGGCTGCTCCAGCCGCTTCCCGTACTACATGGACACGGTCGGCGTTCATTCGATTCATGGGCGCGCGGCCCCCATTGGCCACGGCCGCAAGGGTGGCGATCAGAGAGCTGTCGTCCGATGC
>CAZWZW010000190.1:0-6335 GCA_964639125.1 uncultured Verrucomicrobiota bacterium
GTTCAAGCTGCGAGCTGGTGGACGGTGTCTATCTCTCGGACTGCCACGTGCCAGTCATGGTCTATATTGAGCGACTGGTTCCCTCGGGCCAGAAGACCGCCCGCGACTTGTATGATTGCGGGGGATTCTTGGCGGGACACGCGTCCGACGTCTGGCATGGCACGGTTCCTTATGGAAAGGTGCAGTATGGACAGTTCGTCGTCGGTGGTGCCTGGTGTGCGCAGCACTTCATGGAGCATTACCGGTTCACCGGGGATGAAGAATTCTTGAGGCAGCGTGCCTATCCCGTATTTAAACAGGCCTCGCTGTTCTTCCTGGATTGGTTGGTGGAAGATCCGAAAACCGGGAAACTGGTTTCCGGCCCCAGCACCTCCCCAGAGAATAGGTTTTTTGCTCCGGGCACAGAGACACTCTGCAACTTGACTATGGGCCCGAGCATGGACCAACAGATTATTTGGGAAGTATTCAGCAATACCCTGGAAGCGGCGCAGTTGCTGGGGATCGAGGATGATTTTACCCGGTCGGTTCAAAAATCGCTCGATCAGTTGGCTCTGACAAAGATCGGTTCGGATGGACGCCTTATGGAATGGACTGAGGAGCTGGAGGAAGAAGAGCCGGGTCACCGTCATATCTCCCACCTGTATGGGCTCCATCCAGGTAACCAGTATACCTTCCGCGAGCATCCTGAAATGATCGCTGCGGCACGGAAAACCATCGACCGCCGACTCGCGACTGGAGGCGGTCATACCGGTTGGAGCCGGGCTTGGATCATCAATTTCTGGGCACGGTTTATGGATGCGGAGAAGGCCCATGATAACATTGTCATGCTACTCAGAAAATCCACGCACAACAATCTGTTCGACGATCACCCACCTTTCCAAATCGACGGCAACTTTGGTGGAACCGCCGGAATGGCGGAAATGCTCCTGCAGTCCCATGCGGGGGAAATCGAACTACTCCCCGCGCTGCCCAAAGCATGGGCGGATGGCTCCGTCAAAGGGCTGTGCGCAAGAGGCGGATTTGAAGTGGATATGACGTGGGAGAATGGAACCCTCACCTCGGCCAGCCTGCGTTCCAAATTGGGTCGTCCTTGTATCGTTCGTTACCGCGAAAAGACGGTTGAACTAGCCGTCCCGGCGGGCGCAAGCACGGTGCTCGACGTCGACGCGCTTCTCAGCTCGCAAGGAAACTAGTGTATTGTCCCCTATAAAATGGATAGGGGACGAGTGAGACTAACATTCGTCAGAACTAAAAACCGATAGAGGTATTTATGATAAAGAAATTTCAACTCATACTATTTGGCCTGCTGCTCACCGGCTATGTGCAGGCGGCGCAACAGCCCAACATTATCTTCTTCCTGGCGGACGACCAACGGGACGACACGCTGGGATGCGCGGGCAACACCATTATCCAAACCCCGACGCTGGACCGGTTGGCGGGGCAGGGCGTGCGCTTTGAGAATACGTTTTGCGAGGTGCCAATCTGCGCTGCCAGCCGGGCCACGCTGTTCTCCGGACTGACGCAACGCACGCACGGCTTTAATTTTGGGGAGCCACCTGTTGCGGCAGAATATATCTCCACCAGTTACCCGATGATGCTCAAGGGCGCGGGCTATCGCATTGGCTTTGCCGGGAAGTACGGGATGAGTTTTGAGAAAAAAGGACTGAGCCGGAAGTTTAATTTCATCAAGCATATCGGCCGGAACCCCTACCTGAAGAAACAGAAGGATGGGAGTCTGCGTCATGAAACCGATCTCTGTGCGGATGCCGCCATTAAGTTCATCCAATCAACCCCGGTAGGGAAACCCTTTTGTATGTCGGTGAGTTTTAACGCGACTCACGCTGAGGACAACGATCACCGTCCGGGATTTCATTTCCAGTGGCCGGAATCGGCCGACGGGCTCTACGAAGATGTGGAAATCCCGGCACCAGAACTTGGAGATGAAAAATACTTTAAGGCGATGCCGGAGTTCCTGCAGGATGCGGATGAACTGTTGCGGGAACGCTTTTTCTGGCGCTGGGACACGCCTGAGAAATATCAGACCAACATGCGCGCCTACTACCGGATGATTACCGGGATTGATAATGCCATCGAGCGAGTGCTCAAGGTGTTGGAGGCAAAGGGCCTCGATCAAAACACGATCATCGTCTATTCGGCCGATAATGGCTTTATGCGGGGCGATCGCGGAACGGCGGGCAAATGGAATCATTACGAACAGTCCCTGCGTATTCCGCTGATTGTTTACGACCCCAGACTGCCTGAAGACCAACGCGGTCGCGTGGTCCCAGAGTTGGTCAACAATGTCGATTTGCCCGCGACCTTTGTCGACTGGGCCGGTGTGGACATTCCTGATGTCTATCAGGGCCACTCCCTTCGGCCATTGATGGAAGGCGAGGTTCCTGCTGACTGGCGTCAGGACGTCTTTACCGAGCACATGTTCATTCGGTTTAACGATTGGCACTCTGTGCGCAGCGAACGCTACAAGTACGCAAATTATTACGAGGAGGAGGGTGGCCCCTATGAAGTGCTGTTTGATCTGGAAAAAGACCCGACGGAATTCACCAATCTGGCCAACCACCCCGAATACGCGTCTGTGTTGCGCAAGATGCGTGGGCGCATGCAGGATTATTTGACGGAATACCCTAAAGCTCAATCCAAGGACGCCAGAAAGCTGCCGAACGAACCGAAAAAGGTAAAAAAGTAAGCAAAAGAAAGTCATGATGAGAAAGTTAATGACAATATTTTGTAGCCTGTGCATCGCTCAGTTAGGGCTGGCGCAGCAAGCGAAGACCTTACCGAAAACGTCGGGCGGCAAACCGAATGTCGTCGTGTTTCTGGTTGATGATATGGGCTGGAAAGATCTGGGCTGCTACGGTGCCAAATTGTACGAAACGCCGAATGTGGATCAGCTCTGCGCTGAGGGCATACATTACACGCAGATGTACACCTCCGCCCCGATCTGTTCGCCCGCGCGCGCTACGCTGATGACAGGGCGCAATCCGCTGGAACTGGGGATGTGGACGTTTACGCATCTTCTGCCATCCGATACTAAAACCATCCTGCCGGGCTACCTCAAAGAGCGCGGCTATCAAACCTGGCACATCGGGAAATGGCACCTCGGGCAAAATTCGGATGGCACCTTGCCACATCAGTTGGGCTTCGACCGCAATATCGGCGGCTCGATGGCGCATGAACCCGGCACCTTTTTCTGGCCGTACAACTTTATACAAGCCGGCACTGATCCTGTTCCGCCGGACAGCGTGAAATTCAACAGCCTGCGTTCCGGCGAAGAGGGCGAATATCTGACCGATCGGTTGACGGAGGAAACCTTGCAGTTGATCGAACAACGCGATCCGGAAAAGCCCTTCTTCCTGAACTTTTACTTTTACCAAGTGCACAATGCGGAGCGCGGTAGAAAAGAGGGCAAGCCGGAGCTGGTCGAAAAATATCAGCAAAAGATCAACCAACTGGGGCTGAAATCGACACATCGGCTGGATCCGAAAACCGGCCGGAAACTGGTGTCGAGCGAAACCAATCCGAAATATGCCGCCATGATAGAATCGATGGATACGGCCGTCGGTCGAGTGGTCGCCAAACTCAAAGAGATCGGTGAATACGACAACACGCTGTTTTTGTTTCTATCGGATAATGGCCCCACGACCAACGACGTGCCATGCGCGCCACTGAACGGAGGTAAGAATTCCACTTACGAAGCGGGCCTTCGCGTTCCGGCGATTGCCGTTTGGGCGGGCAAGATTAAGCCTGGATCGGAGTATCACGGGACGGTCTACCTGGCGGATATTTTCAACACGGTGCTAGAGGTGGCTGGCGCGGAATTGCCCACGGATTATTCAACCGACGGCATCTCGCTGATGCCCACGTTTAAGGGGCAGTCCTTGGACGTAAAACGACAGCTCGTTTGGTATTTTCCGGAGAACCGACCGCACTGGGGGCAACGGGCGAATGCCACGCTTTTTGACACCGCAACCCAGATGAAATACATCCTGTTTTTTACGGGCGACGAGGATGAGATGTATCACATCGCGAGCGATATCGAAGAGCGTAAAAACGTGATTGCCGAGCGCCCCGAACTGGCGGAGCGATTACAGGATACGCTCAGAAAGAAACTCAGCGCCTATTATCCGAACCTACCCGCGCCACCGGAAGAATATATACCCGGCGTCGAAGCCCGCCTGAAATAAAAAAGGAGAAATAACTATGAAGAAATCAGCACTGAATAAATTAACCGCTGCGCTGTTCTGCTGTGGCATGATGACATCGGCTTTGGCCGGTTCGGCAAGTGAGCGCAGCACGATCGGGCTTGATAATATCCAGATCGAGGGCGATCTGCAGAAGCGGATTCAGCGGAACTTTGACCGGTTGGAGAGCGAGCGCTTTCAGCCCATCGAGGACAAGGGTTGCCTTCGTGACCCCAATTACAATTGGCCAGGCGATATGGAAGGGCGCACCATTCTGTCGCTGGCGATGTTACAACAAGCCGGTGAACGCGATGCCAAATTCCTGCCTAAAACGATGAAGCTGGTGCCCGGCCGGATGAATGAGCTGGGTTATTTCGGTGATAATTTTTTCCCGAAATGTGATGAGCAGCAGCTTTCCGGGCATGGCTGGCTTTTGCGCGGGTTGTGTGAGCTGTATCTGGATCGTAAAGACCCCGAGGTCAAAAAGATGATTGAAAATATCGTCGATAACCTGGTCCTTCCGACCAAAGGAAAACACAAGGTCTACCCCATCGACCCGGCCACACGCGCAAAAGGGAAGGGCAGCTATTCCGGCGAGGTTGCCGGATTGGAGGGCGTCTGGCGGCTTTCCACCGATGTCGGTTGCGACTTCATTTTTATGGACGGTGTCATTCAAGCCGCTGAGGTCCTTAACCGCAAAGACGTTTACCCCATTATCGATGAGATGGTTGCCCGCTTTCTAGAGGTGGATCTCGTCGCCATTGAAGCGCAGACCCATGCCACGCTGACCGCATTGCGCGGCCTCCTTCGCTATGCGGAAATGACCGACAACCCCGAACTGATTGTCGAAACCGGAAAACGCTTCGATCTGTATGTTCGCGAAGGCTCAACCGAAAGCCATAAGAACTACAACTGGTTCGGGCGCCCGACCCATACCGAACCCTGCGCCTTTATCGACGCGTTTATGGCGGGCGTGCAACTCTGGCAAGCAACCGGCAACACCCGCTTTCTGGAAGAGGCGCACAAAATCTACTTCAATGGAATGGGGCACGGACAACGTGCAAATGGCGGATTCGGCTGTGATGATTGTCTCGGCAGTGAAGATGCAAACCTTCACCTGAAAATTGCTGAAGCCTGGTGGTGCTGTTCGATGCGCGGCTCGGAAGGGTTGGTCAAAGCTGCGGAATACAGCTTTGTGCAGTCCGGCAACACCCTCATGCTCCCGTTCTTTAACGACGCCACCGTTGCCTTTAAGGGCGGCACGCTGCACATTTCCACCGCGTACCCATACGACGGGGCCGTAACGGTAAAAGTGGAAAAAGCACCGGGCGCCGGAACCGCGTTATCCTTTTTTAAGCCCTCCTGGGCTGGAAAAACGGCCGTTGCGCTTAACGGTAAAAGCGTGGAATCCACCGAAAAAGAGGGCTTTGTCGTCGTAGACGATACGCTGAAAGCGGGCGACACGCTGCAGTACTCGTTCGAGCAGGAGCCTTATTGGGCTGATACCCACAACATCCACACGGTGGAGGGTTATCAAAAGGTGTATCAGGGGCCGTTGCTGCTGGGAACCATGAACAAGAACAAACAGGAAATTGCCCTGCCGAAAAATGCCAAGCTAAGCTGGGATTCTGAGGCCAAAGAGATCGAGATCGGTAACGTGAAGCTGTCTCCCATCAATGATGTCATTGATAACATGTACGAGCGCGAAACCTATCAGCGTCAAGTTCTATGGGAAAAGCAGTAAATCGGAGCCGACCACTCCTCCTTAAAAAGCATATCCTTCTACATATATTTGTCTGTGTTAATTTACGCTAGCTATAAAGGGCATAATAAAGGACACAGAGAGCACTGAGCCAATCTTACGTGTTTCAATGATCAGCTTATAGCTCGAAATTTTAGCGATGTAAGCTCTGTGCTCTCAGTGTCCTCTAGCGCAGCGAGTGGTTAAAAAAAAAACGAGCCTAAGTGTGCCAGCAAAGATCGTCACAGGAAATGAATCGGGGCGTAGCAATCCAAACTATAAGCGGTCGCCGGCTCGAACGGATCTCAGAGCCATTCGTCTTAAACTGAAAATACGGCCCCTGACCCGAATGGCACTAACTTAAGCTGTTTTTCTGAACTTTGTAGGCTCACTGG
>CAZWZW010000191.1:0-6316 GCA_964639125.1 uncultured Verrucomicrobiota bacterium
TTCAATTCAGCCCTGCAAACAGGACTCTTTCTCAAGCGGGACAGGCTCTATATAATCTGCGCTTTCACGCCCCGTCAAAAGCCGTTGTTCACTGGCTTTCGAAGCTTTGGCAGTATGGCCGGTACATGGCATTACACGGATCAAATGGAGGGGCGACGGCCTCGTCGACCTTCGCACGAATGGGAATCCAGCCCCGCCGGCCGATTCTCCGAAGGTCAGCGAGGCCGCTGACCCTCCATATCGTGAACCCGCTAACCCCCCACTGATTCAGCGGACAACCCCAATTATTACAATCACGAACGTAGGCACAAGCGGACGCCTGCGCGGGCGATTCGGTGCGGCTCTTTCAACGAATAGTCACCCTGTTCTGCCGGAGTGCTTTTCCACCCGCAAAAACACAAAAGCAAAGGACGCCCTTCTCTGCGCCTTTGAGGTCGTCACCAGACTAATCCAGTGTCCGGCAAAAGTCGATATCGGTATTGTCGAACGTAAGCTTGCCGAGGCGCAGGCGCACGGTTTTTTCGCGGCCGGTCGGATGCAGCAGATCTTCGAGCATCAGCTTTCCCTCGAATTCCTCCGGCCATCCGATCAGGCGCAAGAGCACCCGTTTGTTCAACGCAATACCAAACCGTTCTTCGAGCATCTGGATGGCTTTCTGCTGATCCGATTCGAAGGCGTTCCAGCCCTTTTCCTCCTGGACAACGGGAAATTCAAGCAGGCTGTCCGCCGAAAAATCGAATCCTAACTGGTCGTCGTTTTCGTTCATTTTACAGCAACTCCAAATGTGTCCGACTCGTAGGCTTCGATCAGGCCCAGGCGAACCAACTCAACTAATAATGGGCGGCGGTTTTCATGGAGCCACCTGATCCGTTTCTTTCTATGCGGCTTCACCTTCGCCATTTCCACAAGAGCCGCCCCCTGCTCCCCCAATTCAGTATCATATTCGGTTGCAATTCTTTGCAGAGTGGCCATATTCCCTTTCGAAATATTCCTTTGATCCATCACCGACCACACAAAACCTTGGTCGCGGATTTCCTGCCGCTTGGCCTTCGGCATCTTTTGGCAGACCTTGCAGATGTGGTTCCGGTGCCCCTTGCCAGAAAACTGTTCATTGGGTTTAACGCACCCGCAGATTCCGCAATAGTGCCCATTACTCCATCGTTTCTTCGACATTCCCCACCTCTTCCCCTGCGGGATAATCGCGCTCAATATTCGCAAGCATTCCCGACATCGAAGGATGCTCCTTCAGCATCAACCCTTCGCGTAGCACCTCTTTGGCCTGCTCCACACCCCGCCCGTCGCGAACCACGAGGAACTGCGCCAGAAAACAACGGATTTCCGGATCGTCCGGCAGCAACGCCAAGGCGTTGCGCAAATCAGCCAGGCCGGCATCCGCCTTGCTCCCATGGGAAACGTAGCGGAGCACGCCGCGAACCTCCAACATCCGGCACCGAAGCTCCGTCGGCACTTTGGAAAAGCGACCAACCAAGCACTCAGCGACATCCACGGCAAACAGGAGGTCCGATTCCTTTTCGAGGAACAGATGAATAATCAACGCGCAGAAATCCCGGATCCAGTCGTCCAGCGCCGCCGTACCGAGGAAGAATCCCTTGCGCTCGACCGCTATGGGATCCGTAATGGACTCGGGAACCAGCTTCTTCAGCTCCACCACAAAGCTGATCCAAGCAGCCAATTGGGCGGGGACATCCCCCTCCTCGGCGTGCAGGTAGCCCGCCTCCATCAAATCGCTCGCGTAGCGGTGTTCCGCCCGGATGGGCGTTCCCTGATAACTGACGCGGCTCGCCGCGGCCTGCACGAAATCCTTGCCCATGCAGCATTTCTTGAACTTCTTGCCGCTGCCGCACGGGCAGCGGTCGTTGCGTCCGACCGAATCCAGCTCAACAGGCTCGGTCCCCGCATCGTCATCCAGAATTTCAAGCAATTGCTCCGGAAAGCCCAGCAACAATGATATCCGATCATATGCACCAGCCGCCTCGTCAGCGATCTCGTTTGCATCGAGCAACAGTTCCAGTTCATCGGCGGCGGATTCGAACGGCATCAGCTTCCAACTGATATCATACTCGGGCTTGTCCCGCCCCTCCCAGACATCGCGGAACCATTCGATGTTTTCATCTTCCACAACGTTGTCCGCAAAATAAGATTCGGCGGCTTCGCCCGCCGGTTCCGGAAGCAGCCTCGCGCCATCGACCAACAGAGCAACCGCCAGTTCCTGCGGCAGGTCGCCCAACCGGGTACGGAGAACACCGGCAAACCACTCCTCGAAACCATCGAGCGGCCACGCCCCATCCCGGGAAAGGTGCACCAACGCCACGAACGCGTATTCCCGCGCCTTCGCGGAAAGCTCAGCATCATCGAAAAGAGCCCGCAGCGCCTCCACGTCATGGCCTCCGCAAGCAGCCACTGCGGCGGGCAGGCGGAAGCCGCAGAAACCGTACGGAATGCGTTGGTCGCCAATCTGTTCCACCCTCCGGCACAGCGCCGGGAACGCCCGGACTTCCCGCTGTTCGGCGCACAGGGCAACCGCCACATGGAAAAGCGAAATATCGTAGAGTTCATCCTCCCGCTCAACGACCTTCGCGCTTTCGATTTCGTGCAGTAGGTTTGGCAGAGCCTCTTCCCATTGGTCACGAACCACCTGCAAGGCGTCTTCGCCCATGCCGAACTCGATATCCCGCAAACATTGCAACGCCGTTTCCAAAGTCAAATTTTCCATATCATCTTCTATTCCATTTCCAACGGTTTAAACAGGTTGTCGAGGTCGGCCTCGCCCCATTTGGCGAGGGCTTCCTTTTGGTCGCCGAGCAGACCTTCGATCAAACCTTTTTTCCTTTCCTGCATCTCCAGGATGGTTTCCTCGACGGTGCCCGAGGCGATGAACTTATAGACAAACACCGGTTTGTCCTGCCCGATGCGGTAGGCGCGGTCGGTCGCCTGGCTTTCGGCCGCCGGATTCCACCACGGGTCGAAGTGGATCACGGTGTCGGCGGCCGTCAGGTTCAGCCCTGTGCCGCCTGCCTTGAGGCTGATCAGGAAGACGGGCACCTTGCCCGCCTGAAAATCGGCGACGGGTGTTTTGCGATCCTTCGTATTGCCCGTGATCTTCACAAAGTCCACGCCCCGCTCCTTCAGCAGGGTTTCGATCAGCTTGAGCATGCTGGTAAACTGCGAAAAGAGCAGGATACGCCGCCCTTCGGGAACCATTTCGTGCAGCATCTCATCCAGCGCCTCCAGCTTGGCCGACTCATGAAGCTCCCGCGCGGCGGCCAACTTGAGCAGTTGCGGATGGCAGCAGACCTGCCGCATCTTCAGCAGCGCATCAAGCACAATAATGTGCGAGCGCGCCAGCCCCTTGTGTTTCACCACCTCGCGCACGCGGTCTTCCGAAGCCGCGCGAACGGTTTCATAAAGCTCTTTTTGCTTCTGAGTCAGTTCGACCCGCTGCACCATCTCGGTCTTCGGTGGAAGCTCCCGCACCACCTCGTCCTTGGTACGGCGCAGCACGAACGGAGCAATTCGCCGCGCCAGAACACGGCGCACGGTGGGGTTTGCGGTCTTTTCGATCGGCCACCTGAAATATTTACGGAAGACGCCGTGCGTACCGAGCAGTCCAGGCATCACGAACGAGAAGAGCGACCAGAGTTCATCGAGGTTGTTTTCCAACGGCGTACCCGTCAGGGCAATGCGCTGGTGCGCGTCGAACAGGCGGACAATGCGTGCGGCAATGGTCTTGTGGTTGCGGATAAACTGCGCCTCGTCGAGGATCAAAAAATGGAAGCGGTGTTTCAGCAGTTCCTCGCCGTCGCGCGCGAGCAAGGGATAGGAAGTGACGATCAAATCATAGTTCGGAAAATCCTCGAAGTGGGCAGTCCGCCCAGAGCCATGTGAAACGTGAACGCTGAGCGAAGGAGCGAACTTCTTTGCCTCCGCCTCCCAGTTGTAGAGTACGCTTGTCGGTGCCACGATCAGACACGGCGCGGCCATTCGTCCCGCGCCCTTTTCAACGAGAATATGCGCCAAGGCCTGGACGGTTTTACCCAGCCCCATGTCGTCGGCAAGCACCGCGCCGAATCCGGCCTCGCGCAGCAGTTGCAACCAGTTGAGCCCCTGGCGCTGGTAATCGCGCAGGTCGGCTTTCAGCGCCCGCGGCTTACGCACCTTCGGGGCATCCGCCACCAGCGCCAACCGCTCCGCCTTGGCCTTCAGCACGTCCGGCAACTCCGATTCGAAATCCTCCATGTCCCGCAGCCGTACCAGCTCCATCGCGCGCACCCACGGAATCTCGACCGCTTCACCGTCCGCTTTCAGCGCATCCTTATCGAGCAGTTCCAACAGCGACGCCGTCAGCAAGTCGATCCGCTCGCGCGGGATCGACACCCGCCGCCCGTCATCGAGCAGCAAATATTCCGGTGGTTTTCCGCCGCGCAGTTGTTCCAGTAGATAAGGAAGGATGTTGATGCGCTGGTTCGAAAGCTCGAACCCGACACGTGCCTCGAAGTTGCCGCCCGAACCCTCGTCCAGATCGATATACCAGGCTTCCGGCGAATGAACCGACAGCTCGAACGAGCTATCCACCTGAACCTTCCAGCCTTGCGGCTCCAGTAGAGACGGCATCAGTTCCACGAACCTCAGCCACTCCTGTTCCGATGCGCAGGTCTTCCAGGTGCTACGCGGGTCGGACGCATCGATCCAGTGGTAGACCTGAGTCAGTTTTTCCAAGTGATGGAGATCCAGCAGCTTCAATAGCTTCTCCTCCGCAGCCCTATCACGCCGCACCTTTTCTTTGCCGCACTCGACCAGCGGCTTGGTGTGCGTGATTGGAATGCGGACATCGGCGTATTCGAACTCCAATTGAAGGCAATGCACCAGATCAGTGGTTCCCGCATAAAAATAGTTTTTCGCGAACCGCTCCGGCGGCAGCGACAAAAGCGAAAGCACCCCGACCGGAATGCCCTGCGTTTCAACCTCGGCCTCTAAGCAGAAATCATCCACCCCGACTCCTCCTCCGGCTATGGTAGAGCCGTTCCGTAAATCCACCCTCTTCGAGGAAATCACTTTCGAGTGCCTTGAGCTGCTGATCGAGCAGATAGTTGGTCTGGTGGATCAGGCAGATAATGATGTTGGCGCAGGTTTCGGCGGGGCGGGATTCTAGATAGGTCTTATAGGTCGAATATGACCTATCCTTTTCCTTGGAGAGCTTCCGAACAAAGAGGGCTTCCTTGGAATCTTTCTCCCATTTCTTCAACTCCCGCTGCCGGAGAAAGTCCTCATAGTCGAGCAGAAGTTCCTCCTGGCTTGCGCGTGCAACGCTCACGAGTTTGAGTTCGGTTTTGGAGGAAGTGCCGGAGGCCTGGAAACCCTCCGCAATGTTTTGCCGTCCGGATCGGGCGGCCTGCACCATCTGGTCGGTCGTGCGCGAAAATCGATCCACGAACCGCTCGCAAAACTTTACGGTGGCATCAAAAACGATCTCCGACATCTGGAACGACTTCAGCTCCCGATAGCCTCCGTGCGCCCGGATTGGATCGTTTTCGCCGTGCATGGGATTTCCTTTCGGGCAGGAATAGGTCGTATAGGACCTATTCGACCTATACTCCTTGAAGGGTTGCTTTGAAAGGCCGAACCAAATCTTCAAGAGAAATTTTGACTGCACCCTTAATGCTGAGCTTCTTTTCCTCAACAACCGATCCAATTTTGGAAATCGGCAGGCCTGCGAAGAGGCTTTCTAGTTCAGTGGCCTTTTCGGGTGCGGCGGAGACGATGAAACGGCTGTTGGACTCGGAGAACAACTGCGTTGCTGCATCAAATTCCCCAAGGGAAGACAAGTCTACAGAAGCACCGAGCTGTCCGCCGATGGCGGTCAGCGCGAGCGAGACGGCGAGGCCGCCTTTGGACGGTGTCGTAGCCGACTTGAACAGCCCGGCGGCGGTGGCTTTGTTCATCGCCGCGTAGATTTCCAGTGCTTTGTCGGCATCGACGGCTGGAACCGTACCGCCATAGTTCGTCGGAGCGCCCTGCTCTTCCGCCAGCAGGCGGTAGTAGGCCGATGCCCCGAGCTCGTCCTTGGTTTCGCCGATCACATAAATCAGGTCGCCGGCATCCTTCAGCGGCATGGTGACGGCCTTTTTGACGTCGTCGATCTGCCCGATGGAGGAAACCAGCAGTGTCGGCGGTATCGATATTTTCTTTCCACCCCGTGTGGAGTCGTTCTTACAGGAGTCTTTACCCGAGACCGCTGGCGATGTATACGCAGTAGTTAAATGATAGAGTGCTTTGTACGAGCGAACAAGCTGCGCCT
>CAZWZW010000192.1:0-6303 GCA_964639125.1 uncultured Verrucomicrobiota bacterium
CTATAGTAATCATTTTCCTACAAAACCTTGGTGATGGTTTCCAGTCCGGCATTGCTGGCCGTTTCCGGGGAACAGAGCACGGATACCGCGGAGTTTTCAAATGCTTTGTTCAGTACCTCTCCGAACACATTAAAGTCCTTTTGGGTGGTGGAAAGAACTTCATCGCGCAGTTGCTGTCGCTTCTCGTCGGTGTAGTCGATCAGGTAGCGCATGCAGCTGGAGTATCCCTTGGCATCCGGCAGCTGATAGGCATCAAGCTGGCCAATGGCACCGATGAGTGCGCGGGTCAGTTCGTCGTTGCTCAATTTCAGGTTTTTTAGGTAGTCGCCGGTGGCCTTGTAGGTTTTTAGCGAGCTTTCGAGGTTGGGATCGCGATACGATGCAAATACAAAGGTGCCGGAGCGCTGATCAAACGAGCACATGCCGCCATAGGCACCGCCCTGTACGCGGATCTTTTCCCATAACCATGCCGTTTGCAGGTAGCGGGTAATGACGAGCGCGGAGCCGTGCATCGTGTATCCCGCATCAAACAGGTTTGCACCGCAACCCACATAGTTTACCTGCGAAGGAGCCGTCAGTGCTTCCGAGGCCGGGAGTTCCCCCGGCTTCCATTTCTTGAACGCAAAGCCGTCTGTGCTCGGGATGTGCTCAAGAAAGCCTTCAAGTGATTGAAGAACGCCGGGGAGGGCAGCGGGATCGACCGTGACGTTGATGACCAGTTGTTCGCGTTCCAATAGCAGTCGGAAGAGTTTTTCCAGTTTTTGCTGGACGGTCGGCCAGTTATTTTCGATTTCCCCGGCCAGTTTGCGGATGAAAAACAGCGCATCCACGCCACCCATCTTCTCACTGACCCAGTGCGCCTCGTTGTAGTGAGCCTTGAGGCGGGTCATCACGGCGGAATGGCCCCGGGGGACGATGGCGGTCTCCATTTCCGATTTATGTTCCAGCACAATCTGCCTGAAGCGCTCCTTGTTGTTAAAGTTGGGTTTCAGGAGAACATCCGTCAAGATGTTGAGTAGGTCGGTGGTTTGATCGGCCATGCATTTGCTGCGCAGAAAAAAGCGGGTTACGCCGGTCGAGGAATCTTCCAGCGCGGAGAGGAACGGCGTTCCGTAGATGCCGCCGGTTTTCTTCGCGATGCGCTGTGATAGCGAAACATAGTCTTCTTCTCGGGTGCCCATTTCCAGCAGTACGCTTCCGAGCAGGGATACATAGGGAATTTCCGATTGCTCGAGGCCGTGCAGGTTGAAGCCGATATCCAGATAAAGGATGCCGTTGGTAAAGAGGTTGTGTGTCAATACGGTGGCGCCGTGCAAGCGTTTTTCGCCGCGACCGACCTTTCGGATATTCTGGTCGAGATCATCGCGATGCAGCAGCGGAATGGTGGCGAGGGCTTCCGGGCTGTCGGGAGTGGCTTGCAGTGTTAGAAGGCGCTGGGTGTTTTCAACCACTTCGTTCAGCTGGGTTTCGCTCATGGTCTTTTTGGCGGAGGCCAGTCGTTCTTTTTCTTCGGCTTCAATCCGGGAGGCATATTCGCTATCCGGAACAAGGACCACGGTTGAGCGATGAGTGTTGTCGATAAAACAAGCCTTGATGATCTGCTCGAAATAACCGCTTGCCGCGGCATTCTGCTTTATTTTTTGCAGCGGTTCTTCAAACGCGATCAGCTCCAGCGGGTCGGTATCGTAGATCCATGCGTTGAGCGCCTTGAGCATGAGCGAAAGTCCGCGCGGGAATCCGCCGCTGTTGTTTTCGCGCAGCTCAAACTCGAAGGTATTGAGAGCGGCATCAATATCGTCGCGTGCAATTCCGTTCGTGGCTAACTCTTCCATGGTTCGGAGCACCAGTGCTTCGGCTTTTTCAAGGTTTTCATCATCCACGCCCTTGAGGCCGATCGAGTACATCATCTGGATCATGTGTGTTTCAATTCCGCCGCCGGTGATATCCTCACCCAAGCCGGATTCGATCAATGCCTTGCGCAGGGGCGAGGCCGGGGTGCCTAGCAGGATATGATCCAGCAGCGATAGCGCAAAAACCCGTTCCGCATCGGTTGGGGAGGGCAGGAGCCAGTTGACTGTAAACATCGGTTTCGGATTTTTATCGTCGGCGGAAACCGCATATGGTTTTTCAATACGAATCGGTTTCGGTAATGGGTTCTGAAGATCGATATTGGATTTGGGGTCGATCGGGTTGTAATCCTTTAAATATTCTTCAAGGAGCTTAAACCGTTCTTCCACCGGGTCGTCGCCATAGAAAAAGATCCGGGCATTGGAGGGGTGGTAGTAGGAATCGTGGAACGCCTTGAACTGCTCGTAGGTCAGGTCGGGGATATGCTCCGGTGCACCGCCGGAATCAAGGCCGTAGGTGGTGTCGGGAAAGAGCGACTGCTGCGATGTTTCCATCAACATCGAGTCCGGCGAGGAATAGACGCCTTTCATTTCGTTATACACCACGCCCTTGTAGGAGAGCTCGCTCCCGGCCGATTCCAACTCGTAGTGCCAACCCTCCTGCATGAAAAAGTCGCGGGTGATGCGCGGGTGGAAGACGGCATCGAGATAGACATCCACCAGATTGTGAAAATCCTTCAGATTCTGGCTGGCGACCGGATAGCAGGTCTTGTCCGGATAGGTAAACGCATTCAGGAAAGTCTGAAGCGATCCCTTCAGCAATTGAACAAACGGGTCCTTTACGGGGTATTTCCGCGAGCCGCACAGCACCGTGTGTTCAAGGATATGCGCCACGCCGGTGGAATCCGATGGGGGGGTGCGGAATGCGATGCCGAAGCACTTGTTTTCGTCGTTGTTCTCCATCGAAAGAATCTCCGCACCCGTCGGGATGTGGCGGTAGATCTTGGCCTGTGTGTTGAGTTCCTTGATTTCTTCGCTGCGTATCAGTTTAAAATTCTTCAAAGTATGCCTCCGATTAAATAGCGGATATCATTATCGGAACTGAGTTCAAATATCCACACAATTGCACGGCAAATGGATAGACCAATAGATACGCCGGCGGTTGCGGATCCGCATGTCTGGTGGTGTGGGCCAATCTAAGTCCAACCATGATGATGCTATCGCACTTGGTGGAGGAGCTTTAGTTTATTTCCGTTTTTAGGTTTAGCGATAATCGTCGGACTGAAGCTTGTCGAGATAGTCGTTGGGATTAATGTTTTCGGGCACTGGATAGCCGGGGGCTTCGGTGGACATGACCTTTGATAGTTTTTCGCGTTTCAACCAAAACTGGGGCTGTTGTTCGGCAAGGGCAATGCTTTTGATATGCTTGCTGATTCGCCAGAAGTTGGAGAGATAGTCGTTGAACAGCAGCCCGGCGATGGGCGTAATGGCCTTTTGTTCCAGCCGGTGGAAGTGTGTCTTTCGTACCCCGATGGCGGTTTGGCTGTATTCTTCGCGCAGTTCAATAATTTCTTTGGCAATCTCCTGAAAGTTGGCGGTCTCGGGGTCGAGTGATTCGATCACCTTTTCCAGAAGCTTTTCAACCGCACGATGAACAGACAACCACTCTTCAATGATCTCTGGACTGAAGCGTGCGGTTGGAATGTCGCGTTGCCGCTGTGCGATGTCGGAAAGATTTTCAATATGATCGCCGACGCGTTCGAGGTCGGACATGCATCGGTCGATGTGCCCAATCAGGATGGCCTGCCGTTTTGAGAGGTAGTGGCGGGTCAGCTTGGCCAGATAGTCCCGCATGGCGGCTTTGATCGTGTTTACGCTGTGTTCATTCACCTTAATGAGCTTGGCGCGTTTGGGGTTGTGCTGGATAAATTCTTCGGCCGCGAGGTGCAGGCTCTGGGCGCAGATTCGTGTGGTGCGTTGCAGTTCGCGCAGGCATGCAAAGATGGCTAGTTCCGGGCGGTTGAGTAGCGTGTTGTCCAGGAAGCTCGCCTCGGGTTGTTGGGCCTTGGAGGGCGTGATGTATACAATGATTTTTTCAAAGACGGGTGCCAGTGGAAGGAAGATCAATACGCTAAACACCATTTTGAGGGTGTTGGCATTGGCCGCCTGATGGATGATGTCGCCGGAAGTCATGGGTATGTATTGGTAGAAGAGGGGGGCGGCAGCGATAGCCATCGCGGTGCTGATGAGATTAAAGACCAGATGGGCGATGGCCATACGCCGCGCTTCAATGGTGGTTCCGATGCTGCCGAGAAGTCCGGTTACACAGGTCCCGATGTTCGCGCCGATGATGATGGGATAGATGCCTTGCAGGTCAGTGATGGCTCCGGCGGAAATCAGCGCAAAACCCATGGCGATTACGGCGCCGCTGCTTTGGATCACTCCCGTGATCAGCGCGGCGGTAAGGGTGCCGGCCAGCAGTCCAGAGGGGGTGCCTCCATTCATGCCCGCCAGCCAGGGTTCAAGCAGTTCGCGGTGAGGGCGAATGGCATCGCCCATGATCGTCATGCCGAGAAAGAGCAATCCAAAGCCCAGCAAGGCCAGTCCGCAGTTTTTGATCCGGGATTGATGGGCAATCAGATGCATCATCAATCCAATGAATACGCCCGCCAGACAATAATCAGCGAGCTTGAAGGAAATCAGTTGGATCGAAAGAGTGGTGCCAATATTGGCTCCGAGCATGGGCGCAATAGATTGACCAAGGGTCATGAGTCCGGCATTGATAAAACCGATGAAGAGAACCACCGACGCGCTGCTTTGGATCATAAACCCGATCATACTGCCCAGCCCGACGCCGGCGGCACGGTTGCGTGTGGCTCGCGAGATGATTCCGCGGATGCCCTCGCCGACGGTCGCCGAAAGCCCATCGCTCATGCAGCGCATTCCATAAATAAACAAGGCCAGCCCACCCAGCAGCCCAAAGACCAGTTTCATTGCAGTCGATGCATCCATGGAAGAATCATAAACACAGAGGTAGATAAGTCAATGATTCGGCAGGCTTGAAGCCTTCACGACGAAAGGCGCTTCTTGCGCAGGGTTCTATTCTTCGAGCCGGATGAGTCGGAGTGCCTGGAGGGCGTCTTCCGATAGTGTCCCGTCGCGGTAGAAGGTACGGATGATTTCCATGGCCTGCAGACTTTCTTTCATCTGTTTTTCCAGACGAGGGAAATCCAGATGATCGAGTTCTTCCACAGTCGCGATATCGTCGAGCGGAATATCGCCCTGAGCGTTGCGCGTGGCATGATTCAGCAATCCGCCCAGAATCTTTAGGACTTCGGCGTGCAGCTCGTCGGGCTGATAGTAGAAATGATCATCACAGAAATATTCATAGCACACCGATGGGCGGCCTTTTTCGAGTGTGCAACCGGTCGGGGAGAGAAAGCCGGTTTTTTCTTTGAACTGGTCTGTCTGCTGGTGAACCGTTTTTAGAAACGGGCTTTTAATTGCTTCTTCGCAGATAATGATGTCGCAGCAACAACGTGTGCATTGTCCGCACAGCGAATTCCCTTTCCTGTTAATCAGTTCCCGCATACCGAGTTCGAGTTTAGTGTACTGTTTTATATAGGTTTTCAGGGTGTTGTTCATAAGGATAGCTGACCGGTTGGTCTCTTTGAAAAAGGATATGTTTAATTCGAGTGGAGTGGAATGTCGAGAATATCCGGCCACTTCTCAAACCTACGAGTTTCCTCAAATAAAATGATCCTTCTGTCTTCTTGCGGTTGGGTCTTTCAATAAAGTACGGACCCTACGTTGGTTGTTCCTTCTTGCCTCCCGTCATAAAGCCCCTCCGGTGTAAGTCAACGAACGCGGCAAAGAATGGACAGCGGTCCGGCAACGGAGTAAAACGGGGCGATATTAAATTTTGGAGAGAAATGATGGAAGATGTACGACTGACCCAATACAGCCACGGTGCCGGCTGCGGCTGCAAGATTTCGCCCGAGTTGCTGGAATCGATTCTGGAAACCGCCCGCCCGGTATTACCGCACCCAAACCTGCTGGTCGGCAACAGCAGCAAAGACGATGCCGCGGCGTTTGATCTCGGGAACGGCACCTCGGTGCTCAGCACGACGGATTTCTTCATGCCGATCGTCGACGACCCCTTCACCTTCGGGCGCATCGCCGCCACCAATGCCCTCAGCGACATCTATGCCATGGGCGGCAAACCGCTGATGGCGATCTCCATCTTCGGCTGGCCGATCGATAAGCTCTCCGTCGAGGTCGGCCGCGCCGTGATCGACGGCGGTCGCGCCGCGTGCGACGATGCCGGCATACCGCTCGCCGGCGGACACTCCATCGATTCGCCGGAGCCGATCTTCGGGCTGGCCGTTTCAGGTATCGTGGATAATACCCACCTCAAGCAGAACAATACAGCGGAGCCCGGTTGCGAACTGTTCCT
>CAZWZW010000193.1:0-6278 GCA_964639125.1 uncultured Verrucomicrobiota bacterium
CCCATCAAAAGCCGTCCCGCAGCAGGGTTTCACCACAAAAAAACAAGAAGAACCCAATTTTTGGGCCAGGCATCCTTGCCGACCCCATTGTGTGGGCAAAAAAAAACCTCGCCAGAAGCGAGGTTTTTTCGGAGTAACGGGCTTGCAACTATAGAGTGTGGGTTCACTTGGGTTGTCGCGTTTGCCCTTATATAAATTGTTGGGTTCACTAATTAATACGAGGGAAGGCGACAGGGCGTTATCCGGAAAGGCATTTTTTTTCATTTTTTTCGCGGAAACGGAAAATCAGCCTAATTCCTGGTTTAGGCGGGTGATTTCCGTACGCATTTTCTCAAAAACCTCGGCTTTATAAACACGGACGCTTGCCTCGGATATACCCATTTTCTTGGCAATTTCCTTGGTTGGGGTCTCTTTAGAGACCAGTTTAAACACCTCTCGCTTGGTTTCGTAGATATCGTCTTTGATATTATCCCACGCAAGATTAGTGAGGTGCAGCACCCATTCTTCCCGGGCAAGATTCTCAATATCGGGAAGAACCTGCTCTTCAATGTCGAGATATTGTTCCTTATATTCCACGGAATCGCGCCCGGTGATAAAATTTTTCTTGGTTCGAAAAAAATCCTTAACCGTGTTGCGGGTCATGGCGGCGAGCCAGTTGTGGAACTTACCTTTGTTCTGGTTATATTCAAAATCCTCGATCTTCTGCCAGACTTTCGTCAGTACGGCCTGGCTGATATCCTCTGCATCATGCTGGTTGATGCCCATGCGGAGGATGAGGCTGAGAATGAAGCCGCGATAAATATCTTCGAATTCCTGCCAAGCCTCATCGTTTCCCGTCGTCTTAAGCTTGGCCAGAAGGGTGACGCGTGTTGGATTATAGTTTTCTTCGCTCATTCGTGTCGGTTTCGGGATCATTGGTCGGTATAGATAATAATTACACCGCGTTTGGCCAAGGTTTGGATGGTTGGATCAAAACGAAACTCTTCCGACACGGTCAGCAGTTTCAAGTTTCGGCACCAGACCAGTTGTGGTGCGATCGAAAGGCCTTCAATTCCACTGATATCTAGCGCGGTTAGTTTCGGATACTTATCGATGTTAACCAGGTTCCGGATGCGTGTGCGGCTAATATCCAGAGCCGTCAGGCCGGACAATTGATTGAGTACAAAAAGGTGGTTAAGCGGAGTGCCCGACAGTTGTAGTTCCTTCATGCCGCTCTCTGTGAGTAACTTTAGGTCCAGCGATCCGCAATTGCTTGCATCGAGGCTGCGTAGATCCAGGCCGCATAGTGGAGAAATGTCGTCAAGGTCAGGGTTTCCTCCCAGATCAATATGCCACCCGCCATCGGGTTCAGCCCGCCATGAAATATGAGAAATTTTGGCCTTCGGATTAAGTAGCTGGAGCGATTTTTCGATGGCCTGAAAACGCGTTTTCGGATCAAAGGTCTCGCGGTTAAGGTGGTAGAACAGTCTAGGTATGCCGCCGATTAGATTGTGGTTTTGGAAGTCATTCACCAGGTCGGGAAGATCGGCATCGGTAACGGTGCGGATATCCTTGTATTTTTCGGCCAGTTTAAGGGTGGCGATATCCGTGCGCACAGGGTGGCCGTGGTTGCCGCTGAGAATTTTAAAGCCTTCGGAAAACCGTTGCTGACAGAGCAGCATCTTGCCTTTCCACAACCAACCCATTGCGAGCGACGGGTCAAATGCCAATCCGGTGTCGAGCGCCTGTTCTGCAGCCGTGAACTCATATGACTTTTCCGCGCGCATCATCAGGTTTAAATAGTCCGGTGCCACCGTTTTTGCGGTTTTTTCAATATAGTTGTTCTTGATTTTGAGCTCATCAAGACGCTGTGTGGCCAGATTCCTGGCTGCAACCGCGACCCGCTCGCTTCGCTTGATTTTGACAAAGCTGTTGGTGAGGGTCAGCGTAATAATACCGAGCGATGCGGCAATAATGCCAACGGCCATTTTATGGCGTTTGACCAGCAGGGAAACATGGGTAATGAATGTGGGGTTTTCGGCCAGCGTTGCGTAACCATCCTGATATTTATGAATATCGTTGATCAGGGATGTGACATTGGGGTAGCGCGCGGACGGATCCACCTGCAGCGCCTTCATGGCTATGGCGGAAAGGGCGACCGGGATCCGTTGTTTTGGAGCGCATTTTCCTGGAGCTTGAATATCACCTCGGACGGTTTTCTGGAGGACTTCCCGGACGCTTTCGCCTGTGATCGGACAGTGGTAGGTCAAAATCTCGTAGAGCAGAGCCCCAAGCATGTAGACATCAGTTTGGAAGTCTATGTCCGATGGGTCGCCCTGAGCTTGTTCCGGCGACATATAGCCGGGGGTTCCTCCTACCACATTGCGGCACTCGCGCCGTTTGGCCGATCCTTCAAGGTAGCGGGTCAGGGTTTGCCCGTTTTCCAGCGAAACATCATCCATGCTATGCCATGAAACCGGCTCGCCATCATATTCATTAAGGTGGGTAATCAGCGTGGACAGGCCCCAGTCGAGCACATGTACATCGCCAAAGTCTCCGACGCTTATATTCGAAGGTTTTAAGTCGAGGTGGATCACCCCTTTGGTATGGGCATAGTCAATCGCATTGCAGACCTTTAGAAAGATCCCCAGCAAGCGGGTGCGGGTATAGCGTTCTGCATACTTCTCGTTGCCAATTTTCAGCTTCTTGATGATTTCGCCAAGGGTTTCGCCCTTAAGTGCCTTCATCGTGAAGTAGGGGTTTCCGTTTTCATCCAGCGCAATGTCGTAGATTGGGATAATGTTGGGATGCTGCAGGTTGGAGGTCAGACGTGCCTCGTAGAGAAACGAGTCGATGTCATCCTCCGAGGCGATGCGGGAATCCTGAATGAGGGCCATCGCCACTTTGCGCGCGGTGCGATGATCATCCACCTCCCAGATGGCTTTCATGCCGCCTTGGTTCAGCTTTTTATTCGGGGTATAACGTTGTTCGGGGTTCCCATCCATCAAGCCTTCTCGGCTGGCGGAATCTTTTTTCTGAAGATCTTCCTCGAAGAGGATGTTTTCCGTGTCCGAAAAAATAATATCATTGGCAAACAGGTTCGCGTTGGAGATTTCACGGCTTGGCTGCCGTGGCTTTCCATTTGCATCCTGATTATGGTCTTCGTGTTTGCCCATGGGGTTCCCAGACTTTGGAAGTTGGCATGAACAATAGCATTGGTGTTGCGGCAGGGCAACCTACGAAAGCATGCGCTCGGTGGTTTCCCAGTCGATACACGAATCGGTGATGGATAAGCCGTATTTTAATTCGGGGGAAATCTTCTGGTGGCCTTCTTCGATAAAGCTTTCGATCATCGTACCGGTGATGGGGCAGTTGCTTTTTTCGCGCTGCTGAAGAATAGTCTCCCAAACCTTGACCTGATTGCGGGCAACCTTGTTGGCATTGGCATGCGAACAGTCCACCATCAGCGATGGTTTCAGTCCTTCCATTTCCAGTTTGCAGGCGGCGTAGGTGACTTCCGGCAGTTCGAAGTTGGGTTGCTTGTCGCCGCCGCGCAAGACGAGATGCGTGTTCGGATTTCCAGTGGTCTTCACCACGGCCGTGTTTCCATCCTGGTCAATGCCGAGAAAGCTATGCTGAATGCTGGCCGATGCTATGGCATTGATGGCGACCTGGATGTTGCCGTCGGTTGCATTTTTGAAACCGACCGGCATGGAAAGTCCACTGGCCATTTCGCGGTGGGTTTGCGACTCGGTCGTGCGCGCACCGATGGCCGACCAGCTGATCAGGTCCGCGGTGTACTGGGGTACAATCGGGTCGAGGAATTCCGTGGCAATAGGCAATCCGAGTTCGACGATATCCAGCATCAGTTTGCGGGCGGCGTGTAGTCCATATTCCATATCGCACGAATCATCCAAATGCGGGTCGTTGATGAAACCCTTCCAGCCGATGGTGGTGCGGGGTTTCTCGAAGTAGACCCGCATGACAATGAAGTATTTATCTTTCACCTGCTCGGCCAGTTTGGAGAGCCGTCGGGCATAGTCGAGTGCGGCAACGGGGTCATGGATGGAGCAGGGGCCGATGACCACCAGCAGGCGATCATCGTTCAGGTGGATGATGTCGCGCACGGTTTTGCGGTCCGAGAGTACTTTCGTCGTGAGCGCTGCGCTGAGCGACAGCTCCTCCTTTAGACGGGCCGGTGAGACCAGCTTCTTCAGCTCCTGTACTCGCAAGTTTTCTATCAAATGGGTATCGCTGTTCATAATGCGGGGGAATTAAGCACAGATTACTGAGCATTGAAAGTATAGGCTGGGGAAAAGAAAAGGTGCGGCCAGCCGCACCTTTTATATATGCCCCCGGGAACGGGCAATTTCTGGCCTTCTTTGAATTAGAAGTCATACGTAATTGATAGGATCAATCGGGTGCTTGATTCTTGCGCGCAAGGATTCGCTCTTGCCGGTCGCGCAGGATCTCCTTGTTGGTCCAGACGCCGAAGGGGTCGCGGTAGGGTAGGCCGCGGGTGGTTTCGCGGATCATTTTAATTTCATCATCGGGTAGGGGAATTTCGATATCTTCTTTCCGCATGGCGGCCATCGTTCCGCCGCGTGCGCGGCCGACGGGATCGGTTTCGCCAACGAAGAATCCGGACTCCATCAGCCCGGCGCGTACCGGAATGGCCGCGCAGTAGGTCAGGAGAACTGCATCCGGTTTCATCACACCTTTCAGCTTCTGAAAAAAATCAACGGTCCAAAGTTCGCTGTTGCGCTGGGTGGAAAAGGCATCCAAGAATACTAAATCGAAAAGCTGAGGCTGAAGCTTTGTTGCAGTATAGCGCGCGTCACCCCAGATGATGTTGAGTGATGCGTGATCCGTGATTCGTGATTCGCGATCAGAATAGAGCTCGGATAACGTTTTTTTCCAATCATAGGAGTCGGTGTCCAAGGTTTGGAGGGCTTTCGCAGCAGTACGAACCACACGGCGATCCATTTCGAGTGCTGTAACATGCAGTTCACCAGAGCCTGATGCCTCTTGCCTAATGCCTTGCATCGCAAGATTCATGGCGGTCAAACTATTGTATCCCAAGCCAAAGCAAACGTCTAAGAGATGGATGCTACCTTGTTCAAGTCGCGAGCGCAGCTTGCCGGGAACAATGTACTTTTCCTCGGCCTCGAGCCGCGCGCCGGCGGGTGTGTGGTAGTGTTCCTTGTAGTCCTGGTTCCAGAAAGTCACGGACCCGTCTTCTGTCTCTACAACTTTTAATGTAGACGGAGCTTCCAGCTCCGTTGTGTCCGCAAAGAGGTCGCCCTGCTGCCACTCGCGGCAGGTCATCTGCTGGATCACATAGTCCTTGAACTGTCCTTTGGCCATGTGCCACTTCGGGGCGATGAGCTCCTCCTCAAGGGTGTCGGTGGTCAGGCGCATGATCGGAATGTTCGGGGGCATACGGCGGATAAAATCCATGAGATGTTCGGCAAAGTCATGCTCCATGAGCACGGGTAACGGGGCGAGTGCATGTTCCAATGCGAGTGTCGTGCCTTTTTCAATGTGCAGGTTGTGAACTTTGATGGCATCGATCGGCAATGCGGCCAAAGTGTCAGCCGTCTGCTGAAAATCTTCGGCCGTCTCGCCGGGCAGGCCAAGAATGGCGTGCACGGCAACCTTGATGCCGAGCTCGTGCAGTTTGAGGATCGCCCTTTCGCTGGAAGCCCAGTCGTGACCGCGGTTGATACGGTTCAGCGTTCGGTCGTGCACGGTCTGTACGCCAAGCTCGACCCAGACTTCAATCTCTTCATTTAATACGGCCAGGAATTCGTAGGCCGGGGGCGTGAGGCAGTCCGGGCGGGTGCCGATACTGACCGCCGTAAAATCGAATGCGCTGAGCAGCTCCCGATACATCGGGCGTTGTTTTGGGCCGAAGGTTGCGGAGAAGGCCTGGATATAGGCCATGAATTTTTTGGCACCATAGCGCTCGCGAGCAAAGCGGATTGCACCCGCCATTTGTTCCTGCACGCTATCTTTTCCAATGGTCTGTACAGAACGGGCCCCGCGGGCGTTGCAGAAGGTGCAGCCACCCGACCCATCGGACTCCCGGTTGGGGCAGCCAAGGTCAAAGTCAATGGGTACGCGAAAGAGGGCGTCGCCATACCGCTCTTTCATGTAGCTCTTATATTGGAGATAGGGGGAATACATTGCGCGAAGAGTAATGCTTAATCCGTAAGGGCGGGTCAAGGGCCATTATGTGCAAGGAATAGCCGCCACTCCGAGCTTTCGGGGAGACCTGGCCGCCTGAGCCCGCACGG
>CAZWZW010000194.1:0-6191 GCA_964639125.1 uncultured Verrucomicrobiota bacterium
ATTCAGGAATATCCACATCCTTGTCCGGGCCTCCACCAAAAAGAAGGTTTGCCAAAATTCCCATCCCCAGTACCGCCAATCCAATTTTAACTTTTGTGTTCATATTTCGGCGCCGGAGCTAGAGTGATACTTGCTTCAGCAACCCTTTCCCAGATTCAAAGTGCAGTTTCCGGTCTCCCAGATTGAGTTCAACTTCGCTGCCGGTCGCATCGAGTTCAATGGCACTGTTTGGGTATCGTGACTTCCAAACATTGGCCAAGGCGATGGCGCGTTCGAGGCCGTCGCCGCGCTGGAAGTTCCAGACTTCGTCGGGCTGGGCAATGCGCGTGCCGTCGTAGATTGATTCGTTCGCCATGGTTTCAAAGGTGTGGATCAAATCGTCATCGGAAAAATCCTTCGTTTTGACGATGCATACGGGGTTGCGGTCGTGGGCGGCCTTGAGGAAGGGTTGCCAATCGGTAACGGAGAGATCGCGGCTGGCATAAAAGGCGAGGTCGGCGACGGTGTGGCTTTTTCGCAGGCCTCCCAGATATTGGATAATCTCTTCCCGCTGCATGCCTGGCCTGATCTCAATGGGGCCGGGTCCATTAAACTGTTTGCTTTCGATGTCGGGCAATTCGGGGTCGAGGTGCACAAAATCAACGAGACCCTCGATGACAGACATCTTACGATTCATGTCGCCGGTGCAATCAATCTTTTCCGCGAGTCCGTGCATGTTTTCTTCATCAAAATGGGAGATGGGGTTGTTCTTGAGATAGTCACTGAGCTTGTTGAGTTGGATGCGGCCTTCGATCGGATCGGTATAGTAATCATATTCATCGATCTGACCCAGGAGCTTGTCTCGCGTTGCATTGTCGGAAACTTTGTAGGGGCTGCCGTGTTCATAGGCATAGGCCCGTTCGATCGGCAGATACTGCTCCTTGCCATGGCGGATAAATTTGATCTGGAAGCATTTTTGATATTCGGACCGTTCGCGCAAAAAGTTGGCGAGGATTTCGAAGGTGATTTCAGTGGTGGTGAACGTATCGAGTTTCTGGCGAAACAGCTCAAGGCTTTCGGGCGCAATCGTGGCTTCAGGATAGACCGTGTGAATGAAGCCGGTATTGTTGGCAATGATCGTGACCTGCTCATTGCGCAGGGCGCGCTGCGCCTTGCCGGTGAGGTCGGTGCCATTAAACCACATGTTTTTGGTGACGAGCCGACGGTTGTTCGTGAGAACGCCGCCGTTGACGTTGATAAAGTTCTGCGAGTGCAGCGGGGTGGCAATCAGGAAAATGTCTTCGAGCGGGATATCGCAAATAATGAACAGGGCGGCGGCATAGAGTGTGGAAAGCGAGACGCACTCGCCAGCTCCAACGCGGTAGTTATCCTTGAATCGGAATGCATCCATCGCCTCCAGCGTTTCGGTTTTCCAGTAAGGGATAATGTTCGAGGTATAGCTGTCCAGCCCGAAGTGTTTGCGGATATCGAGCGAGAAATAGTGTTTGTCGCCCTCGTAACCGAACAGAGCATTGCTCTGTCCGATGGTTTTTTCATCCATATAAGGAGCAAAGCGCGCAACTTCGGCTTCCTTGGTCGTCAGGCCCCAGGTATCGAGGTCGAGGTTGAATTCATAGTTGTCGATGATGAACTGCTTAAGCCGCTGGATCTTCTTATAGGGCTTCATGGTGTCGAGCTTGCGGAACCAGTCGTGGTTCTTCCACTCCCAGATGCGCGGCGACATAATATTGGCCAGCACGAGGCTGTAGAGCAGTTCCGGAAAGACAAAGATTTCCATATCGGAAAGGGAAATGGCGGAAGAATATTTTTCGAGCTGGTGGGCCGGGATTTCTGGTATTGGGTTCATGGGACGTATTGTAGAGTCCCGATGCGTATTTAAAAGCAAAACGCGGGGCGTTTTTTCAATTGCCGGCGTTGACGGCCCAAATCCTCCGTGCTAGGTTCTGGCCTCAATTTTTCCGGAAATTGAAGTGTCGGGGCGTGGCTCAGCCTGGTAGAGCGCTACACTGGGGGTGTAGAGGCCGCTGGTTCAAATCCAGTCGCCCCGACCATACTTTACTACGGCGAACTCATCATGGGTTCGCCGTTTTTATTTCCTCTCAGAACGACTAGGCGTAACCTTAACTGCTTGAAGGCGTTGGCTGGATAACCTGAAAAGTAATGTGCCGAGTTCCTGCGTCTACGTCATTCTCCAAACCCCGAAATCACGATTTCGTAGCCCGATTTCTCCCGGAATTCTCCGTTTGCTCTCCGTTCTCCGCCGAGTTAAACCCCAGTTCATCCTGATAACCCAGCATCCCTCCATGCTGCCCATTTATGTTTTAGGAAACACGCATACACTCATTTTCATGGCCCTAACCCATGAGGCTGACATCATCTCCGCCCGGCAGGCTCTGTTTCTGGATCGAAATCAGGATGTGTTTCTGGATCGACTCCAGGTGGGAGAGGGGATTGTGAAAATCAAAGGCCGTTTGCCGCCAACGCACGTACAGTTTAAAGAGATCCATGTTAAACCCGGCGCAATTAAAGATGAGGATTTAAAGTCATGAAACGGCGAAAATGGCTCGGAACCGGATACATTGAATCTTTTGATCTTCGGCAGCAGCGACTGCTTGATTTGGTGCTTGAGCAAGTCCGCTTCTATTATGCCGAACTCTATGAAACCCGTGACTGTTATAAACATCCACTTACACTCTCCCGTCTGATGAAACTCTGTAATCGTAGCGGCCTTAGAACCCTCATGGCTGTTCGCATCCTCTGCTATTCCATTGATATGGAATCCGAACTCGAACCACCATTGATTTATGAACGCGATCCCTCGAAAAACAATGCCGTGAAACGCCCATACAGAATCTATCTCAAATCATCTGCACATTAGGTTTAACGCCCGTCAGCGGCGTTTTATGGATTTATTAGCTTGAAATAGTACCGCATTTTGTACATAGGTTGGTCAAAAGAAGGGTGTTTAATGTCATGATCAAGAGGCAGTCAGAACAGTATCTAAAGCGTTGGTTCGACAAAACGCGCCGTAAGCCGCTCGTGTTGCGTGGTGCCCGGCAGGTGGGCAAGTCGACGCTTGTTCGGCAATTTGCAGAACATCATGGGCTGGTGCTGAATGAAATCAACCTGGAGAAACATCTGCTTCTGGATGATGTTTTCAAGAGTTTGGATATTAAACGGATCGTGCTGGAACTCGAAGGATTGTTAGGGCGGAATATACTCGAAAGTGGTAGCCTACTTTTCCTCGACGAAGTCCAGGCGACGCCCCATGCGCTTGCTGCGCTTCGCTACTTCTACGAAGAGCTTCCCGAACTGCCGGTTATAGCGGCGGGCTCGCTGCTGGAATTCACGCTGGCGAAACATTCGTTTTCCATGCCGGTCGGACGAGTGGAATACCATCATATATGTCCTGTAAGTTTTAGTGAGTTCATTGCCTGTCTGGAGCCGGACTTGAATCCTTGGCGGGAAGCCGCTGCCCGATTTGAAGATATCCCTGAAACCGCGCACCAGCGGCTTCTTGCCAGGTTGAGGGAATATCTGTTTGTCGGTGGCATGCCTGAGGCCGTTCTGGAATTTTCAGAATCAGGATCATTGTCCGAGGTGCAGGAGATCCAGCGATCCATCGTGGAAACCTATCAGGACGATTTCTCCAAATATGCCCAACATGCGGAGCTGGTTCGGCTCCAGCGTATCTTTGGTCAGATACCGCGCAATATCGGAAGAAAGATTAAATACGTAAACCTTTCCAGAGAAGAACGCTCGCGTGAAATAAAAGCGGGTGTAGAATTGTTGAGCCGGGCGCAGGTTTGCCAGAAGGTGAGCGCCTCACATTGTTCGGGGCTTCCGCTCGCGGCCGAAGCATCGGACGATGTTTACAAGCTGATTTTTATGGATGTCGGCATTGTCAATTACCTGTGCGGCGGACGGTGGAACGATATATCAGAGGCGACTGCGCAGGTATTGGTAAATGAAGGTCCGTTGGCGGAACAGTTTGTGGGTCAGCATTTGGCCTATTTGGATCACGGGAAACCACAGCTCAATTACTGGTTGAGGGAAGGGCGAGCCAACAATGCCGAAGTCGACTATGTCATCTCGCAGGGAATGCAGATTCTTCCAGTTGAAGTGAAATCCGGAGCCAGCGGATCGCTAAAGTCGCTTCAGCAGTTTGTGTTGGAAAAAGGGAGTGAGCAAGCCATTCGCTTTGATTTGAACCCTCCGTCGAAAATGATGGTAGACGTCAAAGCTCGATCCGGAGACTCGGTGGAAGATGTACAGTTCGAGCTTCTGTCGCTACCGCTCTATGCCGTGGAAGCATTGCCATTGCTTTAGTATGCGTGAAGAACTGAATTTCGCAGCAAACAGCAATCGGGGTGTGGATGTCGCAGTTTGTTATCCAGTCCGGTCGACCACAAGGAACTATGTGACGTTGAGCTTCGGTTTGAATTTGAAATTGAAACCATGCCCGAGTGGATGGATCTAGTAATTGAAGAACCTGAAAATTTCAGTATCGAAGTCAATGGTGAGTCTATGGGTTGCTCCAATTCAGAACGGTGGATCGATATCGCCTTTCACCGGGTGCGAATTCCTGCAGATCGGTTTTCTTCCGGACAAAATGAAATCATCTTGAAAACCCGCTATACGGAAAACAGCAATATTGAAGCGATTTACCTGCTCGGCAATTTTGGTGTCCATGTTCAAGGCCTGCAGCGCACGCTGGTTCCAATGGTTGGAAAAGTTAAAGTGGGCGATTTGTGCGCACAGGGATTCCCGTTCTATTCGGGCGCGATCACCTATCATCTTCCAATTCCTAGAAATGCTGTCCGACTGAAACTTCCAGGGATTGGAGGCGCCTGCGCTAAAGTGAATGGGCAGGTGCTCGGCTGGGATCCGTTCGAAGCAGATATTTCCAATTGCGGTGCAACGGTCGATGTTAATGTGGTGCTAACGCGCAGGAATACATTCGGACCACTGCACGACTGTGTTGAAGGCCGGATGCATAACGGTCCCGATCATTGGGGAACCGAAGGAGATGATTTTTCGGTCGACTGTGTATTCGTTCCTACTGGACTGATTGCTTCGCCTCTATACTTATAATTTGACCAGTTTTTTCATCTTGCGGTCTTTTATTGAGAGGGAAAGCCGGGGCGATGCTCGCCGACCGCGCTTCGGTTTCCGGAGCATTCTCTAGATCTCTGCGGTCTTTTTTATTGCCAGCGACTGGGTTCGGGAATTTGCCCGGAAATCGGCTTATTCATGGCATATCGTGTTCTAGACGGGGTGGCGGTTGGTGCGGCCTCCATATTGGCTCCAACCCTGTTCTATGCAGAAAAAAAACGACTAGGAATTTAACAAGCTGCTGCTGATCGTCGCGACCGTGACGTGGTTTGCCAACGCGCGTTTCTGGATGGACGTTAAAAAGGAAAGCTACCCTTGCCTGTATTGATTAGGCGTCAGGTCCATCATTTTGCGGAAGCAACGGGTGAAATAGTTGCTGTCGGAAAAGCCGCAGTCGAAGGCGATGTCGGTGATGGTGCGGTCGGTGCCCTTCAACAGTTCAGCGGCCTTTTGGCAGCGCACATGCATCAGGTGGTCGATGGGGGAACGTCCTATGCATTCCTGAAAAACCCGGCAGAAATGACGTTGGGATAAATGCGATTTAACGGCCAGTTCATCGAGGGTGATTTTTTCGGCATAGTGCATTTCTATGTGGGCGATGGCATCGCCGATTCGCAACAGGTCCAGTGATTCCTCGGTAGGTTCAGATGAGTAGGCGCGGGAGAGGGAAACGGCCAACTGCATAAAGAGCCCTTTGGCCATGACGCGATACCCGGGACTTCGTTGTTCCGATTCCATGGTCAGGTCATGAATCAGCTCATTCACCTTATTCAACTGCGGGTCGGAGAGCTGGAGCCGGCTTCTGAAATTGTGTTGTGTTCTGAACGCCGGTTCGAGTGAGAACAGGGCATGGAAGCCGGGCAGGGCCCGGATGTCCCACAGCTCCATCATCAGAGCGCCGGCATCAAAGAGAATATTGGCCAGCGCCAGCCCATGCATGTCGACATACTGATGTTCATGGTTCTGTGAAATCACAAAGACGTCGCCGGCTTTTACCGGGAAATGCTGTTCATCAATCATGTGCATGGCCGTGCCTTTGAGAATAATGACCAGTTCATCAAAGCTATGGCTGTGCA
>CAZWZW010000195.1:0-1506 GCA_964639125.1 uncultured Verrucomicrobiota bacterium
CGGACCTGTATTCTTCTATGGTGCGTTTCCGTTCGTGAAGTAGGTGCGGGTTCCCTTCGCCTCCATGGTTTCGCCAATACGTTTGATGGCATGAACATAGGCGGCCGTCCGCATGTCCGATTTAATTTCCAGCGCCAGGTTGTAGATGAGCTCGAACTCCTGCGACATGATGCTCTGCAGCTTTTGATGCACCTCCTGAAGCTCCCAGTAGCGTCCGGAGCGGTTTTGCAGCCATTCAAAATAGCTGACCGTTACGCCGCCGGCATTGGCGAGAATGTCGGGCACCACCGCAATACTTTTGCTATTCAGGATTTCATCTGCCGCAGAGGTGATCGGGCCGTTGGCGACCTCCACAATATGGCGCGCTTGGATGCGAGGTGCGTTTTCTTCGGTAATCTGGTTTTCCAGCGCGGCAGGAATCAGGATATCCACATCGAGTTCGAGCAGCTCTTCATTGCTGAGGTTGGTCGCATCGATCGAATGGCAAAGACTGCCGTCGCAATAGACGGCCTGTACATGGCGCGTTTCCTCTTTGATCCGGATAAGGCTGGGAATATCGAAGCCTTCCGGGCGGTAGATTGCGCCTTGAGAGTCGCTCACGGCAACGATGCGGTAGCCGTCTTTGTGCAACAGGCGGGCCACATGCTGGCCGGCATTGCCGAACCCTTGCACAGCAATGCTGGTGGCCGCTGGCTCCAGCCCGTGTTTCCCGGCCAGCTCGCGGATGCAATAGTAGGCCCCGCGCCCAGTGGCGTCGGAACGTCCGACGCTTCCGCCCATGCTGACCGGCTTACCGGTAATCACGGCCGGGGAGTGCCGCCGGCAGATGGTGGAATATTCATCCATCATCCAGCCCATGATGCGCTCGTTGGTGTACATATCCGGTGCGGGGATATCCACGTCGGGGCCGATAAAGTCGGCGATCAAACGGATAAAGCCCCGGCTGAGCCGTTCCAGTTCCATCGGGCTCAGCCCTTTGGCATCGACGGAAATACCGCCCTTGGCACCGCCGAACGGTATGCCGACCACGGCACATTTAAAGGTCATCCAGAACGCGAGCGACTGAACCTCGTCGAGCGCAACGCTGGGATGATAACGCAGGCCGCCCTTGGTCGGGCCGCGCGTATCGTCGTGCCGCACGCGGTAGCCGGTGAAAAATGAAAGCGAACCATCGTCGCGGCGAACCGGCACGGAAACTTCCAGGCAGGATTTAGGTGTTCCGACCCGCAGGGCAATTTCATCGGACAGATCCGTGTGCTTCATCGCGTCTTCCAGTCGGCGCAGTGCGTCTTCAAACAGGCTTGTCTTTATGGCAACCTCCTATGACCGGAAGTTTAGGCGAAGACACGAAACCCGTCAAATGGAATGGATGACGTCCGCTTGATTCGCCTTGTCGTTTTTGCTTAAGATGCCGCATGAAATTTTCGGTTATCATGCCCATGCATAACGCCGCCCCGTGGGTGGGTCGGGCACTGGAAAGTGTTGCGTCTCAAACAACGCCGCCTC
>CAZWZW010000195.1:1606-6144 GCA_964639125.1 uncultured Verrucomicrobiota bacterium
CTCCTGTTCGGATGATTCGGTGCAGCAGGCCCGGGCGAGTGGTCTGGATATCCGCGTGATAGAGTGTGCATGCCGCAATGCGGCCGCTGCGCGAAACCGGGGGATTCGTATCGCGACGGGGGATGCGATAGCGCTGTTGGATGCGGATGACCTGTGGCTTGACCATCATCTTGAATCGGCCATGGCATTATTGAGCAGCAGTGACGATGTTGCCTATATCTCGGGCTTTGACCGTATGTTCCCAGACGGGGCAGTATTGGAGTCCGTTATTGCTCCGCTCGACCGCCCCTCGTTTGGCATCGATTCATTGGAGTACATTGAAATGCTGGCGAGTGGGTTTACGTTTGGTCATTTGACTGTGGTTTACCGGATGGATCGTCTGGCCGAGGTTGGACTGTACGATGAAGTGATGTTGAATCGGCACGATTTTGATTTGTGGCTGCGCGTTGTCGCGGGGAAGTCGTGGAGTTGTGATCCGCTGCCGACGGCAAGATATCGGGTGGATACGCCGGGTGCCCTCACGGGAAACATTGCCCGCGGAAATTATTTCGGCCTGCGGGCGATGGTGAACAATTTACCCCGCTACGGAAGTCCCGCCTATCGCACCATGCTGCGTACCGCGGCGCGCCGGGCGATGACCACGGGGCTGGTCAACGGGACGGACGAAGAGTATCACCTCGCAAAGAAACTGGCATTACCGCATCTGTCGTTGCAGGACCGCCTGCTGTTCGGTTGTTTTGGGCAACGATCCGGTTTACTCAGTAAAGCGATCCAGTTCAGTCGCGCCCGCAGGTTCCCCCCGCAGGGATCCGCCACCACAGACGAAGCCAATGTTGATTGAGCTGGGCGGTTGTGGTTTCTCCGACAGGACACTAGGATGCATGCTTTCTGAAAACGCGACTTCAACACAGGATTTATCATATGGCATGGACAGGTAAAGTTATTGGCGGGGTGCTCGGCTCATTGCTCGGCCCCTTGGGCACCGTGGTCGGGGTGGGCATTGGCCATCAGTTTGACAAAGGGGCGGACCGCGTCAAAACCACGGCCCTGACCATTCAGGTGGCCTTCTTTGGCTGCCTCGCAAAAATGGCGAAAGCCGATGGAAAGATAACGAAGGATGAAATCAACGCCGTCGAGCAGATCATGCAACGGCTGGGGTATTCCGGGTCGATGCGCGAAACCGCCATTGGAATCTTCCGTGCCGCCAAGGATGATCCTCATACCGCCGCCGACTATCTCAACCAGCTTGCCGACGTGATCCATTTCAATCCCCAGATCGCCATGACCTTTTTGGCGGCGCTGCATGCCGTTGCCCAGGCCGATGGATTTATTCATCCCGACGAGCGCGAAATTCTACTTCAGGCCGAGCGCGCCTTTCATCTGCGTCCGGGCACCATTGATGCGCTACTGGGCACATCCAGGGTGAATGCGGTCGACGATGCCTATAAGGTTCTGGAGGTTTCGCCCAACATGTCCGATACCGAAATCAAAAAGGCCTATCGCCAGAAGTGCGTGGAGTTCCATCCCGATAAACTCGCCTCCAAGGGACTTCCCGATGAGTTTATGACCTATGCCCACGAACAGCTGGCAAAAGTTAACGATGCTTACGAAACCATCCAAAAAGCGCGAGCATAAATCAGCACTTCCGAGCGGCCACAATCGGTTTGATACACCGCCCTGCCTTTCAGCGTTCCGCTGACTCGATGGTACAGTGCAAGGGCGGCTAAAGGCCGCCCTTTTCTCCAAATCCTTATCAGCCGATGGCATCGTGCCCGGTTTCATCGGTGCGGATGCGGATGCATTCATCCATCGGCATGATGAAGATTTTTCCATCGCCAATATTGCCGCTCTTGGCGGCTTTAATAATGGCTTTTACAGTACTGTCAACAAACTCTTCGTTGACGGCGATTTCGATACGAACTTTTTCAAGCAGGTTCACTGAGCGGACCTGTCCGCGGTAGTGCTCGGTGAAACCGCCCTGTTTCCCACAGCCCTTCACGCGGCTTACGGTCATTTTGCATACCTCGGCGTGGAAGAGGGCTTCTTTCACATCTTCAAGTTTTTCTGGCTGAACAACTGCGACAATCATTTTCATGATTCAAATCTCCTTAAATAAAATTCCTACAGAGCATCTTCAGGATTGGCTTCAATCATATGCACGCTCAGGTCGGAGCCCATCAGCTCTTCATGCTTGTCGAGCCGGATGCCGACGGTGAGCTTCAAAACACCATAGACCAGTGTGCTGGCCACTAGGCAGATCATGATGATGACCGCCGTCACGATCAACTGCGAGAAAAACGATACCCCGCCGGCTCCGCCGAGCGCCTTCTGCCCGAAGATGCCGCAGGCGATTCCGCCCCATGCTCCGCAAATCCCATGCAGCGGCCAAACGCCAAGCACATCATCGATCTTCCACTTTTCAGTTTCCATCTCGAACATGAAGACAAAAATAGCACCTGCAAATGCACCAACCACTGCCGCGCAGACGGGATGGTAGATGTCCGATCCGGCGCAGATGGCTACGAGCCCGGCCAGTGCGCCGTTGTGCACGAACCCGGCATCATTCTTTGAAATCGCCATCGCGGCAATCGTTCCGCCAACCATCGCCATCAGCGAGTTGATCGCGACGAGCCCGGAGACGGATTCGAGTGCGCCGGCACTCATTACGTTGAAGCCGAACCAGCCGACAATGAGAATCCAGCTGCCCAGCGCGAGGAACGGGATTGAGCTGACTTTAATCGAGGCGCTTTCGTAGCGCTTCAGACGGGCTCCCAGCAGTATGACCGCCGGAAGGGCCAGCCAGCCCCCGGTGGCATGCACAATCACCGAACCCGCAAAGTCGTGGAACGGAGCGCCGAATGTTGTCGCCAGCCAGCCATCGGTCCCCGCGAGGCAATGGTTGAAGCGGCCCCAGGTCATCCCCTCGATCAGCGGGTAGACCAGACCCACAAAAATACCGCCCGCCACCGAGTTGGTCCAGAATTTGGCCCGTTCCGCAACACCGCCGGAAATGATGGCCGGAATGCAGGCCGCAAAGCCGAGCAACAGGAAAAACTTAACGTATTCAAACCCGTGGTTTGCCGCCATGGCCTCAACGGGAACAAGGAATGAAACCCCGCGGGCCAATGGATAGCCGATTAAAAAGTAGATGATGGTGGAAAACGCCCATTCGCAGATAATCTTGTTGAGTGCGTTTACCTGGTTCTTGTGGCGGACGGACCCGACCTCCAAAAAGGCAAAGCCTCCGTGCATCGCCAGAATCATGACTGCTCCGAGCAGAATGAAAAGGGTGTTCGATGAACTGGCTAACTCTCCCGCAGCGTCCCCCTCTGCGGCCATTGCTGTTCCGGACAGGCATAAGCCCGCCAGAAAAGTGACCGTTGCGGCCACCTTCTTTATTCCCGGCATTTTTTTCTCCTGTGTTAGTGTTGCATCCTCAAACCCTGCCAACGCGGTCTGCCAAAACCACGAAAGCCAAGATTATACAAAAACCAGCAGATGGTCATGCACGAGGTATGCCATAAATATATCCCATATAGTGTGCAATATGTTTTAATCGTTTGCATATAAAACAGATAGGTACATTAAAAAGAAATCTATCTGGGTACTCATCGGGGGCATGTTAATACATATATGTCGTTTTGCGGCCCAATGACTTCCATTTTTGGACCAAAAAAAAGCGACCTTTTGGTCGCCTCCAGATCACGATTACCCGATACGAAAGGGGGCAATCTGGGGTTACTTCGCATATGTGTCTCATTAAGGTTCTTCTCGGAAGAGCGTTTGTAAGGGGCTTCTTTTCGGCGGCAGAATTAAAACCGGGACGAACGCATTCACCTGAAGAATTTGTGTGCATGACCCTTTCGATAAATTATACGCTCATCGGCGTTAATAGGCATGTGTCTTGAAAAAGGGACGTACAGTAAACATAGAAGGAGAAATTATGGAGTTCCGTCTCGGGAAAAAGGCAGCAGTGATGATGGTTGGAGCAGGGTTTTTGATGTCGGGCGTGGCAGCGGACCAATCTTGTTTTGTCGGCGCAAGAGCCACCGGCATGGGGGGCGCCAATGCGGCATCGGTGAAGGATGCTACCGCCCAGTGGCATAACCCGGCCGCATTTGGCTTCATGAATTCAGAGACCAATGCCGTGGATAACAATGACTTGTCCAGCAAAGATTGGGGAAGGAACCTGTTGGACGCTGGCATCGGCTACAACATGACCGAAGATATGGGCCGTTACCTCGATATTATTGCCGACGTGGATTTTGATAGTGCCAGCGGAACTATTCTGAGCGCACCGAAAGAGGTTCGAGATCTGGTGGCTCTTGCGGCTGCCCTGAACGGAGCCGACGATCCTGGAAATGCGTTTTATGTGGATTCTTCCGTGGGCACCTCCATGCGCATGGGCTCCTTTGGTATCGGATTCAGGGTGTTCAGCGAGGCTGTAGCCCGAGTGGATATGCTTGATTTCAACAACCTGGGTCTAGTGGTCGGTGCAGATTTGAATACGGATATCGCTTCGTTTAGCGGCAGTGATC
>CAZWZW010000196.1:0-5978 GCA_964639125.1 uncultured Verrucomicrobiota bacterium
GAACCGATCAACAAAAAGGAAAATTAGCAAGCCGTTGGGAAACGGCTATGGAAGGGTTTTTTGTGTTTGACCGGAACCTATAATGGGTGACTCCTTATTATGCCGCTTGCAGTAAGACCTGTCCCATCTATGGCATCTTCCCCTTACTCGCGTTAAGTTCCAGAATTAAAAAATATGCGGGTTTAGGCTTAAAGTTTCGGTCGAACAACAGTGGATGGGCGATTCTTCCACGCACCGGATGATTGTTCAGCCATGAATATCGGTCTGAAACGCCCCAACAACTGACGCGCTCAATGTGATCCCGATTTTTAAGCAGGACCTCAAAAATTCCGCTGTATTTTTCTGCAGCTATTCCATTGACGGGTATTCCAGATGCCAGTGCCTTGCATCCCGACGCCATGAATGGGCACACCCTTCGCCTTCAAGCGACGAACCATGGCGACGACATAGGCGGCCTTGGCCGGATTGGTCATGCTGTAGTCATTATAGAGTAATTGGGCAGAGGGATCGGCTTCGTGCGCAAACCGGAAGGCCATTTCGATATAGTCATCACCAATGCTTTTCTGCCAGGGAGAATCACGCATGAAGGCCTCGCAAACTTTCTGGGGATTTCCATCCGCATCTTTCGGGGCGTTTTCATCCACTAACCAGCGTGTATCCACCGCCTCATTGACAACATCCCTATATTTGATACGCCCCTTGTAGCGGCCAACGACCGCATGAATATGGTCGCGCATCCGGCTAATCAAAACCTCGCGCGAAACTGGCTGCCCGGCATGATCCGTGAACAACCAACTGGGAACCTGCGAATGCCACACCAGCACGTGACCAACCACGATCATATCGTTCTGTTCGGCAAACGTCACGAACTCATCCACTTGATCAAACCGGAAAACCCCAGGTCTGGGTTGGAGGTTTTCCCACTTCATGCCGTTTTCGGCGGTGAGGCAGTTGACCTCCCTCACCAACATATCCAGCTCGCTCGAATCATTTCTGTCGGGATAAGCAGTCGCACCGCCAATCAGAAAGTCACTGAAAAATAGTTCCTTAAGGGGCTTGGGCGTTTCCGTACCAATCCCCGAAAGAACCGACGAGGCAGCCATGGCCAAGACCCAAACCGCCGTCATATTTCCACGCGCGTATGTCATATGCTTGTCAGTTGGCTATTTGAGCCAGAAGCTAAAGTATAGATACATACCCAGCACCAGCGCAAGGGTGGCGACAGTCAGGACCACATCGAACTTGCCGATGGATGCGCGCACCTCGGCCTTGTCGATCGAGGCGTAAGTGAGCCCCTTGATGGATGCTTCATCCTGCGCCGGGCTCAGCAGCGATATGCCGATGACTATGGCTATACTGATAAGGAACAATACGCCGGAGGCGTAGAGGAAGTTAAAGTCGCCGATGGCGGCAAGGAAGGCCGGATCGGCAATCTTAGACGGATCCATCGAGCTGTATTTGGCCTGAATGGTCAGCTTGACCATTCCGAGAACAAACCCGACTAGCAGCCCCCACATCGCACCCTTGGCATTGGTCCGCTTCCAGAAGAGGCCGAGTAGGAATACGGCTGTAATCGGCGGAGCAAGATAGCCCTGCACACTCTGCAGGTATTGGTAGAGCCCGCCTCCGGCAACCTTATACATGACTGGAATCCAAGCCATGCCGAGTAGCACAATGATGGTGGTGGCAAAGCGGCCAACCGTCACTAGATGCCGTTCGGAGCGGCCGGGACAAATCTTTTCGTAGATATCCACCGTAAAGAGCGACGCGCACGAATTGAAAAGCGAAGAGAGTGAACTCATCAGTGCCGCCAGCAGTCCGCCAACCACCAAGCCGCGCAGGCCTTTTGGGAGCAGGTTCATCACCATCGTGGCAAACACCTGATCGCCATCAATAGCGGCCACAGTTTCGCCATTTACCACCTTGGCCGGAATAATCATGATGCCTTTCTGATGAAGCGCCCAGCCAATCAGCCCCGGAACGAGGAAGATCATTACCGGCCACACTTTCAGGAACGCGCCCCAAACCGCGCCGCGACGGGCCTGGGTCAGATTTTTGGCCGCCAGCGTGCGCTGGACAATGTACTGGTCGGTGCACCAATACCAAATGCCGATGATCGGCGAAGCAATCATAATCCCCAGCCAGGGGAAATCGCCGTTCTTCCACCATGGAATCTCGGAGCCGGCCTGCACCATCGGGCGCCACAGCGCCATTTGCGCGGACTGCTCACCGCAGATGGCACGCAGTTCGCCCCATCCGCCGAGGGCTTTCAAACCAAAGAAGGTAATAAAGAAGGAACCGATCAACAGGATGAATGCCTGGGCGGTGTCGGTGTAGAGTACGGCACGGAGTCCGCCGAATACCGTGTAGATACCCGTCAGAATGACGGTTGCAAAGGCCCCGATCCAGAACGGCCCCCAGACCTGACCGAAAAGGGTTAGTTGCAGATCGGGCAACAGCGTCTGAAATACAAGGGCACCGGCATAGACGGTCACGGAAACCTTCGTAAAGACGTAGGCCACCAGCGAAACGACGGAAAGAATCCAACGGACCTTGGAGTTGAAACGTTTTTCAAGGAACTCGGGCATGGTGAAGACGTTGGCCCGGTAATAGAAGGGCACAAAAACCCAGCCCAACAGCAACATCACCCACGCATGCATTTCCCAGTGCGCCATCGCCATGCCGCTCGACGCTCCCGAACCCGCTAGTCCGACAATATGTTCGGAACCAATGTTTGACGCAAACAGCGAACTACCGATGGCAAACCAACCAATATTACGTCCGGCCAGGAAATAATCCGCTGACGTATCCTGTTTTTTCGAAGACCACCACACTACACCGACCAACGCGGTAAAATAGAGTCCGATCACTCCCCAATCCAGTCCCGATAATCCCGTCATCTTCTCTCCCATTCCTCTGATCTGAAAAATCCGGCAAAGCAATACATGCTGAGCCGGATTGATAACAAACAGATCTGGGGCTTTCGCCCCAAATATTTGGCTTAGATGTACTGGTTGATCAGTGCTTCGTAGAGCTCCTGCTTACCGCTGATCGGTGCCACCTCGCCGCCTTCGGCACCAATAGCTGCCAGCTCTTCGAGCGACAGTTTTCCAGCCGCGAAGTCCGCACCCTTGCCGCTATCGAAGGTCGCATAGCGATCAGCGCGCAGCTTCTTGTACGGCGAGTTGGTCAGCATCTTGTCAGCAACCACCAACGCACGGGCGAAGGTATCCATTCCCGCGATATGCGCAATGAAGATATCTTCAAGGTCAGTGGAATTGCGGCGAATCTTCGCGTCGAAGTTGGTTCCGCCGCCCTGCAGGCCACCGGCTTCGAGGATGACGAGCATCGCTTCAACAGATTCGGCCAGATTGGTCGGGAACTGATCGGTATCCCAACCGTTCTGATAGTCGCCGCGGTTGGCATCGATGCTACCGAGCATACCGTGATCAGCCGCCACCTGAAGCTCGTGTTGGAAAGTGTGCTGTGCCAACGTGGCGTGGTTAACTTCGATGTTCAGCTTGAAGTCGTTTTCTAATCCGTGTTCCTTCAAGAATCCGATCACGGTCTGACTGTCGAAGTCGTACTGGTGCTTGCTCGGTTCCATTGGTTTTGGCTCAATGAAGAAATTTCCTTTGAACCCGTTGGCACGGGCATAGTCGCGCGCTGCGGTCAGGAACTTACCGAAGTTATTCAGTTCCGTCTTCATGTTGGTGTTGAGCAGGCTCATGTAGCCTTCACGCCCCCCCCAGAAGACATAGTTTTCGCCGCCGAGCTTAATGGTGGCATCAATGGCGTTCTTCAGCTGTGCACCGGCATAGGCCAGCGTGCTGAAGTCCGGGTTGGTGCCAGCGCCGTTCATGTAGCGCGGATTAGAAAAGAGGTTGGCCGTGCCCCACAGTAGCTTGACGCCGGAAGCAGCCTGCTTTTCCTTTGCATAGTCGGTGATCGCTTCGAGACGGCGGGTGGACTCAACAAAGTTGTCGCCCTCTTCGACGAGGTCGTAGTCGTGGAAGCAGTAGAACGGCGCACCGATCTTGGTGATAAGTTCGAATGCTGCATCCATCTTGTTTTTCGCACGGGTGTCGGCATCTGCACCGGAAAACCATGGAAAACGGTGTGTTCCGCCACCAAATGGATCACCACCGGTTCCGCAGAAGGTATGCCAGTAAGCGATGGCAAAGCGCATGTGCTCTTTCATCGTTTTTCCGGCTACTACCGCATTTTCGTCGTACCATTTAAAGGCCAGCGGATTGTCGCTATCACGACCCTCAAATCCAATTTTTCCAATTCCCGGAAAATATTCTGTATTTCCTGTAACTACACTCATTGTATTCCCTCCATCTGTATTTTTTAAGATTCACGCGCTTAAGTGTTAGATCCACACGCACCTGAAACTGGATCACTTAATAACTTTATACTTATTCACTTAAAATGGTCTGTAGATGTGATTTCCATGCGGAATAAGCCGCTGCATACGCGCCTTTGCCCGGCTTAATCACCTTTCGTTTTTCCAATGATTGGAAAGCCTCCTTGAATGATCTGTAAGTTCCAATTCCAATGCCCGCGCCTCGCGCGGCTCCGAGTGCGCCGTCGGTTTCATACAGCTCGATCGTTGCACCGCTCACACCCGCCAGCGTTTGACGAAAGACATCACTCTGAAACATGTTTGCGTATCCAGCACGAATGGTTTTTAGCTCAATACCAGTCTCCTTCATAACCTCCATGCCATACATAAAGGCAAAAACGATTCCCTCGAGCACTGCACGGCAGATATGTGCGCGATCGTGACGATTGAAATCGATTCCAACCATCTGTGCACCGACGTTGCGATTGCTCAGCACACGCTCGGCTCCGTTACCGAACGGCAGAACCGTTACACCGTCGCTACCAATCGGGGCAGACGCTGCCAGTGCGTCCATTCCCTCATAGGAAACATCGTCCAACAGCCGTTTGGTCCATGCATTCATAATACCGGTGCCATTAATACACAGCAACACGCCCAAGCGCGGATCGTCCGCCGAATGATTCACATGCGCAAAAGTATTTACGCGCGACTGTGGGTCATATTGCTTGGCAGAGGTCACGCCATAAACTACGCCCGAAGTACCGGCTGTAGCGGCAACCTCGCCAGGGTTGAGCACATTCAGCGAAAGTGCGTTGTTGGGCTGATCGCCACCACGGTACGAAACCGGCGTGCCCTCTTTCAACCCAAAGGCTTCCGCCGCTTCCTTTGAAATGCCTCCTTGAGAACCAAAGGTTGGAACCACTTCGGGAAGGACGCTTTCCTCAAACCCAAAATGCTCGAGCAGGAACTTGGCTGGTTTCTCTTTTTTGAAGTCCCAGAAAATTCCTTCCGAAAGTCCTGACACTGTGGTGCGACAATCGCCTGTCAGTTTCATCGCCAACCAGTCGCCCGGCAGCATGAGCTTGTCGATCTTTGCATAAAGCTCCGGCTCGTTATCCTTCACCCACGCCAGCTTGGCAGCAGTAAAATTGTTCGGCGAATTGAGCAAGTGGCCCAAACACTTTTTCTCCCCAATCCCCTCAAGAGCAGCTTGGCCATAAGGCACCGCACGGCTATCGCACCAGATAATGGCCGGACGCAGCACGTTCTGGTCTTTATCAACACAGACCAAGCCATGCATTTGATAGGCAATACCAATTGCCTTCACATCTGAAGGCTGAGCCCCGGCCTCACGAACGGCATCCTTAACCGCATCTTTTGCACAGTCATACCACAACTGCGGATCCTGTTCCGCAAAGCCCGGCTGGGGGGAGTCAATCCTCTGCTCCGACTTCGGATAAAATGCACTACCCACACATTGGCCGGACTGTGCATCTAACAACGAAGCCTTCACGGATGAGCTCCCCACGTCTATGCCTAATAGATACTTCATAATCATCTCCTCGCAAAAATCGAGTTTCTGTCCAAATTTTTCTTTTATTTTCTATCTAACTGTCTTCTTTGAAAAGGG
>CAZWZW010000197.1:0-5968 GCA_964639125.1 uncultured Verrucomicrobiota bacterium
TCCGCCATTCGCGGTTGTTGCCGGGAACCCGGCTAAAATTATTAAGTACCGGTTGGATGATGAAACCATCCAGGCACTGGAAGAGTTGAAATGGTGGGATCTACCGCTGGCCCGAATCAAGCATCTCGACTTTTCAAACGTGAAGTTCTGCATCGAAGAACTGAGATCCATCCGTAAGGGAGCAGGACAACATGAATAGCCCTGACCTCGTATCCGTTGTTGTTCCTGCGTATAACCATGAGCGGTACGTTCAGGAAACCCTCCAATCCGTTGTGAATCAAACCTACCCTAATCTTGAGCTTATTATTGCCAATGATGGGTCCACAGACAATACGCATGAGAAGATCGAGGAGATGCTGCCGCTCTGCAAGGAGCGGTTCAGCCGGGTTGAATACCGCAATAAGCCCAATGAAGGCGTTATCAAATCCCTTAACCTTTGCCTGGGCCTGGCGCATGGAAATTATGTGTATTTCATCGCCTCCGACGATGTAGCCGCACCCACTGCCATTGATATTTTACATGACACCCTCTCCACACATGCTGAATATGGCTTGGCGGTCGGCGACAACGCCATAATTGATTCAAACGGGAGCCACTGCTACTGGGGAAGAAAACAGGAGACCATCTACGAAAAAGACAAAGCGTTTGCAACAACCGCCGTGGACTATATGCGAAAGCGCAACAAGGACATCAACTTCAACAGCTCGGATTTTGGCTCCTATCCCACCCTATTGAAAGGCAACCATGTTCCAAATGGATTTCTTATTAGAAAAACAATACTGGATCAAATTGGCGGCTACTCTGAAAAGGCTCCGTTGGAGGATTATCATTTGATGTTGCAAATCGCCAAGATATCGAAACTGAAATATGTCGATCAGGTTCTTTTCAGCTATCGCTGGCACCAAGCCAACACGATCAAACAAAAGGACCGCATGAAACAGTACATGCAGAAAACCCTTGAACTTGAAATTCCCTATGCAAAACAACACGGGCTGCTTGATCGGATAAAACAGGAAAAAACCGTATGGGTCTTTGGTCTCCGGGTATTTGAAAAAAAGAAGAGCCATGAGCAGATGAAACTCCTCCTTCTTAAAGTGTGCATATTCAAGCGGGTCTGTAAAAACAACCAACTCACCATATACCTTCTGGGGGTACCGCTCTTCAGCAAAGCGAAAGCGCAATAACCACAACAAATAGACCTGATATGAATAAATTAACCCACCCCAAACACATTTCGTTCCGGCTTGCTAGAGTTGCTGATTCCGAATTCATTTTGTCATTGAGATTAAATGAACACAAAAACAAGTATCTCTCGCCAGTTGACAACGACCTTGACGCACAAAAAGAATGGCTTTTACGGTACGAAGGCAGGGAGAGGGAAAAGAAAGAATTCTACTACATTATTGAGGGAGTTGACGGTCGAAAACTGGGTGCGGTTAGGATCTATGACTTCCAAGGAGACTCTTTCTGCTGGGGAAGTTGGATATTAACCGACGATGCTCCCTCCTATGCAGCAATTGAATCGGCCTTGTTCGTCTATGAAGTTGGATTCTATCAACTCGGGTTTAAATCCTCCCATTTCGATGTTCGGAAAGACAACACCAAGGTATTCAACTTTCACCGTAAATTCGGGGCAGTGGTTACCCGTGAAGATCCTGAAAATTATTACCTTCGGATCAGTAAATCCACCTACGAAAACACCAAAACTCGCTATCAAAAATTTTTCTCAACAACCGAGTAAGCATGGCATGAAACAACTAGACCGAGTAAAAATCATCGAACTTCCTAAAATTGCCGATCCGCGCGGCAATCTGACTTTCATTGAAGCCGGGAGCCACATCCCCTTCGATATTCAGCGCGTTTATTATTTATACGATGTCCCAGGCGGAGCGGAGCGCGGCGGGCATGCCCACAAAAACCTGCAACAACTCATCATTGCCATGTCGGGCAGTTTTGACGTTGTTCTAACGGATGGAGGCGAAAAAAAGCGCTACCATTTGAACCGCTCCTATTTTGGGCTGTATGTACCGACGATGCTGTGGCGCGAACTCGACAATTTTTCATCCGGAGCGGTCTGCATGGTGCTCGCCTCCAATCGTTATGATGAAGAAGACTACTACCGTGATTACAAAGAATATCTCACTGCACTGAAATAACATGAACGTTCCGTTTCTCGACTTGCAATATATAACGAACCTTATCCGCCCCGAACTTGATCGGGCCTATCAGCGGGTTATGGATAGCGGCTGGTTCATCCACGGCAATGAATGTGCGGCATTTGAAAAGGAGTTCGCGGACTATGTCGGTGCAACGCACGGCATCGGTGTAGGCAACGGACTGGATGCCCTGCGTCTGATTCTGCTTGGGTTTGGCATCGGCGCAGGCGACGAGGTGATTGTCCCCTCGCAAACCTTCATCGCAACCTGGCTGGCCGTCAGCGAAGTCGGGGCCACACCGGTTCCCGTTGACATAAATGAATACACCTTCAACATCGATCCCGGTTCTATTGAAGCCGCTGTCACAGAGAAAACCAAGGCCATCATCCCTGTTCACCTCTACGGCCAACCGGCAGATATGGCCCCGATCATGGAGATTGCGTCGCAACACAGCCTGAAAGTCATTGAAGATGCGGCACAAGCCCACGGAGCACTCTACAAAGGCAAACCTTGCGGCTCGCTCGGGGATGCAGCCGCGTTCAGCTTTTATCCAGGAAAAAACCTCGGAGCATTTGGCGATGGAGGCGCGGTCACTACGAATGACGCCGATCTGGCGAATAGAATCCGGTCGTTGGCAAACTATGGCAGTACTGAAAAATATCGACACAATGTACAAGGATGCAACTCGCGACTGGATGAACTCCAAGCGGCATTCCTGCGGATCAAACTCACGTATTTAGACGAGTGGACAGAGAAGAGAAAATGTATTGCCGATGCCTACGGTTCCGTTTTACCCGAACATGTAGCTCCGCGGATCGAAGAGTGGGCTGATTCATCCTGGCACCTTTATGTTATCCAAACGGAACGGCGCGACCAAATCCAGAACCAGTTGCGAGCAAAGGGAATTCAGCCTCTGATTCACTACCCTATTGCCCCGGCCGATCAAACAGCCTACCACGGCAAGGTCATCTCTCTGGAAAGCGCTCGCAGATCAGCCGCTCAATGCCTTAGCCTTCCAATGGGTCCCCACCTTAACACCGAGCAGGTCAACTATGTAACATATGTACTTGGCGACCTTGAATATTGAGCTTCTACTTTGAAACGGCCTCAAAAATTAACAACTATGAGACGATACCCTCACATCCTAATGATCATTACTTTTGCAACGATCCTTCTGGGAGGTCTGCTCGGCACGAGCTTTCATTGGGATCTCCGCAAAGCAGAACGTGAAAACCGTAAGTTAGCCTCCTTTCCCGAATTTAACCAACTCAATTTGGAAGAGTGGCCAATGGCATTTGAAACTTGGTTCAAGGACCACTTTGGTTTTCGCAATATCTTCATTCGCCGATACCGAAAACTGATGCGTGACGTCGGGGTCGAGGACTACCGCGTCATCTACGGACGTAATGAATGGCTCTATCTCAACGCTGACGAAATTATGAAGGATTTCATCGGAGACCTTGATCCGAGCGAAGTTGATCCCAAAGAGAAGGTGCGCCGCCTGGAATCTCGAAAGAAGTGGCTGAAAAAGCGCGGCATTCCCTATTTATTTGTCATCGCACCGAACAAAGCGTCGATTTATCCTGAACACCTTCCTTCCGAGATCCAGAAACTCAAAGCGAAATCAAACCGCGAAGCCTTCATGGAGCAAATCCAAGCTCAACGAATCCAATATGTTCTGGACCTAACCTCCAGCCTGCAAAAGGCCAAAGAAAGCGGCACCATTTACCTTCGGACAGATACACACTGGAACCCGGGTGGCGCCTACGTTGGATACACCAATATTGTGGACAAAATGGGTAAAATTCTTGATGGCGAACTGGAAACACTCCCCCCATCTAGCCTGACTCGGTCATCGTCCAGCTTTTCAGGCGACCTTGCAAACATGACCGTATCTCCCGAACGTTATGCCATGGAAATAGACAATCTGACCTATCGTGATAAAAACCAATGGGGAAAAAACACCATCGCTGAACCAGAATTTCTCACGAAAAACAACATGCCGGTTGACCACAAGCCTCCATACACCATCCATAATCCGAAAGGAAAATACAACGCAGTCATATTCCACGATTCGTTTGCTCTGAGATTAGCTGAATACCTTCCGTATAACTTCAAAAATACGACGTTTATTTGGAAATACTCAAACTTGGAATTGCTCACACTTGCCGTCGAGCACTTCAATCCCACAATCGTCATAGAGGAAGTGGTTGAACGTCATTTGGTTGATCCAAAATACGGCGCATTACTGGATGATATCACCCTCTCGGAAGAAAGGACTTCTCATGGTCTTTAGCTCCATAGTATTCCTTCTGTTCTTCCTTCCGGTCACATTGCTGATCTACCATGTATTGTTCCTGCCGGTTACGCTCAAACACAAGGCTGCGCCCCTCTGGCGGCATCTGGCCAACTTCTTCCTGCTTCTATCTTCACTGCTCTTCTATTTCTGGGGAGAAGGGTGGCTGGTATGGATTATCGTTGCCTCGACCGGCATCGACTTCTTTTGCGGTCTGCTCATCTCCGGTGCCTTCCACAAAGGGAAGGTCGAAATGCTCGCCGAAGATTCCAAGCGAACGCCGATTCAAAGAGCCGGCCTTGTGCTGTCACTGGTTTCCAACCTAGGCTTCCTCTTCTTCTTTAAATACTTCAACTTTGGTATCGACTCCTTCAATGCAATGGTTCCCGAAGCCTGGCGCATGCATGATATCATCCGGGTTACGCTCCCGCTCGGCATCAGCTTCTACACCTTCCAGTCCATGAGCTATACGATCGACGTCTACCGAGGTCATGTGAAGGCCACCCGAAACCTCATCGACTTCGCCGCCTTTGTGACCTTGTTTCCTCAACTGGTCGCCGGCCCCATTGTCCGCTATCAAACCATTGCCGATCAGTTGGTGCACCGCGACATCACATTGCAATCCTTCTGCTCTGGCCTTCAACGCTTTATTTTGGGGCTTGCCAAGAAAGTACTCATCGCCAATACCGTTGCACGAACCGCCGACTGGGTTTTCACACTCACCGCAAATGAACTAACCGCACCGCTGGCCTGGACCGGTATCATTTGTTACTCCCTCCAGATCTACTATGATTTTTCCGGGTATAGTGACATGGCCATCGGTCTCGGTCGCATGTTTGGCTTCAACTTTCTCGAAAATTTTAACTATCCTTATATTTCCCGCTCCATTCAGGAATTCTGGCGACGCTGGCACATTTCCCTTTCCTCCTGGTTCCGCGACTATCTCTACATCCCGCTCGGTGGAAACCGCAAAGGAAATAGACGCACCTACGCCAACCTAATGACGGTCTTTTTCCTGTGTGGTCTCTGGCATGGCGCCAGTTGGACCTTTGTAGTGTGGGGCCTCTACCACGGATTCTTCCTCATCATTGAGCGGGCAGGACTGAAAAACCTTATCGACCGCCTTCCATCCATGCTTCGCCACACCTACGCGATTCTGATCATCATGGGAGGATGGGTATTTTTCGCATGCGAAAGCTTCGAACAGGCCATCTATTACTTTCAGGCGCTGGCCGGTTTCAGTGAAGCAGACAAGGCGGTCTATTATCAGGACTATTTACGGCTCGACCTTATGACTGCAGCGGTCTGGGGTATTCTGTGTGCAGCCCCTCTATTGCAACTCATCACCCGCGCTTGCTCCCGAATTTCGGAAAACAACCGGTTTGCAGAACATTTTATCAACCTGCTTCAAGTGTTCACTCTCACCATATGCCTTCTATTCTCGATTATGTTCCTTGCATCCGGCACATTTAATCCGTTCATCTACTTCCGGTTTTAAATAACATGCTCACGATCA
>CAZWZW010000198.1:0-5951 GCA_964639125.1 uncultured Verrucomicrobiota bacterium
ATGTGCTCAAGGGTGCAGTAGCGGCGACAGCGGGACTGGTGGCCGGCTCCGGTGTTATTGGAGGCTTTCCCACGGTCTGGGCACAAAAAACCAAGGATATCGTTTTGCACCATGTGGGCGCCCCTTACTCGGCCATCATCGACATCGCCAGACAGGCAACGAAGGACCTGGGTTTCAAGGTTGAAATGCAGGCCCTGGCACACGATGCCTTGCGAAACCGTCTGGTCACTCAACCAAAGACCGTGGATGTGGCCGACACGGAGTACTTCTTCCTCAGACAGTTGATGCCGCGCGGCGACATCCTCCAGCCCTTCGATACCAAGCGATTTAAACTCTGGAATAAAATTGTGCCCATCTTTACACAGGGCAAGTATCCCTGGGGAAGTGAAGTGTCGCGTCAGGGTGTTCTTCCTTACGAGGTTCAATACGTTCACGGGCCTGGCAATACCAAGTTCCACGACGGTCCGACCCGCTGGGCGAGCGGTGTTCCAATCATCTACAATGCAGATACATTGGGTATCCGTCCCGATATCATTAAGCGTCCCATCGAGCACTGGCATGAGTTGCTGAATCCGGAGTTTAAAGGCCGGTGCGCCATTCTCGACATCCCCGAGATCGGCATTATGGATGCCGCCATGGCCATTGAGTCGCGGGGCGATATCACTTACGGCGACAAGGGTAATATGACCCGCGAAGAGATCGACAAGACCATCGAGATCCTCATCGAGGCCAAAAAGTCCGGCCAATTCCGCGCCTTCTGGTCGACCTTCGACGAATCGGTCAACCTGATGGCATCGGGCGAAGTCGTGATACAATCCATGTGGTCGCCGGCGGTTACCGCGGTGCGGGCTCGCAATATCCCGTGCTATTATGCACCGCTGGCTGAGGGCTATCGGGCCTGGGCCAGCGCTATAAGCCTGATGAAGCACCTGAGCGGCATCAAACTAGATGCGGCCTACGAGTACATCAACTGGTACCATTCCGGTTGGGAAGGCGGCTTCATTGCCAAGCAAGGTTACTACAGCCCGGTGCCTGAGACGGCAAAGAATTTCCTCACCGAAGACGAATGGGGCTACTGGTATGCCGGCAAAGCGGCCAAGGGCGACATCAATGATCCTTACGGCAAAGTTATGGAGAAGGCCGGCACTATTCGCGACGGTGGCTCTTTCTGGGATCGCATGGGCAAAATCGCTTGCTGGAATACGGTCATGGATGAAGACCGATACATGATACGCAAGTGGAATGAGTTTGTCGCGTCCTAACGCGGCCGTCTCGCCGGCGGAGGGGCATGCGGCCGTTCCGCCGGCGTTTTTTTATATTCACCGGAGCATAGAATAAATAATGAGAATTTCGCGAAACTGGATTCCCTATCTGCAGGTGGCGCCGCTGACGCTCATCCTGATTATTTTCCTCGGTATTCCGCTTGTGACGGTTATCGTGGTCAGTTTTTTTGACTACTCCAATTATCAGGTGCATCCCGATTTCATTCTTCTTAATTACATCGAACTTTTTCAGTCAAAACTCACTTACCAGCTTTATGCAAGTATGATCAAATTCGGGCTCATCGTTTGGAGCCTGACCCTGGTCATCGGTTTTGCGGTGTCATATTTCCTCGTCTTCCACGTACGGTCACTTTTGTGGAAGATTGCGTTCTTCCTGGTGTGCACGGTTCCCTTCTGGACCTCCAATATTATCCGTATGATCTCATGGATTCCGGTTCTCGGTCGTCAGGGACTGGTCAACAAATCATTGATGTTCCTCGGCATCATCGACGCGCCCCTGGATTTCCTACTATTTTCCGACTTCGCCGTGGTCGTCGCTTACGTACATATTTTCACGCTCTTTATGATCGTAGCGCTTTTTAACTCCATGGCACGCATCAATCCGGATGTCATCGAAGCCGCCGTGGACGCCGGGGCCAGCCGCTGGCGGGTGATCACCAAGGTGGTGATTCCGCTCTCGAAGACCGGCATCGCTCTCGGATCGATCTTCGTCATCGCACTCGTCATGGGCGATTTCTTCGTAGTCAAGATCATGAGCGGCGGGCAAAGCGCTTCGGTGGTGTTCGCCATGTGGAACGAGATCGCCATGCTGCAGTATCCGTCGGCTGCTGCTAGTTCCGTAGTTCTGCTGGTCATCGTCACCCTGATGGTGGCGGGGGTTTTGCGCATCGTCAACATTCGAAAAGAACTATCCGGATAGGGAGAGTAAATTGTTATGTCACAGTTTAGTTACGGGAACCGTCCGTGGACCTTCTATGCCCTGGGGGCCTTTTTCGCCCTGTTCGTATTATTCCTTTACGGGCCCATGATCACCATATACATCCTGTCGTTCCAGGGACCTAACGGCGGGTTGACCTTTCCTATGAACGGCGTTTCACTGCACTGGTTCGTAGCTTTGTTCGGGCAGGAACGCACGGGAGATTTTGCCGGGGCGCTCGTACGCTCCATCATACTGGCGTTGATTGTCTTCGTTCTGACGGTGCTCTTTTCGTTGATGGCCGGTTTGGCGTTCCGAAAACGCTTCAAGGGATCGACCTTCATCTTCTACATGGCAGTAGCTGGCCTGATCATGCCGGGCTTGTTCCTCAGTCTGGGCACGGGTCTTTTGTTCCGTGTCCTCGGCATTCCGACCAACTGGTACTCCTCGGCTCTTGGCGCTCAGCTCACCTGGACGCTGCCTTTCGGGCTGTTGATCATGTTTGCCGTTTTGAGCCGCTTCAACAAGGAATATGAGGAAGCGGGGCGCGATCTCGGGGGCAGCAGGCAGCAACTCCTTTGGCACATTCTTTTGCCGATTCTTCTGCCCGGTCTCATCGCCGTAGCATTATTTGGATTCACTTTGTCCTACGACGAGTTCCCGCGAACCCTGCTTACGGTTGGTCCCAGAAATACCCTGCCGCTGGAAATCTGGGCCATGACCACCACCGTCACCTCGCCCGCGCTTTATGCCCTAGGAACGCTGACTACGGCGATCTCGTTCATTGCGATTATCATATCCCTGGGATCAATCGCCATCATTCAGCGCAGGCGTGCCGGGCACAGGCGGACGGAGGGCAAAGAAAATCAGCCAACCGTGAGTGGCAATCAGGGACGGTCTGCTGGTCCGCTTTAAGCTTTTGGACGTTACGCATATAAGACAAACTAGCGTAACACGAAAGTTGATAAAGATAAACGGTCAATGCACAGATTGGAGAATTGTTAATGTCACAAAATGAAGAAAGATCAATGGCAAAAAATGGAGAAATCGAGCTCATCGGTGTCACCAAGCGTTTTGAAAAGGTGGTGGCGATTAATGATATTACTTTGAATATTCCTGCAGGGACTTATTGCTGCTTGCTGGGTCCCAGTGGTTGCGGCAAAACCACGATCTTACGCATGATCGCCGGACACGAATCACCGACTCAAGGCGATGTCCGCATCGACGGCAGGTCAGTGGTCGGCCTTCCACCGGTAAAACGCGGCACGGCCATGATGTTTCAAAGCTACGCCCTGTTTCCTCATCTGACCTGCGTGGACAATGTTGCCTTCAGCTTGACGATGCGCGGGATGCCCAAGGATGAGCGACGCAAGAAGGCCCGAGAGATGTTGGAACGCGTTCACATGGACCAGCTTGCCGACCGTATGCCGGCCGAACTTTCCGGCGGCCAGCAACAGCGCATCGCCCTTGCCCGTTCCCTCGTTACCGATCCCCGCGTCCTGCTACTCGACGAGCCTCTTTCCGCGCTCGACGAATTCCTTCGCGTGCAGATGCGTGCCAATCTGAGGCAGATGCAAAGGGAGTTAGGCATCACCTTCATTCACGTCACCCACACCCAGATGGAGGCAATCGCAGTGGCGGATCTGGTGGTGGTCATGGATCACGGCAATATCGACCAGGCTGCACCCGCGCGAGAGGTTTACTTACAGCCGCGCAGCACTTATGTTGCCCGGTTTATGGGCGGTCAGAATGTCTTTTCAGGCCAGGTGGTTTCGGTAAACGGCAAAGTGGCTGAGATCGAGGAAAAAGCCGGTGGACGCTTTACGGTGCCGGTCAAAGAAACGGCAATCAAGGAAGGCCAATCCTTCAGTTTCGCCGTTCGCCGGGATCATGTAGAGGTGGAGAAGGCGGTGGCTGACGCCGCTTTGAAGGCCGAAGCAACGAACACCATTCAGGGAACGATTATGATGACTGAGTATCAGGGAAACTGGGTCAAGGTGAGCGTCGGGCGCGAAGGAGCTGAAAGCTTCGTCGCCTACGTCCCCGACGACCGCTTCTTCGCCAAACCGGTGACGAAGGGCGATCGGGTTATCGCTCGTTGGCCGGTGGAGGCCATACATCCCCTGGAAAACGCAGGCGATGAGGATATGAGCAGACTCTACGGCGAGGATTTCAACCCCGGGTCCGTATAGCTGAATGGAATGATCAATTCAGTGCACGATAGGGAAAACCCTGACGCGAGGAGGAAATAAAGATGGAGAGTTGACGTAATCGGAAGACCTTGATCCTGGGCCGCACCGACATGATGGGACTGCTGACACCATCCGATTACAATAGCCGCGTTGAACAGGCCTATCGCATGCACGGCGCTGGACGCTACTACATGGACCCCAAGGGACATATCGTTCTCGATAAGTATCCGGGCGAATGGGAGGCAATGCCTTCCTATATCGAGGAGCCGGACTCAGAAGACCCTCGACGCCTTCGTCCGGGAAGAACAGCCGAAGTACGAAAGCTTCTCCATCCGCTCTTCAACCGATTTGAAGAGCGTGGTCGAAGGTGCCGATGTGGTGGTGACAGTGACTCCTGCGCGCGTCGCCATCGTCATGAAGGAGCGGATTGCTCCGGGCACCCACATCGCCGCCATTGGTGCCGATAAGGGGGGCCGACCCGAAGATCCTTCAGCGGGCCCGCATTTTCGTCGATGACATCCGCCAGTGCCGCACGGATGGAGAGATCAACTTTCCGTTGCAGCAGGGAATTATCGAAGAAGAAGACATCAACGGCGAAATCGGCGAAGTGATTATTGGAAAGAAACCTGGGAGGACCTCGGATAAGGAGATCACACTGTTCGATTCGACCGGCACCGCGCTACAGGATTCGGCGACGGTCTCCCTTGAATACGAGCGAGCGGTGGCTGCTGGGGTGGGAATTGAGAAGAAGGTGATCTCGACCTGACTTTTGAAAATCGATTAGCAGTGAACCGTCCGGAAAACAAATTGGCCTCGCCGGCCCGGCTCCATGAGGCGACAGGAGATTACAGAATGTCTGTTGGGTCTTTTGGGTCTCTTTAAGGGTTCACGTAGAAATAACTTCTCATTTCAGAAAATCACCGAACATACCCTCAGCTTGATCTGCACCCTCGTTTGGAAACCTTTATTATTAAGTTGGTTTATTTAAACCTTACTTTCCGCACAAATGAAACACGAGCTTTTCAGAATTTAATATTCGATAACCTTTTAAAATTAATGAAGATATTAAAAACATATTTTTGTCTAAATTTCACTATTTTGCAAGTGTTTTTGAAATTTCATTACAATTTATCTCATCAATCAACCAAAGGGATGTAAAATACCGCCTATCGTTTACACATTCTCATCATGAGTATTAATAGAAAATAATATCATTCGGTATATCAATAAGTAATAACATCGCAGCCAATGCTCAAATAGTTTGATTGAGTCCCGTAGGACTATCAGAGATGGCGGCAAAGTAATGCTGATCATAAAGAGTTAGATTAGTCAAGATCGAATTTAGCTTATCAACGACCTCTAATTTTATCTTTGCATAGTGGCATGATATAGATTGTCACATAAACAATTTCAAAAGTACTCATTTTTTGCGGATCATTTAATTGGTTTTATGCCATATATTCTCAGATTAATACATTAACCATAAAGGAGCCTGAGAATATGAAGGTATTTTTTAGAAACAACACCATAAAATGTCTCGGAGGGGAAATCGATACTGCA
>CAZWZW010000199.1:0-5901 GCA_964639125.1 uncultured Verrucomicrobiota bacterium
TGGCAAATGTTCGGGCCAGCGCGGCCGGTTCGGCGAAGCCCACAATCGCGATGACCAGTCCGCCCACCACCAACGCTCGTTGATCTCGCTACCCGCTGCCTCCCCCCCTCACAAAAAAGGGTGTAAAAGCCGCCCGCCACAATATAGGGCCGTTTAGTTTCCTTGATCAGATGGTAAAGGTGCAGAATTTGTGCCTGCCGCGCCTTGTAGCCCAGCGCAAGGTGAACCAAAAAGAAGTTTACTTTTTCAAGCTCCAGCTCCATCACCAGTTTTTTCATGCCGCTTTCGAAATAGTGAAACTTTTCTCCGCAAATCGTGTCCTTGGTTAAAAAAGCATTGCCTTGCTTATTATAAAGCGGGATGTGCTGCCAGTTTGAATCGGCACCATATTTGGAGCAATAGGTATGAAAGTGCCCCAACTCATCAGCCATTCGTTCGACCTGGCTTTTACGACCGGACCGGTAGGATCCGCTATCCACCTCGACCAGCCCCACCACATCAGGATCTGTTGATTTTATAAAGGCGATGATCTCGTCCAAATGATCATGTGTGCGCCCAAGAAGACCGATCAAAGGAAACCTGCGTTGATTGCCATGCGTTGCATAACAAATATTATATAACATAAACCTCATACCCCGAATCTAGACCTACCCCGCCCTGGAGACAATACTTGCCGAACACTTTTCCCTGTTCATCAACCTTTCATCCCGCTAGCCTAAGAGCATGGAACAGGGCTCGATGGAATTTACGTATTGGGTAGTGGTCAGTACCGCACTGCAGCTGACGGCCTTCACCGGCGTTATGTTGCACGCGCTAAAACGCCGGCGGAATGCAAGCGCCACCATTCTCTGGATTTTTGTTGCCTGGTCTTTTCCGGTGCTTGGCCCACTGTGCTACCTCGCCTTCGGTATTGACCGAGTTCCCTCCAAGGGACTCGCAAAGCGGGTTGCCAACCAAATCATGATGAACCAGCGCAAACAGCGGCACGAAGACAATGGACCTTTCATTGCGTGGCATCTGGACTATCACACCGGTGTCGAAGAAATCGAAATTCCGCTATGCCGCATGCTGAATCAGTCCCTCGATGCATTCATCCCGGAACACCCCATGCTGAATGGCAATGCTGTCATGCCGCTCGTAAGCGGCGATGAAGCCTACCCCCTCATGCTCGAGGCCATTCGGTCAGCCCGGAACCATATCCACCTCCAGAGCTACATTATCCGTCATGACGCCACCGGGAAAATGTTTCTTGATGCACTAAAAGCCAAAGCAGAGGAAGGCGTTAAGGTTCGGTTGCTTTTTGACCGGTTTGGCTCCACCCAGGCCTATCTTGGCGGTATGTTTCGAAAATACAGCAAGGTGCCAAATATGGAAATTCAGGGATGGACTCAGGCCAACCCGCTCAAACGTCAATTTCAGATCAACCTGCGGAACCATCGAAAAAACCTGATCATTGACGGGCATGTCGCATTTTTCGGCGGACTCAACATTGCCAATGAAAATATGACCACGGATAGGCAAGGTGCCATTCGTGACTACCATTTCAAAGTAGAAGGACCGGTGGTGCACGAACTGCAGTATTCCTTCCTGACCGACTGGTTTTTTATGACCGAACAGCCCGTAGACTCGCTGCTCAACCCCGACCATTTTCCCCAAATGCTTTCAACTGGCAAGGGACGAGCACGAATGATCGATAGTGGTCCCTCCGCCCATCCCGGACTGGTGGGTGAAGTCTTTTTCAATGCCATGGTTCTGGCGCAAAAACAAATTCTGGTCGTTACACCCTACTTTGTTCCCCAAATCGACATTTTAAAGGCCCTGAAAACCGCGGCTCGCCGCGGTCTCGATGTTCGCATTATCGTGCCGGCCGAGAACAACCTCAGATACGCAGGCATGGCCTCGAAGGCACTCTATGAGGAACTGCTGGAAGCAGGGGCGCGAATCTATCAGCGCCACCCTCCTTTTATTCATGCCAAAGCGTTGATTGTTGATGATGCGATCGCCCTTGTTGGAACGGCAAACCTCGATGTGCGGAGTATGGAACTCAACTACGAAACAACCATCCTATTCGACGAAGAGTCAACCGTGAACAAGCTCAAGCAACTCGTCCTCGACGACCTAAACCACAGCACCGAACTCGACCTGAACCAATGGCTGCGGCGGCCCTCCATGCAGAAGCTGGGCGAAAACCTTTGCGCCCTGATGACCCCGGTGCTTTGAAAACGACTATTCCGGTCCGGCAGCTTCTTTCGAATCGTCCGGGGAACCCACCATCTCGTCGGCATCGCCAACACCCAGGACAAGGGCTTCCGGAACGGCATTGGTTAATGGATTGATCTCAGGCTCCCGAGGGGCCGGCTCTTCCGAAACCTCATTGACGACTTCACCGGATTCTATGGCCTCTGAGGGCGGAGCCATATCAACCTCTTCCGCAACAGGTTTCAGGTCAGCAACCGGCAGGGCAACAGGTGCCCGAAGTTCCACCCAGTATTGCAGATCGTCAAACTCAACGGATGAACTCTTTCCTGAAAGATGGTCCTTGAGCGGTTTCTGATACCACGAGATATTCAACCCTGCTGGGTTTATTGCCTCCAGCGGGAGGTTATACCGCTTCGAAAACCACTGCCAATCCTTGTATTTAAAATCAAAATACCGTCCTGCAAGATGCAAGAGTGGTCGTACTTTTGACGTAGTGACCTTGTAGACAAAAGGAGCCCATTCCTCAGGAGGAAGAATACTCTCTGGAATAGAAACCCCATCTTTTTCCACCAGCAATGCGGAATCCGGGCCCGTGCGGAAAAAATTCCCGGCCTGAAAATCCGCCACCGTCACATTGACCCACTGTGTTCCCGTCCAGCCATGCAGAGACACCGCACCGGAAACCGCAACCTGATAACTGAGCAGCAGGGTCGGATATCGATTGGCAAGATCCATCCCCACCTTAACGGAGACCTCGTCGCGCGGAACCATCACCAGCGTCACTTCATTCTTGCGCGAAGCAAATGAGGTTAGCGCCGATAACAGAACCACGGCAGCAATGCCAACGTGAGACAATTTAATTTTCATGATTATATCCCCCGCTATTTCACCGAAGGCGTTGGTGCAAGACGCTGGGCAAGCTGCTGATCAATCAGCATCAAACCGCCCTTGTCGTCACCCACCATCCGCAATGGCAAAAGTATCTCGTTTACATTGGATTCTTCTTCAACCTGCTCGGACACATACCACTGAAGGAAGGTCTGTGTGGCATAGTCGTGTTCCTCGACCGCCAGGTCCATGAGCTTATGAATCAAGCTCGTCACAAACTGTTCGTGTTCCAGCGTTGTTTCAAACACGTTCAGAGGAGTGCCATATTCAACGGGAGGTTCTTCGATGGTTTTGAGATGTACCTGTCCTCCCTGATCGAGAATATAGTCATACATGCGGGTTACATGCATGTTTTCCTCTTCGTACTGCATCCGCATCCAATGTGCAAATCCCGGAAGGCCCAGGGTGTTGCAATGGGCCGACATGGCCAGATACATATAGGCCGAATAGAATTCTTTATTAACCTGCTCGTTCAGCGCTGTCTGCATTTTTTCTGAAATCATAATGACTCCCTGTTAATTCGTTCGAAATTATTCATCTACCCGCGAGCTCAGTCAATCCCATTTACTCGTTTGGCCGACGCTACGGTATTGTAGAGCAACATGGTAATCGTCATTGGCCCCACCCCTCCGGGAACCGGAGTAATCATAGACGCCTTTTCTTTAACCGCATCGAAATCAACGTCCCCCACCAAGCGATACCCACGTTCACGGCTGGAGTCTTCCACCCGGTTAACCCCCACATCAATGATCACCGCGCCATCCTTGACCATATCGGCGGTAACGGTGTTCGGGAACCCGGACGCCGCAATAATGATATCCGCCTGCCGGGTGAATGATCCCAGATCTTTTGTGCGGGTGTGGCAAAGCGTGACGGTGGCATTCGCCCCTTCCTTTTTCTGGAGAAGCATATTGGCAACCGGCTTACCGACAATATTGCTGCGCCCGACAACCACTACGTGCGCTCCGCAGGTTTCCACACCGCTACGCATGAGCAGTTGAACAATGCCGTTTGGCGTGCAGGGCAGAAAAGCTTCCTCTCCCACCATCATTTTACCCACATTCATGGGATGAAATCCATCAACGTCCTTATCCGGATTGATCGCCAGCAATACGGTCGCCTCATCGATATGCTTCGGCAAGGGGAGCTGCACAAGAATTCCGTTTATTTTCGGATCCTTGTTCATGCGTTCGACTAGAGCCAGCAAATCTTCCTGCGTTGTTTCGGCAGGAAGACGGTTGTCGTCGGAATACACACCAATATTTTGGCAGGCACGTTCTTTTGCCGTCACATAGGATTGCGATGCCGGATCAGCGCCGACCAGAATCACTCCGAGGCCCGGAACGATGTTTTTCTCCTTCAAGGCGGAAACCTCGACTTTCAGCTCCTCCCGAATATCGGCTGCAATCTGTTTTCCATCGATGATTTTTGCACTCATAAAAGCTCCTGTATTAATCTGTTAAAACAATCCTGTAACCTTCCCTGTCTCCACATCGACATCAATCTTTCGGAACCCCGGGTTTGAGCCCGTTCCGGGCAGCAGTTTGATATCGCCGGAAACCGGAACAACAAAGCCAGCCCCTTTATAGACGAGTATGTCGCGGATCGGCAACTCCCAACCGGTTGGGCGCCCCTTGAAATCTGGATTATGGGATAAACTCAGGTGGGTTTTTACCATACAAACTCCCAAATGGGCGATGGATGGATCTGCATCCAGCGCGTCGACTTTATGACGGGCATCCTCCGACCATCCCACACCCGCAGCACCATAGATTTCCTTGGCAATCAGCTCTACCCGCTGCCGGAACGGCAGCTCGAGATCATAGAGAAATTCAAAGCGACTTTCCTCCTCGCACGCTGCCACAACCTCGTTGGCCAACTCCACCGCCCCTTCGCCGCCGTATTCCCAATGGCGGGAAACCGCGCAACGCGCACCTTGTTCCTGTGCGATTTTCCGAATCAGATCATGCTCAGCATCGGTGTCGGTGTGGAATGCATTAATGCATACCACCGGCGTAACGCCGCTTCGCCGGACGATTTCAATGTGTGCAACGAGATTTTCGCATCCCTTTTCGAGTAAAGTAAGGTTTTCTTCGGTATAGGCCGAATCCAGCGGCTTTCCCGGCTTTACAGATGGACCGCCGCCATGCATCTTGAGTGCGCGAACCGTGGCCACCACCACCACCGCATCGGGTTTCAACCCGGAATAGCGGCATTTGAGATTCCAGAACTTTTCATAGCCAATATCCGCGCCAAAGCCGCTTTCCGTGACGAGATAATCCCCCAGTCGGATTCCCAGCTTATCGGCCATTACCGAACTTTGACCGATGGCAATATTGGCAAACGGGCCCGCATGCACAAATACCGGTTGCCCCTCCAGCGTCTGAACCAAGGTGGGATGCAACGTTTCTGCCATCAGGGCGGTCATTGCGCCATCCACTTCGAGGTCGGCGGTAGTGATTTCCTCGCCCCCTTTGCTGTAGGCCACAACCATCCGGGCAATGCGCTCCCGCAGATCCTTTAAATCCTGTGAAACGGCAAGGATGGCCATCAGCTCGCTGGAAACCGAAATCTGGAAACCAGACTCCATTTCCAGCCCATCCATCTTGCCGCCTTTGCCAACAACAATATTACGTAAAGCCTGTGCACAATAATCGATGGCCCATTTGATTTGCACGTTCTCAGGATCAACATCAAGTCGTTCAATGCCAATTCGTTTCAACCGTTCGTCATCATAATTAAATTCATGCTGCATCCGAGCCGTCAGCGCAACCATCGCCAGATTATGCGCATTGGTGATCTTGTCGATATCGC
>CAZWZW010000200.1:0-5877 GCA_964639125.1 uncultured Verrucomicrobiota bacterium
TTGAGCAACAGTTCGACCTCCTTTGCCTTCGATGCGAATGCAGATATGATTATTGTCGCGGTGAGTACAGAACGCTCCAATGGGGATGTTGCTGTTCGTTACGACGGTCACACGCTGAGTAACGCCGTTGATGCCGGAACGGCCGGAATCTGGTATCTCGATTTGACGCAGACCGATTACGCTGGAGGCTCCGCAACGCTGGAGATCGATTTTACAGACGTGGATGTAGTGAATGGGGTCGGGGTCGGCGTGGTCTCGGTCAGTGCAAACGGAGTGGGTATTGATCTGCATGCAACCAAAACGGGTACCGGTAGCCTCGTTTTGAATACCACCCGCAATGAGACCTTCAATGTGGTCAGCTTCAACGCGAACCATTCTGGAAACCCCTCCGTGAATGCGCCGCTGACGAAAATCTACGCCAGCGGTGCTATCGGCTCGGCACAGGGCGCGGCCGGATACCAGGCGAATACTCCGGCGGGGGATCACACCTACTCCTGGACGACAGGCGATAAACGAGCGGTGGCCGCGGCGTCATTTGTCGTTCGTGATCACAGTTTCTCCGGTTGGGCTGAACGAAATAACCTCGGTGAGGACTCGAATCTGGATGACGATCCGGACGAGGACGATGTGCCTAACGGCATCGAAGCCTTCTTTGGCTCGAATCCAAACGAGGCTTCGCCGGGTGGTCTGATTGCACTGAGGTTGAGTGGCACGCAAAAAACCCTTACCCACCCGCAGAGCGACCAGCCACCGACAGATCTGCAGCTCAGCTACAGCTGGTCTATCGATCTTGCCGATTGGTATGACTGTGATGGAATTGACGGCCCAGACAGCGGAGAAACCGTAGACGTTTCTTCTGAAATAGTCGATGGCACGGCCACCGTCACGGTGACTCCGAGTGATGAGATGGGCTGCCTCTTCCTCCGTGCCAAGGTGCAAGAGAAGTAAGCGCCAGATGTATATACCCCCCCCTAAAAAGAGGAATCCTATGAAAAAAATTACAACCTTGCTGATGACCGCCCTTTTTTGTGGGGTTGTCCTATTGCAAGCCTTAGCCGCCTCAGAGACGAAAAAGGCATTCGTTACTGATAGCGGGAGCTTGAACCCCATTACGATCGGACTGATCGGTGATTCCACGGTGGCTTCCACGTATGGCTGGGGCCCCGGTTTTGCCGACCGTATTCGCAAAGAGGGAACGGTCCACAATTTCGCCAAAAACGGAGCGACCCTTCATTCGCTCTCTAAATCATTGGATTCGCTCCTCAAGAAAAAGCCGGACTATGTGCTGATCCAGTTCGGGCATAATGACATGAAGCGCTATGGAACTGAGGATTATAGCGATAAACTGCAAAATTACGTTGAACGGATTCGAAAAGCCGGCGCCCAGCCGGTCATTCTCAGTTCTGTGGCCCGTCGCTCGATGGATTCCGACGGGAAGATCGTTCATCACGCGATCAATGGGCGGCGACTCCCGGAGTACGGTGAGGCGGCAGGGGCACTCGCTCGTGAAATGGGGGTTCCTTTCGTGGATCTGCTCCATCTCAGTGTCGAGCAACACAACCGCGTGGGACCCGAGGTTGTTTCGACCTATAATTTTGTCAAAGAGGATCGAACCCACTTCAGCCCGGCAGGGGAAAAGGTGGTTGCCGACCTCGTGCTGAAAGAGCTCGGGACTCGAATTCCAGAATTGGCTCCCTATATTCTGCAAGAGCCGGCAGGACCTCGAGTGAGAAACCCCTTAGACCAGAAATTCGTGAAGATTCTGGTTGATGATGCAGCGAGTGGAGAATGGGTAACCGTCTTGTCGGACGCTTGCACCGGCGACTGGACGGAAAACTGGTTCCTCGACGGGGAAGTCGGCCAGGTGTCGAACGACCCCGAGGGGATGACGCTGACGGCCGGTCCGGAATTCAAAAATGATGCGCATCATATGGTGCTGTGGACCCAAGAGAGTTTCGAGGGCGACGTGAAAATTGAATACGACTACACCCGCTTGGACGAGTCAAAGAAGTGCGTGAATATTCTCTATATCCAGGCGACGGGCAGTGGTAAGGGAAGTTGCGTAAAGGATATCACCAAATGGAACGAATTGCGTCGCGTACCCGCTATGAAGACCTATTACAACAAGATGAATACCTATCATATCAGTTACGCCACCTCTCCCGATAGCTATATTCGCGGGCGACGGTATATGCCCAACACCTCCCGTGGGCTAAAAGGGACGGAACTCACACCGGATCATGAAAACCTTGAAGGCCTTTTTAAAACGGGCGTTCCACACCATATTACCGTGATCAAAAAAGAGCGGGACCTCTACATGAAAGTCGAAAACGCGGAGCAGACACAATACTTCCACATGAGCAACCCCGATCTGCCGATCATCACCGAAGGCCGCATCGGGCTGCGCCACATGTTCACTCGCTCGGCGCGTTACAAAAACTTGCGCATCAGCACCCACAAGGATTTGACGGCCGAGCTTTGATAGAACTAACCTGAATTTAAGGAGTTAATTATGGATAAAAAACAGATTACATGCATGATGGCCGGTGTTGTCCTTTTTGGGGCTTTCACTTCAGCTGTTTTTGCAGGGGAAGCCAAAAAGGAAAAACCCATACCTTTCAAAATCAAAGCGTCCGCATCTGAAGAAAATCATGATACCACGTTGGCGGTTGATGGGGATAAAAACAGCTATTGGATCCCAAAAGGGACTCCGACCGAGTCCAAGCCACATAAGCTCATCTTGAAGTATGACAATCCCATTCTGGTCGGTAGCGTAGAAGTGACTGGAGGCGCCCAATGCGAGCCGTTTGAGGTGGAACTGCTGGGGGTGCGTGGCGAGGGCATTCGTCAGGGAATCTGCAAAGCAGGCCAACCCTTGGTTTTTAAAGTTGATCCGGTTAAGGCCCGAAATCTGGAATTCCGCTTCACCGCTGGAAAGGCTCAGGTCGCCGACATCCAAGTCGAGCAGTTGCCCTTGCCCAAACCGACATGGGCCAATGTCCCCTATGGAACGCACGAACGGCAGGTGCTTGATTTTTGGAAGGCGGAGTCCGATAGGCCGACGCCACTGGTCTTTGTGATCCACGGTGGCGGCTGGGTAAGTGGTGGCAAGGACCGGGTCCATCGTTTTGCCGATGTGACTCCCCTGTTAGAGGAGGGGATCTCGGTCGTTGCGATTAACTACCGATTGATCAGCCATGCCAAACGTGACGGGGTCAAGCCGCCGGTCAAGGCGCCCCTGCACGATGCCGCCCGTGCCCTGCAGTTCGTTCGCAGCAAGGCGGAAGAGTGGCACATCGACAAGCAACGCATTGGAGCGACGGGTGGTTCAGCCGGCGCCTGTTCCAGTTTGTGGCTGGCGTACCACGATGATCTGGCCGATCCGAAGAGCGATGACCCCATCGCACGTGAATCGACACGATTGTTTTGCCTGGCCGCAATGGGGGCGCAAACCTCGCTCGATCCCAAGCAGATGAGGGAGTGGATCCCGCACATCAAATACGGCGGGCACGCGTTTGGGAAAAAGGATTTTAACGAGTTCCTCGCTGATCGCGAAAGCATTTTGCCCTGGATTGCCGAATACTCGCCCTATGTGTTGGTGAGTGCTGGGGCCCCTCCGACCTATCTGTCCTACAACAAGAAACCTATGCTCGGTAAAAAGTGGGGTGATCCGATTCATAGCTGCAACTTTGGTGTGATGCTGCAAAGGCGTTGCCGGGAGCTCGGCGTTCCCTGTGAACTCGTCTACCCGGGCGCGCCCGATGTGAAATATGCGAACCCCACGGCCTTCCTAATTGCAACCCTTAAGGGCCCAATGACGGAAACTGGAAACTAGGCATAATGACAATGAAAACAAGCATGCTAGGAGTATTACTCCTTTTTAGTGCCGGGGTTGCTCAAGCAGCAACCCCGGAAGAGGTCATCGCCGGATTCGATGCCCGGGTTGAGCGAATGTTCAAAGCGGAATCGGGTAAGCCTTTGGTGCGGGCGAAGAAGAATCCGCCGCTCAGGCCTGGGCGAGGCAATTATGTTCGGCACTATTCGTACTCCATGGTCGCCTACGCGGCTCGATGCCTTTACTTGAACGAGTCCTTGGAGCCAGCGAACGCGGCATTGGCGGAGAACGCGCAGCATTATCTTGATCATCCAAAAGATGTGAATGCCCGCGACAGTTTCCATTGGCACGCCTCCGAGGTGATGCGGCTGTTGGAGATGTACGGCCCGAATGGAACGAAGGCTCCCGGTAGGCTCTCACAGGAAACCGTGGATATTTGCCTGAAACCCATTTTTATGTATGCCGAGAAGATGCCGCCCCGCTGGGAATACAAGAAATCGAAGACGTGGCACATCTATGAATCCGAGAACCACCATTCCATGAGTTTCTCCACCTGTTGGGAGTTTGCCCGGATCGCAAGGAACCATCCGGATTACAAGGAGATCAAATATCACGGTTTTACGCCTGCCCAGCATTACGAAGCCTGGAACAAATACTTTATCGAATACTGCCGTGAACGGGCAAAGAAAGGGATGTTTGTTGAGATGAACTCAGGCGAGTACAACAGCTCGCTGATTAAGGGCGTCTACAACTTTTACGATTTCGGTGAACCCGAAGTAAAAAGAGCGGCCGGTCTGCTATTGGATCTTTTCTTTGCCTCTTGGGCCCAAGAGCAGATCGACGGTATTCAGGGCGGTGGCCAATCCAGAATCTATTTCGAGCGAGGTATGTGTAGCGAACCTGCACACGGAATCGGAGAGCTGACGTGGTGTTATTTCGGAAGGGGAGAGGTGCCGGCCGTGAGCAGTCATGACCTGAGTTTAGCGCTGAGCGACTACCGACCGCCGGCGGTCGTGGTCGATCTCGCGCTCGATGTCAAAGGGCGCGGTCGTTACGAAGTGAAACAATTTCCCAGAGGGCTGGGGCAGTCGGGCAGCCGCAATCCGTATCGACTGAATACAGATAATGGTGGTATTCAACGCTACACGTATTGCGATCCATCCTTTATTTTGGGAACGCCGATGGTTCCCGCACGCCCACTGAAGGACTGGGTAGCGATCAGTTCGCAGAATCGTTGGCAGGGCGTGATCTTTCCGGGGGAGACGCCATCCCGGATTGTCCCCATTCCACGACCCACAGATGAGAAGAGTTCCCTCAATGGCCAATGGTCGGTGCAACGCAAGGGGTGTCTGATCACGCAGAAACTTGAGTCAAATAGAGGCGCCGCCGAGATGAGCGTCTGGATGAGCAAGGATGGACTCAGTAAACCCGTTGACGAAGAGGGGATTCTCTTTATCGAAGCGCCTGAGGCTTACGCGGCAGTGCGGGTGGGTCAGAACGGATACAAGCTGAGCGAAAAGATTTACAGCCATATGAAGCCTAAAGGCACCATTAGCAGTTCCCCGCTGGGATGGGTCATCACTCCGACGGACGAGTATGCGCCGGTAATCCTGGAAGTGATGGCGAAAACCGATGTCAAGAATTTCGATGACTTTAAGCAGCAGGTGAAAGGGTGCAAACCCCAAACCAATGGAACCGTGTTGAGCTATCAGTCGATCTATGGCGACACCCTCACGCTGGATACATCCTACAAACAAACTCCAACGGTTAATGGAGAACCGATCAATTACAGCAAACCCGAGAAGGTGTTCGACAGCCCGTTCCTGAAATCCGAATACGACAGTGGCGTCGTAACGATCGAAAAGGGCAGCCGGAAACGGGTCTTGGACTTTAATTAATAGCCGCTAAATTGCGGTTTATGAAACGATATGTGAAGAAAGCGGCTCTGTTATTGTGGGCAGGAACTTGTGTTGCGGGGTTTGCGCAAGCGGAACAGAAATTAAATGTGCCGTATGGTGTGCAGAAACTTTCTGCGGATCTGC
>CAZWZW010000201.1:0-5842 GCA_964639125.1 uncultured Verrucomicrobiota bacterium
GGTCTCACAGATGAGCGTGTGTATGGAGTGCATCCTCACAGTGGCAATGAACACCCTTATCGCGAACCCCCGGACCCGCCCCCGCCTCTTCCATCAAAGCCAGGGTACGGTAAACCGTTCCCCGGCTCACGTGGTCGAGCCCGCTTGAAAGTTTGGCCGCCAGATCGTCGGCACAAAAATGGTCATGGCGGGAAAACACCTGCGTCAGCACAATCTTGCGTGCCTGCGTCACCCGGGCATCCTTCTTTTTCAAAAAAGCAACAAACAGCGGCCAAGCCTCCTCAACCGATTGCCGGACCTCCTCGGAATACTCTCCATCACCCAAAACATCACTCATACAGCACCGCGTCCTTTTTTGAATTGAATCTACGTATAAACATCTTTATGACCTAATATTGTTGATGTAATCAAGAATTTTGCTGTTATATTGCTCCGTTTTACGCAACTAACAGATCGATCAAACATAAGGAGTATTAAGATGGCCCACGCAATTTCCAACGAATGTATTTCCTGCGGCGCCTGCGAATCTACCTGTCCGGTAGAAGCGATCAGCCAAGGGGATGACCAGTTTGTGATTGATGCAAATACCTGCACCGACTGCGGCGCATGCGTCGATTCCTGCCCGGTTGATGCTATTTCCGCAGGCTAACCTGCTGAAACAAAGCACAAAAAAGCGGCTTTTCAGCCGCTTTTTTTGTGCCTGGAGAATGGTGAGGCAGGCAGGGATGCCTGCGCCCCACTTTATTAATACCGATAATGCTCCGGCTTGAACGGACCCGCCGGAGGGATGCCCAGATATTTCGCCTGCTTCCGGGTCAGCGAATCGAGTTGCACCCCAATTTTTTCGAGGTGGAGACGTGCAACCTCTTCATCAAGAATCTTCGGCAGCGTATAAACCCCAATCGGATATTTCCCGGGATTGCAGTACAATTCCATCTGCGCCAGCACCTGGTTTGTAAAGCTGTTCGACATCACAAAGCTCGGGTGCCCCGTTGCGCAACCCAGATTCACCAAACGGCCTTCCGCCAGCAGAATAATGCTGTTGCCCTTCGGCAACGTGATCTTATCAACCTGCGGCTTAATGTTGGTCCACGTATACTTTTTCATCTTCTCAACCTGGATTTCGGAGTCGAAGTGGCCAATGTTGCAGACAATTGCCATGTCCTTCATCTTCCTCATGTGGCGTTCCGTGATGACATCGCAGCAACCGGTAGTCGTCACGAATACATCCCCGATCTGGCAGGCGTCGTCCATATTCATGACCTCATAGCCTTCCATCGCGGCCTGCAGTGCGCAGATCGGGTCGATTTCGGTAACGATCACACGAGCACCCTGCCCCACGAGCGACTGGGCGCAACCCTTGCCGACGTCGCCGTATCCGGCGACAACCGCAATCTTTCCGGACAGCATGACGTCGGTCGCGCGCATGATGCTATCGACCAGCGAGTGGCGGCAGCCATAGAGGTTATCGAACTTGGATTTGGTAACCGAGTCGTTCACGTTGAAAGCCGGGAAGAGCAACTCGCCCTTGGCCGCCAACTGATAAAGGCGGTGCACCCCCGTGGTGGTTTCTTCCGAAACCCCGAGAATCCCCTTGGCGATGCGGGAAAAGCGGGTGGGGTCTTTCTTCAGCGCCTTTTTAAGCTGGGCATAAAGCACCCCTTCCTCGGGACTTTCCGGCTTCTTATCGAGAATCGATGGATCCTGCTCGGCTTTTACGCCCAGCTGGACAAACATGGTGGCATCGCCTCCATCGTCGAGAATGACATTCGGTCCCTTGCCGTTGCCCCAATCGAGAATCTTGTCGGTGTATTCCCAGTAATCCTCGAGTGACTCCCCCTTGATGGCAAACACCGGCGTCCCTGTTTTGGCGATCGCCGCCGCAGCATGGTCCTGGGTGGAAAAAATATTGCAGCTGGCCCAGCGTACTTTTGCACCCAGCTGCTGAAGCGTTTCAATCAGCATGGCCGTCTGAATCGTCATATGCAACGATCCGGTGATGCGCGCGCCCTTGAGCGGCTTATCCTTGCCGTACTTTTCCCGCAGGGCCATCAGTCCCGGCATTTCATATTCTGCCAGTTCCATCTCTTTCCGACCAAACGCGGCCAATGAAATATCGGCGATCGCGCAGTCCTGTACCTTTTTCTTTGCTGCTTTCTTTTTTCCTGCCATCGGAAGTCTCCTTGTTATTAATAAAAGTTCCTATCTCTTAGTTCCTACCACCATCAGCACCGAAAGGTCGGGTGTGGCCCCCGGCAATGAATCCAGCACCAGCGGCTCCAGCCCAGCCATGCTTAACCATTCCCGCATTTCCATGGGATCAAATCCCAACCATTGGTCGGCCCACTGCTCACGGGTCCATTCATGTTCGTGACGAACCAGATCCAAAATGATCAGCTGTCCGCCGGGCTTCAACCCGACCGCCGCCGAGCAAACCACATCGGTCGGACTCGAGGTATGGTGCAGTGCCTGACTCAAAAAAACGGCATCGAACTTTTCCGCAGGCAATTCAAGATCCTCGAGAATACCCTCGCGCAAATCCAGCCGGTCGGCCAGCTGATGTTCCCTCGCTCGTTCCTCAACCAGTTTGAGCATTTTTCCGGACTGGTCGTAGGCAACGACCTTTTCAGCAAATCGCGCAAGCAGGAGTGCCAAAGCCCCCTCGCCGCAGCCCAGATCGGCCACCGTCTTGCCGGCAAATCCTGCCGCCAGCCCGGCAGCCAGCGCCTGCCAGCCCCCTCCCGGCTCGGTCAGCGAACCATAGCGACCGGCAATTTCATCAAAAAATGCACGACTCTTGTTTCGGCGCAACTCCAGGACACGTTCGACCGCCGCCGCATCGCGGTGGGCCACGGGAATTTCCTGCAAATGTTCGTTTAGAATCTGCGCAAAGGCTTTATCCCGGAAGAGTGAACCGCGGTTGTAATAGACGGAGGTTCCATCCCGACGCGAGGATACCAGCCCCGCCTCGCGCATCGGCTTCAGGTGGCGGCTCACCGTCGACTGCGGCATCTCCAGCGCCTGTACAAGCTCAGCCACCGAAAGTTCCGCCTGATCGATCGACCGCAGAATCCGCAATCGTCCTTCATCCGCCAAAGCCTTGAAAATGTCTAAAACACCACTCATTATCCATATATCCGAATTTCCGGATAAAAGGATATTTAGCTCCATCTGTCAATGTTCATAAGCGGAAAAACGGCGATTTGCGCTTGTTTTTAAGCCCGCCACACACAACCCTGCACTCTCTACGCACGAGCAAGGTTTATTTCATGAAAATGGTTAATAACGCAATTTCGATAGGATCGGTCTGGGGAATTCCCATTCGATTGCACATTTCTCTACTGATCGCAGTCGGAGTGCTCTCTATTTTTTCGGGCGCAGGCCTGCTGGCCATCCTAATACTGGCCGTGGGAATTTTTGGAAGCGTGGCCCTGCACGAGCTCGGCCACTCGGTGGTGGCCCGGGCCAAAGGCGCCTATATCCATGAGATTGTCCTCTATCCGTTCGGGGGAGCCGCCAAAATATCAAATATTCCCAAACGCCCGCTGGATGAAATCCTTGTGGCCCTTGCCGGCCCGGCCGTCAGCCTGATCCTGTCGTTGATCTTCCTCCAAATCGAGTTGCTACGGTTTCTGGGTTTCCTCAACGGCATGCTGTTTCTCTTCAACATACTGCCGGTATTTCCGATGGATGGCGGGCGCGTACTCCGCGCTGGCCTGACGCTAAAAAAAGGAAGAATTGAAGCCACGCGCATCGCCGCAAAAGTGGGGAAATATTTCTGTGGCCTGTTCGTACTGGTTGGATTATTCGGACTGCGTATGCGGCTCTTCGGGCTCATCGGCCCCTTCCAGCCCAACCTCATGCTCGCATTTATCGGGGGCTATATTTATTTTGCGGGCCAACAGGAATACCGGATGGTGATGATGGAACATCAGGCGAACCCTTTTGCCAACCAGCAACATGGAAACATCGACGTGGAAGTCAGCCCACCGCCCTACTCCGGCACGGGTGGCGGTCTTGATTCGATGAAGGAAAAGCTGCGCCGTCTATTCCGCGGCTGAAGCCGCTTCCGGTGCAGAGGCGGTTCCTTCTTCCGCCGCCTCGATCGCCTGCTTTTCCGCCAGCGAGGCGGCATCGTCCTGCCGTGCGATCCTTTCCAGAACCCAGAACTGCCAAATCCCCACCAAGACCAGCAGAATGATTGCAACGATAAAGAACGTGCCCCAAACGATCTTTTCGTTTTCCTCTTTCCGCGCCAAATGAAACAGACGGCGCATTCCACTGTTCTTGCTCCGGCGGCGTTTCTTTGCATCGAACTTGCGTGTGCTCCGGCGGCGACGCCTTTTGGGCTTCGTGTGCTTACCTTGAGGCCTGACCTGTTTGTCTGTATAAATATCGGTATCTGACATATCTGCTCCGTCTGAGACGATTAAGCTGAAAACTATATGTGATTCAATAGAGGGCTTCCAAGATTATTTTCCTGCGAGCCGCTGAACGGTCTTTTGGATGACACCGCGGTTGGCCTCCGCCACCTGCCGTGCGCGCTCGCCAAGGGCCATGCGGCAGGAGGGGTCGGCCAGCAAAGAAACAAGGGCTTGTTCCAAGGCCGGCGTATCCGCAACCTGCACCAGGGCATTCTGCTCAAGAAACACCGGCATGACTGCTGGAAAGTTTTCCATATTGGGTCCAACCACCACCGCCCTACCGCTCATCGCCGGCTCGATCGGGTTTTGTCCACCATGCTCGCACAGGCTCTTGCCCACAAAAATAATATCGGCCGCCGCATAAAAATTACGCAGTTCGCCGGTCGTATCGATAAACAGCACATCCGGCCGCTCAGGCGCAGCAGAACCTTGGAGCCGGCTACGGCGTAAATAGGATAGGGTGCGCTCTTCGAAACAATGCACCACTTCGTCGGCCCGCTCGACGTGGCGCGGAACAATGACAAGAAACAGGTTGTCATGCTGCATACGAAGCTTTGTATAGAGATCGCACAGCACGGCCTCCTCACCCGGCCAGGTAGAGCCCCCCAGCAGCACGACGGCATCTTCCGGCACTCCGATACTCCGCAAAATATGCTGCGCCGCCTCTTCGCCCTCTGCATCGCGCTCGGCCACATCAAACTTAACGGTGCCCATCACATGCACTTGCTCAACGGGTGCACCGATGCCGAGCATCCGCCGGGCATCCAGCTCACCCTGCACACAAATGGGATCAATCCTCCGAAGCACGTCGGCGGTGAGCGGCTTAAGCTTGCGGTAGCCTTTGTAGGAATTTTCGGACATGCGCCCATTGATGAGTGAAACGGGAATATCCCGGTTATCGGCCAGGCGGATTAAATTGGGCCAGAATTCACCTTCCACCAGCACAATGCGCAGAGGATTTATGATGCCCAGCACCTTATTAATGATGACGGGAAGGTCGACCGGAAAATAAAAAAGGACATCGCGCGGATCAATCTCCTTGCGACCAATGGCATGCGCGGTCGAAGTGGTAGTACTGAGCGCAAAAAAAGTGTCTGGATGCTTCTCGCGATAGGCTTTGATAAAACGGAGTGCCACATAGATTTCGCCAACGCTGACCGCATGCACCCAGATCCGGCGATGCGCGCGTAGGCGTGCTTTTGTACCATGACCAAAGTGCCCCACTCGTTGCTCAAAGTGTTGTCCATAGCCGCCGCGCCGCAGCATACGCGACAGAAACTTCGGTAGCATAAACAGAAAAACCACCGGGAAAAAAAGATTATATACGATCCAAAGCATAAGACCCCTGATAAACAAAGGCGGGACTTAACCATAAAAACCGGAACAGCCGCAACGGGAAAGATTTTTCAATCCTTGGA
>CAZWZW010000202.1:0-5764 GCA_964639125.1 uncultured Verrucomicrobiota bacterium
TGGAAGCTTTGAAACGATAACATTCATTATGAAAAATACGAAACAATCTAACCCGTGCCGTCAAAACGGTCTTTTCAGAGGTGCTCTTGTGGCGAAATTTGTTAAAACCGTGTTGTTGCTACTTTCATCGACGGCGTTCTGTGGTGCCGAGGATATCAAGGTATTGTTTGTTGGAGCGGATAGTGATTCGGAGATTCCGACCAACCTTGTCCAGATGGTCAGTACCGATGCAACCGTCACGGACACCGTTCAGGCGGAATACTATTATACGGAAGATACCATCGGTTCCTATTATGAGTCCCGTGCGGTTCCATCGGATACCAACACCTTTCTCAACAAGCTGAAGGAAGGCTTTGATTACATCGTGGTCCTTCCGGAAGAGGAGTACCTGTACCGATTCCCCGGCCTGTATCTGGAAGAGGTTCGATTGATTCAGGAATACACCGCCGACCTCGGGTCCGAGACTGTGGTTCCTATGATCTGGGGATCGGATTCGGGTTTTGGCGCGATCGATGACAGCAAATACGAAGAGCACAGTTATCGGATTGGTGATGCGCTTTCGCTCACGACCCTTCCTGCCGGTCTGGCTTGGGCCGACGTGGTGAGTGAGCTGCAAAGCGTCAGCAACTGCAGTCCGCAGTCAGCCTTGAGCGCGGAAGCCTCTTATCTGATGGCGGTTTCTGCCTACACGCACATCTTCGGCAGCAGCCCGACCAACAGTACCCATCTGCCGGCAGAGGTCAGTGCGGAGGAGAAAACCTCGATTCTGGGGCATATCTCCAGCAATTGGGCTTCAGCCGCTACGGCTACCCACTACACGGGTGCCTACACGAATGGATTCTGCAGCCCTCTACAGATTCCTTTCGATGTGAACGATACTGCGTGTGTTTTTATGGGGACGAGTACGGAAACAGCGTATGGACGCAAGTATTCTCAGGTGATGGCGGATGGTGGTTATTCCTCTAACAGAACGCATATCAACAGTGCCTACTATCTTACTCCTAATAGAACCGAGGTGAAAGATACTCTAGGGGGCAAATCGTTTGATTTTGTCTGCGCACGGTTCACCGGTGACTGGGATAGTCTATATTACCCAACGGTGCAAAATTACCAAGATTTAAAGTCCCACTCCCAAAACGCAGATCTCCCTATTTTTGGATTCTTTTATCAAGGACACGACATTCCGGATACCGTGCAGAAGATATCGCTGAAAGCACTGAGTAACGCGAAACACTGTGCGGATCGGAATGCGGTACTGGGTCATGGGACGGTGTTCAGTGTACCCGCGCAAATCGCGGCCGGACGACTGTGGAACCGAAGCGAAAATCTGCTGGAGTTCTCTGGTGTCCATGTCTCCGAACATATGGAGACGGCGGTGGCCGCGATGTTGTTCACCATGCTGACCGGTTCTAATTGCGCGGACTTTGCGTCGCCCTATCCTCAGACCAGTGGCCCTCACCAGGAAGTGTATGAGTGGGTGCAGAATGAAGGCTACCGGATCATCAAGCAGCTCGGCAGCCTTGAAGCGGTTCCGGCTGCTGAAGCCAATACGCGACCGGCAGCCGTCATCGGAAGCGATACGGCCGACCATGTTGCTGCTGACGTATATGGAGGCGGGGAGATCTATTATGTTGACCCTGAGTTGGACGGGGTGGAGGACATTTCCCTGCACGGCACCGATTCGTACGACACCGACGGGTCTATCACCAATTACATTTGGAGCCAACTGGGCAGCGACGTTGCGGTGGGTAGCCCTTTTGCGACCAACAACATTTCGGATGGCACGACCTTCGAGTTAAGGGTGGTGGATAACCTTTCTGAGACCAGCACGGTTTCCGAAGCTATCATCCGCCTGATCGACCCGAAAACTATTCTGCATGACGATATGGAAAGTGTGACGGGTGGATATGGATGGAAAGATCATTCCTGGGCGATCAATAATACATATCAACATGACGACTATGTGCAGTGGGGCATGTATAATGGATTCCAATGCATGAACCTTAAGCAGAAAGGAAAGGCAACCCGGACGATTAACCTGAGCGCATACAACGGCGATCTGGTGCTTGAATATGCCTGGAAGGCCGTCTCGCTGGAGGCGGGTGAGACCGCGAAGGTCGAGGTATACGACGGCGCCTGGCATACCATCAAAACCATTACCGACGAGATGGACGGCGCCTGGCACCTCGAAACCCTGGGGCTGTCGGAATTTGAGATGGTCAGCAACTTTAAGATCCGGTTCAGCGTGGCTGGAAGTGCGAAAAACGATGAGCTGTATATTGATTCGATAGGGATCGATACTTACAACAACCTGCCACGCGCCGAAGGGATGCAGTTCGGAGCGTTACTGGGTTCGTCGCATGACTTTACGCTGGCGAGTAGCGGCGACGAGGCTGCATTGACCTACACTCTCACACAGCCGGCAAATGGCACCTTAAGCGGAACTGAGCCCCATATGACTTACGTTGCCGACCCTGGGTTCACCGGAACAGACAGCTTTACCTATTCCGTCACTGATGGAACCATGACTTCCAAAACAGCCACGGTCAAAATCGTCGTTATTCCCGAGTCGAGTATGCTGGGACCCAACGCGTCGTTGATCCAGTTTATGGACGATGCGCGCCTTGATGGGTTGAGCAATTTTCCCGTGTTGGTGAAACTGGATCCGGACAGCATGCCGGGCTTTGACTATGATCAGTTTTCCTCTGCCAATGGCGGAGATTTGCGCTTTAGCGACGCGACCGGAACCCAAGAACTGAATTTTGAGATTAGCAGCTGGGACACCAACGGAGTTTCTCAGGTCTGGGTGCAGGTCCCTGAAATGCTATCTGGCGGTGTCATCTGGGTGTATTGGGGAAGCCCCGTGGAAACCAACCTGCCGGCCTACACGAGCAATGGTGCGACATGGGATGCGGACTATATCGGGGTATGGCACCTGGACGAAACGTCCGGAACGGCTATTGCCGACTCCACCGCAAACGAGAATCACGGCTACAAAAAGGCCGCCGCTGAACCGGCGGTCACCAGCGGAGTCGTAGGAGGAGCACAGAAATGGGACGGCGCGAATGACTGGATCGATATCCCCGATCGTCCGACTCTTGATGTAGGAAATCAGTTCACGGTCTCCTTTTTCGCACAACTTAACCAGGGCGAAAGTGCCACAAACCGACGGTTGATTTCACGCAAGTACAGCTCAGGAAACTCTGATGGGTGGGCGGTGTGGACCAAAAATGATGAAGATCTCTTGCTGGTAAGCAGCGACAACGACTACACGAAAAAGGTCGTAGACGTCGTCTCTTCATGGAAGAATGCTAATTGGTATTACATCACGGTCACCTATTCGGGTGCGACCGGCACCGTATACAGGGATGGGAAAAAGATCGGGTCGAAAACCCTGTCGGTTCCGTTTGTGGACAATGACCGGCCGCTGACCTTCGGCTCGGAAGCTGATCACAACGCAGCAGAATGGAAGGGGAAGATGGATGAAATCCGGTATTCCTCTTCGGTTCGTTCAGCGAACTGGATCTGGGCGGAGTATGCCACGATGATGGAGGAATCTTTTCTCCGTTTTGATTCGGTGCTCACCGGTGGTCCCATCATGAGGGTGTATGGGAATGGAAACCTGATCGCCGACGGCGACACCCCACCAGCCGTTGGGGAGGGAACTGCCTTCGGGGATATCCCAGTTGGCGCGGAAAAGGTGAACGTCTTTACGATTACCAACGCCGGACCTGCAACTCTGGTGCTGACGAATGTGAGCGACTACGTGGTCGTAAGCGGGGCACCCGATTTCACGGTGGCTTCGCAGCCCTCGGCTTCCAACATCGCGCCGGCGGGCCATGTCACCTTCGAACTCGCCTTTGCGCCGGTGGCTCACAGTACTGCCGTCACCTCGACCGTCAGCATCGCGAATAATGATGCGGACCAGGATCCATACACCTTCACCGTCGGCGGCCAGTCGCCTGCTGAATTCGCGACCGAGCACTCAACCCCAACCAAGTGGCTATACGACAAAGGACTTGTCGACGGCGACTACGACGCTGCGGCGTTGAGCGACACGGATCAGGACGGGATGCTCGCGTGGGAGGAATATGTTACGGGAACCGACCCCACGGATGGTGGCTCGGTATTTCGGGTAACCCCGGTGCTCCAGAATGGCCAAGTGGGCCTGGAGATTCCCGCCAGCAGCAACCCCGGCACGCCTGTTTTAATATATCGCAGCATCAATTTGGAGGAAGGTTGGCAACACATAGGAACAAGCTCCTTGCCCAGCACCAACGAGGGGCCCACGACCTGGAACGATGTAGAGGCATCAACCAGTTCCTGGCCGAATGTTTTCTACAAGATTTCGGTCTCGACGGATTGAGTTGCTGCCTCTTCTTCGCCCTAGTTTTTCCTCGGAATAGATCGTAGAACCGGAAATCCCCAAAAGAAATCGAAGGCATGAATCGCACGCTCTCTCGTCGTCAATTTATAAGCAGCTCTTCGCTCGCAGCAGCCGGAGCTCTCGTGCCCACAATCCTGCCCTCCAGTGTGTTCGGTGATCTTGCGCCTTCCAAGCAGCTCACCGCTGGATTCATTGGCCTGGGGCTTCAGGGCACCGGCCGGAACCTGAATGGTTTCCTGAACATTCCGAACATCCGCGTCCTCGCACTCTGCGACTGCAAGATGAGTCAGCTAACCGAAGCCAAGCGGAAGGTTGATAAGAAATACGGCAACAACGACTGCACCCTGCACCAGGATTTCCGCGAGGTCATTGCCCGCGATGACCTGGACATCATCGTGATCTCCACCCCGGACCACTGGCATGTGCCGATGTCCCTGATGTCGCTTGCCGCCGGCAAACACACCTTCTCCGAGAAACCGAGCCTTACCATCACGCAGGGCCGCGCGCTGACCGAAGCCGCGGCCAAATCCGGCAAGGTGTTCCAGTGGGGCGTCGAAGACCGCAGCTTGATCAAGTACTGGATGATGGCGGGCATTGCCCGGACCGGCATCCTCGGTGAGGTACACAGCGTGCGCTGCGGCCTTCCCAAAAAACCGCTCTTCAACATCGAGCCCACCGCGCCCATTCCGGACGATCTCGACTGGAACCTGTGGCTTGGACCGGCGCCCATGGCGGATTACACCAAAAGTGTCATGCATCCCCAGCACTGGCGACAGCGCACGGACTACAGTGGCGGTTCGTTGACCGACTGGGGCGCACATCTTTGCGATACCGCCCAGATCGGCATCGGCATGGACGAAAGCGGCCCGGTCGAAATCTCCGGCACCAGTGAAGTGCTCGGACCGGAATCCTACGTGGACGTACCCTACGGCTACGACATCGATTTCAAATACGCCAACGGTGCCACCATCAAGGCCGTGAACGGAACCGTTTCCCTTCGCTTCGAAGGCAGCAAAGGCTGGATTGCCTGTGAAGGCTGGAACGGAAAGTTTGAAGCCAGCGACATGAACCTGTTCCGTGACAAGTCCTACCAGACGCACGAGAACTACTGGCCGCGTCCGAAAATGGAACAACAGGATTTCGTGGATGCCATCATGACCGGCAGCCGTCCGGCCAATCACCCCGAGGCCGGCCACCGCTTCGCGACCATGCTCCACCTGGGCCACATTGCCTGTCGCAAAAAGAAGACCGTGTACTGGGATCCGAACAACGAAGTCTTCCAGCAGGACGCCAACGAGCTCATGGCGGACAAGGTCTACGATCGCGAAGAGCGCGATTGGCAGAACGGCTGAAGGCGTGGGTCTGAGGTCGGATCTT
>CAZWZW010000203.1:0-5707 GCA_964639125.1 uncultured Verrucomicrobiota bacterium
AGAAGCGCCAGGAAGAGATCCGCGGCCTGCTGCGGGCCTTTGCCAAAGCTAATGGAGATATGCTTTACAAGGACCGCAAACAATTTCTTCTCGATCTCCGGGAAATCGACCGCAAGTTGGGCGTGCGGCTGTCCGCCGCCGAGATCAAGGCCGTGCTCAGCGCCCTGGGCGAGCGGGATGAAACCGCAGAAATATGCCGGGACAAGCATGACAAGCCTGAACCCGACCCGGAACTGCGCGACACCGAAAACGTGCCCCTCAAGGAGTGCATCGAGGCCTACTTCCAGCGCGAGGTCCTGCCCCATGTGCCGGATGCCTGGATCGATGAAGCCAAAACCAAGGTCGGCTATGAGATCCCCTTGAACCGCCACTTCTACCGCTACGAGCCGCCACGACCTCTTGAGGAGATCGAGGCGGACATCAAGACCCTGGAAGGCGAGATTCTGGCCCTGCTCAAAGAGGTGATGGCGTGAAGTACAAGGCGTATGCGAAATACAAGGACAGTGGGGTTGAGTAGTTGGGGGAGGTGCCGGCGCATTGGGCAATAAAGCGACTGAAAGATGTTGCTTCGGTAAATGACGAGGTGCTTCCGGAATCAACACCACCGGACTGGGAGTTGGTTTATGTCGACATAGGAAGTGTGGACCGAGTTGAAGGAATTACGAATAAGGAGCCGATGATTTTTGAAAACGCCCCTTCAAGGGCAAGAAGATTGGTTTCGCATGGTGATACAATCGTTTCGACTGTACGCACCTATTTAAAGGCAATTGCGCCGGTACAAACCCCTGAACCAAACATGGTTGTTTCTACTGGTTTTGCAGTTATCCGACCAAGGAAAATTGAGCCTGATTACCTTTCGTTTCTTCTCCGATCAGACTATTTCATCGAGAATGTCGTCTCCCGGTCTGTCGGAGTCAGCTATCCAGCAACAAATGCTACAGAGGTTGTTAAAATTCCAATTGTTCAACCTTGTTCTGATGAACAATTGAATATTGCCATTTTTCTTAGCCAAGAGACGAAAAAGATAGACGGTCTTGTGTCGAAAAAGCGGGCGCTGATTGAAAAGCTGAAGGAAAAGCGCACGGCCCTCATCTCGCGCACCGTCACCCGCGGCCTGCCGCCCGAGGTGGCCCGGACCGCCGGCCTCGACCCGCATCCCAAACTCAAGCCCTCAGGGGTGGAGTGGCTGGGGGATGTGCCGGAGCATTGGGGGGTAAAACGGCTTAGTTATATGGCATTATTGAAAAGCGGGGAAAACATTACTTCTGAACAGATTGAAGAAACTGGTGAATTCCCTGTCTATGGCGGAAATGGATTAAGAGGTTACTATTCGGATTTTACTCATAATGGAGATTATGTCCTGATCGGCAGACAAGGGGCGCTATGTGGCAATATTAATTATGCATCTGGTAGATTTTGGGCATCCGAACACGCTGTCGTGGTAAATCCGCTAACGCCATTTGTAACCAATTGGCTCGGCGAAGTTCTAAGGGCAATGAATCTTAACCAGTATTCAGTTTCTGCTGCGCAGCCTGGACTTTCAGTGTCAGTGATAAGCGCGCTGAAAGTGCCTGTGCCTCCTTTTAAAGAGCAGAATACTATTGCCGCATTTCTTGAACGTGAAACCTTCAAAATCGATCAATTAGCGTCCAAGATAGAGGCAGCCATCGACCGCCTCCAGGAATACCGCACCGCCCTGATCACCGCCGCGGTCACGGGCAAAATCGACGTGCGGGCGGAGGCGGGCGGGGGTGCACGGACGCACACGGGCAGTCACGGACGAACACGGACCGGCACGGACAAGTGCGGTGATCATTCGTCCGCGACCGTCAGTGGGGGTCCGTGTTCGTCCCTGTCTTCTTCTGCCCTGGCGGCCAATGCGGCCCTTTCACTGTTAAACCTGGCCTGTCACCTCCTCGACCGACAGATTGCGGCCCAGGCGAAAAGTTTTGAAAAAGAGGGCGGATTCACGGAGCGACTTTACCGGGTACGGACGGCCAAGAGAAGGGGCAACCGATGAGCCAGACATCCGAAAAAGCCTTTGAAACCCACGTGGAAGAAGTCCTGCTGCAACGAAGCGGCTGGCATCCCGGTACCAACGCCGAATGGGATGTGGAGCGGGCCCTTTTCCCGGCGCGGATCTTCGCCTTTTTGCAGGAGACGCAAGCCGAGCTATGGGAACAGATGCGGACGCTTCACGGATGACGAATTGGAAGGTCTCAGCCACTACCGGACCGAGCCGCTGGCGCGCAAGCTGGAGCGTTCTCATCCTTCTATATCAGCAAGAGTTTACCGTGCGCTCTGCATGCGGATCGTCAATGCCGGCAAAAGCAAATATTATGATGCGGCGCTTGATCACATCGAGCACGCGAAGAAATGCTACTCAAAAGCCGGCCTTGACGCCGACTGGCAGACGGTGGTTGCCGATGTGCGCAAAAGACACTTTCGCAAGAAGGGATTTATGGCCGGGTTCGAGGATATCGTCACCAACGCACCCAAACAGCTTGAGCCGTCTTTTCTGGAGCGTGCAAAAGCACGTTGGCCAAGAAAACCGAAGAGGAGCTGAATCAGGTTTTGAAGAGCAGGTTCGGGAAAGAAGATCATCATGGAGTCAAGATCGACAACCAAAACGGCCAAAATTGAATGGTCGGGACGCATTCAGGCCGTGCAGCCCCGTATTCGGCTGATGCGGTCTTTCGATGAAAGAAGCCACAGCTATCTGGGATATGTGCTTCGGGTTGAAGGGACAATCGTGGATGAACCCGGCGAATTCATAATCGCCATCGGAAAGGCCGCACAAGCAAAACATCGATTTCAAGTCGGCATGGAGGTGAGCGGCCTGGCGGTTCCCGTTCCTGATACGCGGCTTGAGACGGCCGGATTCTACAAGGCAAGCGGTCTGAAGATAATAAATGATGCTGAAGGTGATTTCCCGGCTAGTCCACCGTTTCACGGCGTGCCGCCCGACCTTGAAACCTATCGCAGCCGTGGGCATCGGCGTCTGGACACCCGGACGTATGACGCCAAGTGCACGATCTGTATCTGGGGTTGTCGAATGCCGGTGGAGATGATCATCGACCACTGGAACCCGTCCAAAAAAAGGTACCGGTTCGAGACCTTCTGTTACGGACCGAAAAGCTGCGCTCTTTACAAGGCCGGACAGACACGCAAGGTGCCGGGGCGCAAGGGCATGTCCTACACCGAGGAGGACTGGGTTGACGAGGATGCCACCGCCCACCGGGGGCCGGATGATTGAGGGTTCATGCTCCCGGTGGCAAAAATCCGCTGTATGGCAATTGGATAATGTCGAATGAATTGAGTCGCGAATCGGGCAGCGAAATAAATGTTGTCTAAGAGAATCATATTCCGAGAACGGATAAATGGCAAAAAACAAGGTGAGTTGACCCGAAAGGGAACTACCGAGCAATCCTCGGTAGTTAAAATAAAGAGACCATGGTCAAGCTGATCGTCAACTTGATAAACAACCGGAATTAAACCATTGGCGTGGAATAATGTCGAGCTGTGACATGAAGTGTGAAACCAAAAAAATTGGAAAATTGAGTTGACGCCACTTCCGCATCATCGGGAGCAGCCTGATCTTTGATAACGCGTTGATATTGAAGGATTTCGGTTAACTGCGGGAGAAAGAGAACGGTTATGAAGAGGGTTGCACACGGGGAGCCAAAATCTATGCCCGGCCAGTAATGGCCGGGTTTCTTTTTATATCAAGTAGTTATACCGCTTTTGCGACCACCCTATAAATCCTGCCAGTTCATCCACCTACGAACTAATTTTATGGATAGAAGGTAGCGTAATGGGCGGCTTTTAATGTTTCTGCTTGAAATATTTCTGCCAATAGTATACATTGGCAGTCAAAACGATTCGAGAAAAACATGGACAGTATAACGGAATACATCAAGTCATCCGGCGGCTATGCCCGAATGAAGGAGCTTCGTGCCGCAGGGTTCCAGACCCGTGAAATATCAGCCCTGGTTGACCAGGGGCGCATTGAGCGAGTCAAGCCCGGACTCTATCGCCTCGCGGAATATGGTGCGTCAGGGGAGCATGCCGGACTTGTGGAAGTTTGCCGTGCCATTCCTGGGGGGATTATTTGCCTGCTGTCTGCTCTCGATTTCCATGGACTGACCACCTTCAACCCTTCGGAGGTCCATGTGGCCATTCCCCATGTAGCCAAACCGCCCCGGATTTTCTATCCACCCATCAAGCCCTTTTTCTTTCGTGAGCGGTTTTACACTCCCGGTATCGAATCTGTTCGGGAACCGGCTGGTGAAATAAGGGTTTACGGGAAGGAAAAAACAATCTGCGATATGTTTCGTTACCGCCGAAAACTTGGTGAAGACCTGGCCATGGAAGCACTGAAACAGTATCTGAAGCAGAAAGATGCCAACACTGCACGCCTTCTGAAATATGCCGCTATTTGTCAGGCCAAAACCGTCATGATGCCCTACCTGAAAGCCCTGGTGACGTGACATGGCGAAAGCAACCAAAGATATTGCTGCATCCGTACGTGCGAGGCTGTTGAATATAGCCAGATCAAATGGGCGCGATTTTGATGCGTTACTGCTCCAGTATATGCAAGAGCGATTCCTATACCGATTGTCGATTTCTCCCTATCGCCGAAATTTGATCCTTAAAGGGGCTCTTCTCTTTCTTGCCTATGAAATGTCGCTGCTACGTCCTACCAAGGATATCGATTTTCTCGGTTTTTCAACCCCTAATGAGCTAAACGAGATCCGAAACGCAGTTGTTGCTATTGCCAGTATCGACCTTGATGACGGCGTAAGGTTTAACCACAAATCGGTCATCGTCGAACAAATTACGGAGGGCACCGACTATAAAGGAGTCCGGGTGAAACTTGAGGTACGACTGACAGCGGCCAGAAAGATGCTGCAATTGGATATTGGTTTTGGTGATACGGTTGTACCCGGACCAGTTGAGATGGACTTCCCAACTCTATTGGATGACCAGCCGTCGCCAAACCTGCTGGTGTACTCTCGAGAATCCGCCATTGCGGAAAAATTTGAAGCTCTGGTCTCCTTAAATATCCTGACCAGCCGGATGAAAGATATCTATGATATTCTATTTCTGGCGGAGAGGGAAACCTTTTCTCTCTTAACACTGCGGGAGGCGATTATGACGACCTTTGCCCTACGCTCTACACAACTCGAAGACCGTCACATGCTTTTTTCACAGGATTTTTATACAAACAGGGATAAGAAAGCCCAATGGAAAGCATTTCTGCGACGAAGCCGTTTACAGTTGTCTCCGACTTTCCCTGAAGTCGTGACTCGCCTCATGGTGTTTCTGGAACCTGTTTGTTCTTCAACAGCTATGAATAGTGCCATTTGGAATCCGGCCGATTGGAATTGGAAAACAGAACCATGAGCGAATACCAGTATTATGAGTTCCTGGCCATCGACCGGCCTTTGACAAAAGAGGAGATCGCTGAGCTGCGGGCGATCTCGACGCGGGCCACGATCACGCCGGTGAGCTTCACCAACGAGTACAATTGGGGCGATTTCAAGGGTGATCCCGAAAAGCTGATGCAGCGCTATTTCGATGCCCATGTCTATGTGGCCAACTGGATGACGGCCATTTTCAGGGTGCGTCTGCCCATGGAGGCATTGACCCGAGAGACTGCCAAAGCTACGGCCGTACCTTACCTGTTGGATATCAAGGCCACCAA
>CAZWZW010000204.1:0-5586 GCA_964639125.1 uncultured Verrucomicrobiota bacterium
ACCGCGTGTTCAAGAAAACGGTCGATTAATACCGGATGGTCGGGGCTGGCGGCAAAAGCGGCATTCACAAACGGTTCAAGCTCCTCTTCCTCATAGGCGACCATCATGGCGCGGCCCCCGAGAACGAACGACGGACGGATCATGACCGGGAAGCCAATGCGTTCGGCGATGATTTCGGCTTCTTCGAGTGTGACGGCCGTGGCGCTTTCCGGTTGCTTGAGTTCCAGCTTGTCCAGCAGCTGACGGAAAAGTTCGCGGTCTTCGGCCGCCGCAATACTCGTTGGCGAGGTGCCGAGAATCGGAACACCGGCTTCGAGCAAGCGGTCCGCCAGATTGAGCGGGGTTTGCCCTCCCATCTGGACAATCATGCCCATCGGTTGCTCGGCTTCGTAGATGTTCATTACATCTTCGAAGGTCAGCGGTTCGAAGAACAGCTTGTCCGAGGTGTCATAGTCGGTCGAAACGGTTTCCGGGTTGGAATTGACCATGATGGCTTCATACCCCATTTCGCGCAGGGCCTTGACGGTGTGCACGCAGGAGTAGTCAAATTCAATGCCCTGTCCAATACGGTTCGGGCCGGAGCCGAGAACAATAATGCTCTGCTTGTCGGTCGTACGTATTTCATTGAGGTCCGCGTAGCAGGAATAGAAGTAGGGAGTGGCTGCCGCAAACTCGCCCGCGCAGGTGTCGACCAAGCTATAGACCGGGATAATGTCGAGCTTCTTGCGAAGCGTGCGGATTTCGGTGCCCGTGCAGCCGCGCAGCGCGCCGATCTGTTCGTCGGAGAAACCGTTGCGCTTGGCATATTTCAGCAGGTCATAATCCAGCTCTTCCGCATCAATCAGGTCTTTTTCAATTTCAACGATCTGGAGAATGTTGTCCAGGAACCAAGGATCCATTTTGGTCATTTTCTGGACCTTTTCGATGGTGTAGCCCTGCTTGAATGCCATCTTGATGGCGATGGTGCGTTCGGTGCAGGTGGTGCTCAGGTAATCATCGAGTCGGGCTGAATCGAGCTTGGCTTCGGCTTTCAGGTCGAGACCATCCACGCCAATCTCCAGCGATCGGAAGGCTTTCTGCAGCGATTCCTTGAAGTTGCGGCCGATGGCCATGGTTTCGCCAACCGACTTCATGCTGACACCAAGCTTGTCGTCGGCCGATGGAAATTTTTCAAACGTAAAGCGCGGCAGTTTGGTGACGACATAGTCGATCGATGGCTCAAAGCAGGCCGGGGTTTCTTTGGTAATGTCGTTGGGCAGTTCGTCAAGGGTGTAGCCTGCCGCAAGTTTGGCAGCCAGTTTTGCGATCGGGAAGCCGGTTGCCTTGGAGGCGAGGGCCGAGGAGCGCGATACGCGCGGGTTCATTTCGATGATGGCCATGCGTCCGGTTTCGGGGTGGATACAAAACTGCACGTTGGATCCACCGGTTTCAACGCCGATGACACGCAGTACTTTCAGGGAAGCATCGCGCATGATCTGGTATTCACGGTCGGTCAGGGTCTGAGCGGGTGCAACGGTGATGGAGTCGCCGGTATGGATGCCCATTGGGTCCATGTTTTCAATGGAGCAGATAATGACGGCGTTGTCCTTCTTGTCGCGCATCACCTCCATCTCGTATTCCTTCCAGCCGAATACGGATTCTTCCAGAAGGACTTCGGTCGTCAGGCTGGCTTTCAACCCGCCTTCCGCAATCTCCATCAGCTCAACCATGTCGTTGGCAATCCCACCACCGGTTCCGCCGAGCGTGAAGGACGGGCGGATAATGATCGGGAAGTCGAGTTCTTCGGTTGCGACTCGTTGGGCTTCTTCCAGATCATGGACTTCATAGCTGCGCAGGGTTTCGATGCCTGCTTCGGCCATAACCTGCTTGAATAGGTCGCGTTCCTCGCCACGCATGATGGCATCGTAGGTTGCACCAATCATTTCCACGCCATGTTTTTCAAGGATGCAGTTTTCAACCAGCTTCATGGCGGTGTTGAGTGCGGTCTGTCCGCCAAGGGTCGGAAGGATGGCATCCGGCTTTTCCTTGATAATGATTTTTTCGACCACTTCCGGGGTAATCGGTTCGATGTATGTGCGGTCTGCCGTGGCCGGGTCGGTCATGATGGTCGCCGGGTTGCTGTTGATCAGGGACACCGTGTAGCCCTCTTCCCGCAACGCCTTGCAGGCCTGGGTGCCGGAATAGTCAAACTCACAGGCTTGGCCAATTACGATCGGTCCGGAGCCGATGATCAGGATGTGATGAATGTCTTCTCTCTTGGGCATATTCTCTTCCTCAACGCAAAGGCGCAACGAGCGCCGAGCTTCGTATATTCAAATTAATTCCTCGCAGAGGCGCGGAGACCGCAGGGTGGATTTCAATCCTGTTTGCTCTGCGTACTTTATGTCTGTGCGAGGTGAACATCGTCATGTTTGGTTTATTCCCACTCGATAGTACTTGGCGGCTTGGAACTGATGTCGTAGCAGACCCGGTTGACGCCGCGGACCTCATTGATGATGCGGTTGGAGATGGAGTCCATCACTTCGTAGGGCAGTTTGTACCAGTCGGCGGTCATACCATCCCGGCTTTCTACCGCGCGGACCGCGACAACATTTTCGTAGGTGCGGTCGTCGCCCATCACACCGACCGTTTGGATCGGCAGCAGAACCGCGAAGTATTGCCACACGTCGAGATGGTTATCCATCTTCATGATTTCTTCGCGGACGCGCAGGTCGGCCTGCTGGAGCACCTCGATGCGCTCGGGGGTAATGTCGCCAATGATGCGTACGGCGAGACCCGGGCCGGGAAAGGGCTGGCGGTCGACGACGTAGCTGGGCAGGCCGAGCTCGCGGCCGACTTCGCGGACTTCATCCTTGAAGAGCTCGCGGAGCGGTTCAACCAGTTTGAACTGCAAGTCGTCCGGAAGGCCTCCGACGTTGTGGTGACTCTTGATCGTGGCCGACGGCCCGCCGATGGGGGAGACCGATTCAATGACGTCGGGATAGAGCGTTCCCTGGCCGAGAAATTTGACTTTGTCGCCAAACCTGCGGGCTTTGTCGGCGAAGACATCGATAAAGGTGCTTCCAATAATTTTACGTTTCTTTTCCGGATCGGCCACCCCGTCGAGTTTGCCGAGGAAAAGGTCACCCTCGCGGGCTACGGTAAGATCGATGCCAAAGGCATTGCCGAAGAGTTCTTCAATCTCTTCGGTCTCCTGATAGCGCATGAGGCCGTTGTCGACATACACGCAGTGGAGTTGATCGCCGATGGCCTTGTGAAGCAGGGCCGCTACGACGGAAGAGTCGACTCCGCCGGACAGGCCGAGCAGCACATCGTCGTCGCCGACTTGTGCTTGAACTTGTTTGATGGTGTCTTCGACAAACTTGGACATCTTCCAGTCGCCGGAGCATTTGCAGATTTTAAAGGCGAAATTCCAGAGGATTTCCTTACCCTGCGGGGTGTGAACCACTTCGGGATGGAACTGTACGCCGAAAATGTTACGGTCAATGTCTTGCATGGCAGCGAAGGGGCAGTTGTCGGATTCGGCAACTGTTTCAAACCCTTCCGGCATAGTTTCCACTTTATCGCCATGGCTCATCCAGACCTGGATGTCGGGAGCAAGGCCCTTGAAAAGCGGCGAGCTTTTGGTGATCTGCATCATGGCTTTTCCATATTCACGCTTGAGCCCGGGCTTCACCGATCCGCCGAGCGTGTGAGCGGTGAGCTGCATGCCGTAGCAGATGCCCAGAATCGGAATGCCGAGATCAAAGAGTGCCGGATCGCACCTGGGCGAATCTTCATCCGGCACACTGCACGGTCCGCCGGAAAGGATGATGCCTTTAGGGGCGCGCTTCTTGAGTTCTTCGGCGGTGGTGTCGAAGCGGATGATTTCGCAGTAGACCTTCTGCTCGCGGATGCGGCGGGCGATCAGTTGCGTGACTTGTGAGCCATAATCGAGGATGGCAATCCATTCGGGATGTTTCATTGTTTATTTTCCTTCATTAAGTCGATGAACTCCGCGAAGAGGTAGAACGGGTCGTGGGGGCCGGGCGCGGCTTCCGGATGGTACTGCACGCAGAAGAGCGGTTGCTGCTTGTGCTTCAATCCGGCCACCGTGTTGTCGTTGAGGTTAACATGCGTCACTTCGGCGATGTCCGCATTCACGGAGTCGGCGTCGATGCAAAAACCGTGGTTATGCGAAGCAATTTCAACCTTGGTTGTGCGTAGATCCTGAATCGGCTGGTTGCCGCCGCGATGGCCGAATTTAAGTTTATAGGTGTCGGCACCCAGCGCCAGTCCAAGCATCTGATGGCCGAAGCAGATGCCAAACATAGGCCGTTTTGCTTCGATCAGCTTACCGACCAGTTCCGTGACCTGCGGTGCGCCGGCGGGGTCGCCCGGACCGTTGGAAACAAAAATCCCATCCGGTGACGTAGCGAGAATTTCGCTCGCCTCGGTCGTGTTTGGATAGACCGTACATTCACAACCGAGGTCGTCGAATATACGCAACTGGTTGAGTTTGATTCCGCAGTCGATGACAGCGACTCTATAAGAGGCCCCGGCTTTCCCGCCTTCAGGCCAGATATACTTTTCGCCGATCGTAACTTCGGTTGCCAGATCGCGACCGACCAGGCCTTCGGATGTTTTTGCCTTTTCAACGAGACTGGCCTCGTCGGAATCCTCGGTAGAAACGATGCATTTCATAGCGCCCTTGTCGCGAATGTGCAGGGTGATGGCGCGGGTGTCGACCTGATCCACCCCGATCTTCCCGTTTTCTTCTAGGTATTGGGCCAGCGATTTGGTTGCCCGCCAGTTGCTGTGGATGCGTGAACATTCGCTTACCACCAACCCTTGGGCAAAGATGCCGCGCGATTCAACATCTTCGTCATTGATGCCATAATTGCCGATCAGCGGGTAGGTCATGGTGACGATCTGACCGTGATACGATGGGTCGGTTAAAATCTCCTGATAACCGGTCATTGATGTGTTAAAGACCAGCTCGCCATAAAACTCGCCCGACCCGGCAAAAGCCCGACCCGCAAAACAGGTTCCATCTTCGAGTGCAATAATTGCTTTTTTCATAGTGTTTTCCGTGAAATCCCCCTTGTTGGAGGAGCTGTTTTTCCCAAAATTCTGCATATCATCTATATCCAGTGGTCCGCATGCAACCCTTTATGGAGGTGAATTGTTTTTTACCCCTGTCCGAAGTCGATATCCTGAATCCGCAACCGGATGCATTCCATCAACCGCAGGCCGCCTCTGGTTCTGTCTTTCGGACGGTCAGCGGTTGGCACCTTTTCTTTTTTCGCGGGCAGTACGGCAATTGTATCGCAGGTGATTGGAAGCGAACAGCGACCAATCTTCGCTTGCCCTGCCGAACGGAATTTCTCCACGGACAAAACCTTAAGTCAGTGTCATTAGCTCATAGAAAAGGAAAAAGGGGCCTGTGAAATTTAGAATCAAGGATGTTTACCCGGCAAATTATAGGAAAGGGCAGACGCGTTTTCTAAGAATCGCAGCTGATCCATTTCTAAAATTCATCGACCCCTTTTCGATGGAATTTCCCGCGCAAGGGTCGGATGTGTCGGAGCCAGATCCTCGCACGCC
>CAZWZW010000205.1:0-5559 GCA_964639125.1 uncultured Verrucomicrobiota bacterium
GTTGTACAATCGCACATCAAGAAAAGAACGGCTTATGCGAGGGCTTTAAACAATGCGTGAAGATACTAGAACCATAACTTTTGCGGCCATCGTCTGCGTGACCTGCAGCCTGCTGCTCTCCGGCACCGCCGCCGGGCTGAAGAGCCGACAGCAGGCCAATGAGGAATTCGATGTCAAGCGGAACATCGTGAAGGCCTTCGGCATCAATATCGGAGAGATGGATCGCCCACAAATCGAAGCGGCTTTTGAAAAACATGTTTCCGCGAAAACCGCCGACGAACTTCCGATCTACACATGGACGAATGAAGGCTCGGACAAACCCTCCAAATATGCGTTTCCAATATCGGGAAAAGGCCTGTGGAGCATGCTCTATGGCTACCTTTCGCTGAATTCCGACCTGGAAAGCATCGCCGGCATCAGCTTCTACAAGCACGGAGAAACGCCGGGACTTGGCGCTGAAATCGAGAAAGATTGGTTCCAGTCGCAATTTGCCGGAAAACGCCTCTATTCCGGCGGACATGCTACGGAATTTGAGATTGCAAAGCCGGGGGCAGCGCTGAGCGACAGTGCGGTTGACGGCATATCTGGAGCGACACTGACCGGCAAGGGCGTTCAAGCCCTGATCCGCAAGGATGCAGCCCTATACGCGAACTATTTCAACACAATCAAGGGGAACTAATCATGGCTTCTGCTGCAAAGAAACTTTTGATGGATCCGTTTTCGGACAACAATCCGATTACCATTCAGGTGCTCGGGATCTGCTCCGCACTCGCGGTGACGGTCAAGGTCGACACTGCGATCGTGATGACACTCGCGCTGACTTCGGTAGTCACTCTATCCAACTTTGTGATTTCACTGTTGCGCAACGTGATTCCGAGCGGAATCCGCATGATCGTTGAAATGGCCGTGATTGCCACGCTGGTTATTATCGCCGACCAATTGCTGCGCGCATTTATGTTTGATATCAGCAAACAGCTCAGCGTGTTCGTGGGACTGATCATCACCAACTGCATCGTGATGGGCCGCGCCGAAGCCTTTGCTTTGCAAAACCCGCCGAAGGACTCGCTGCTCGACGGCCTCGGAAACGGCCTCGGCTACGGCATCGTCCTGATTGCGGTGGCTTCGATTCGTGAAATTCTCGGATTCGGAAAGTGGTTCGGATTCCCGATCCTGCCGGAAAACTACATGGGCAACGGCCTGGCGCTTCTGGCCCCCGGCGCATTTATCATTCTGGGCTTGCTCATCTGGGCACAGCGCACCATCAGTAAGTACGTAGAGGATTAACCAATGGAATATCTGAACCTGGCAATCAAAGCGATCTTCGTTGAAAACATCCTACTGGCCTACTTCCTGGGTATGTGCTCCTTTCTGGCATGTTCAAAGAAAGTAGATACCGCCATTGGCCTCGGGTTTGCAGTTATCTTCGTTTTGACGATCACCCTGCCGGCCAACTGGGCCATCCACCACTTCCTGCTCGCAAAAGGCGCACTCGCCTGGATCAACCCCAGCCTTGCATCACTCGACCTGAGCTTCCTGAACTTTATCTGCTTCATCGCAACGATTGCATCCATGGTGCAGCTCGTGGAGATGATCCTCGATAAGTTTTTTCCGGCACTCTACCACGCGCTCGGCATCTTCCTGCCGCTTATCACCGTTAACTGCGCCATTCTTGGTGGATCACTGTTCATGGTGGAACGCGAATATGGCGCACTTGAGTCCACCGTATTTGGCTTCAGCTCCGGCGTTGGCTGGTTGCTTGCTATCGCCTCCATGGCGGCGATCCGCAAGAAACTGCGTTATTCACACCTTCCGGATGGCCTCAAGGGGCTGGGCATCACGATGATCATGACCGGCCTCATGGCGATGGCGTTCATGTGTTTCTCGGGAATCAATCTGTAACTCTGAATTAAGAAACGGCAATTATGGATAATCCAATCATTTATATTGTATCGAGCGTCATTGTCTTCAGCTTCGTAATCATGCTGCTGGTCATCCTGCTCATGATTGCAGCCAAGAAGCTCGTTCCCCAAGGGCTCGCCAAGCTAAGCATCAACGATGGCGACCGCGAACTGGAAGTCAAACCGGGCTCATCGCTACTGACCGCGCTGTCCGGTGAAAAAATCTTTCTGCCCTCCGCCTGCGGTGGCGGTGGAACCTGTGCCATGTGCAAATGCAAGGTTCTTGAAGGCGGCGGCGAACTGCTTCCAACCGAAGCCGGACAGGTCACCAAAGCCGAAGCCAAGGAAGGCGTTCGCCTCGCTTGCCAGCTTAAGGTGAAGGAAGACATGGTGCTGGATATCGAGCCGGAAATTCTCGACATCAAAAAGTACGAATGCACCGTCCGCTCCAACGACAACGTGGCCACCTTCATTAAGGAACTCGTCGTTGAATTGCCGAAGGGTGAAAAGCTCGACTTCCGCGCCGGCGGCTACATTCAGATCGATGTTCCGGCCTACAAGGATCTTTCCTACAAAACCTTTGATGTGGCCGAAAAATACCGAGGCGACTGGGATAAGTTTAACCAGTGGGACCTCGTGGCCAACAACGACGAACCCTGCTTCCGCGCCTACTCCATGGCGAACTTCCCGCTCGAAGACGACATTATCATGCTCAACATTCGCATTGCGTCCCCTCCCCCCGGAACCAGTTATCCGCCGGGCGTATGCTCCAGCTATGTCTTCAACCTTAAGCCCGGCGACAAGATTGTGATCTCCGGTCCCTACGGCGAATTCTTTGCCAAGGAAACCGAACGCGAAATGTGCTTCATTGGTGGCGGTGCCGGCATGGCACCGATGCGTTCACACATCTATGACCAGCTCAAGCGTATCGGTACGGACCGGAAGATTACCTTCTGGTATGGCGGACGATCCCTGACCGAACTGTTCTACATGGACGAATTCAAAGCACTGGAAAAAGAGTTCCCGAACTTCTCCCTGCATATTGCCCTCAGCGATCCGTTGCCGGAAGATAACTGGGACGGTTTGACCGGATTTATCCATCAGGTTGTGTTCGATGAATATCTCGACAAGCACGAAGATCCGACCGAGATCGAATACTATCTTTGCGGGCCGCCCATCATGCTTAAATGCGTCAACGATATGGTTGACAGTCTCGGCGTAGAACCCGAAATGGTCATGGCCGACGACTTCGGCATCTAGCCAAAGGCCCCAGCACGAAAAAAAAGCCCGGTTTGCGCCGGGCTTTTTTTATTAGATCTCACCACGAAGATCACGAAGTAATCTAATGACTGGATAAATTCGGTGGAGGGCTGACGCCCCCCCGGTGGCCATGGCATCGAGGACGATGCCCCTCCAAATCATCCTTCGTGCTCTTCATGTCGTGGTTAAAATTTCTCGATCAGTACCTTCACTGTTAAATGGGTTTATCCGCGCCTTCAACACGATCGGCTTCCTGCTGGCGAATCGCTTCTTCGTGAATCGACTGCATAAGCTGAAGAACAAAGTCCTCTGAAAGATCCAGACTGGAACCCTTCTGAACACGATCCTGCACAATTTCCTGCCAGCGGTGCGGCTGGAGAGTGGATACATTTTGTTCGGCCTTGAGATGCCCCATCTTGCGTACAATATCCATACGCTGACCGAGCAATGCCAGCAACCGACTGTCGAGCTCATCCACATCCTCGCGCAATTCGCTCATACGGCTCATAAATGGGGCACTGTTGCTCAGCTCGTGCGGAAGCGACAGGTTGGACACCATTGCTCTGAACTCGGCGGGCGTCAGTTGCTGCGCCGCATCGGATAGTGCGCTCGGCGGGTTGGGATGCACCTCAACCATCAAGCCGTCGAACAGCAGATCCATCGCCTCCTGCGCGATCGCGGGAATCAGCGCGGTTTTGCCGCAAATGTGGCTGGGATCGCAGAGCAGTGGAATTTCCGGCATCTGCCGTTTAAGTTCAATGGGCAGCTTCCAGTTTGGCGCATTGCGATAGCGCATTTCCAGCGATGAACTGAACCCCCGATGGATTGCTCCAAGTTTGTTCACGCCGGCATTGGCGATCCGCTCGATCGCTCCGATCCACAGACCGATATCTGCGCTCATGGGGTTTTTTACAAAAACTGGAATATCCGTACCCTTCAGTGCATCGGCAATGGCCTGAACCGAAAACGGATTGGTTGATGTGCGCGCACCAATCCATAGAACATCTAAACCATACTCAAGACACGCATCAACGTGCGAGGGTTCGGCCACCTCTGTACCCATTTTTAATCCGGTTTCGGCGCGGGCCCGATCCATCCAAGCCAACCCCTTCAACCCAACCCCCTCAAAACTGCCAGGACGGGTTCGAGGTTTCCAGATGCCGGCGCGCATGAAACTCACACCGTTTCCCGCAAGCGCCCGGGCCGTTTGCACTACCTGCTCCTCGCTCTCCGCACTGCAAGGCCCCGCCACCAAAAACATTCGGTCCACGGGAAATCCCCACTGCTTGAATACCGCTTCATTCATAACGATTCCTCTCATGTTCAAATGGTGAGAACGTTTCATCTTTACTTATGCAATACAAGAAAACAGCCATATGGAGAGAGCGACCATCAGGAATGCCTTATGGGCGATCCTGACCCTTGTTTTGGGCACTCTTACGGTAAATGCTCGGCGGGATGCCGAAATATTTTTTGAATACCCGCGAAAAGTAAAGCGGATCATCATACCCTGCCGCCTGTGCAATTTCGGTTACCGGGCGGGTTGGCTGTGCCGCCAGCTGAACAGCGGCTTGCTCCAAACGATGGCCCTGTTGATATTGCTTAAAACTTCTACCGGTTACTTTTTTAAACATCCGAGTCAAGGTGGATGGACTGCGCCCCGCCATTCGCGCCGCTTCTCCAAGGGTCAGATCTTCCGATGGTTGTTGGTGAATCTGTTCGATCACCGGCTGAATCAAGTCGTAGTCTTTATGATGAATCAGCTGACCGCTGATGATGAGCTCAAGCAGGTGGCAAAACATAGAAAGTAGGATTTCAATTTTCTGCTCAGGTAAAATCGTTGTTTGTTCGAAAGCTTCCTGCAGTTCATCGTTTCCCTGCTCGCTTCTCCAACGCTGTGTATAAGGAGATACGGACGGTGCGGCCTCACTGCGGAACTGACCCAGCATCACGAAGCCAACCAGCTCGTTTTCCACAAGGAGCGGAGCAACGGCCTCGCGCATTCCGGCGTGGCAGGTGTATGTCACCATCGCCTGCTGTTTTAAGGCGGATTGCATCATTTTTTGATCAAGCTTACGACATTGAGAGTCCATTCCCAGTGTTTCACGAAGCATGGTACAATGGCGGCAGTTTGGACGACCGACAACATCCGGATAAATGAGCTGCCCTTCGGGACTGAACAACGAAATACGAATGTCGTGCAGCTCCGTATACAGATCAAAAATCTCCGAAACTTTCTGACTTATGATATGGTGCAATGATTCCAACACATGGATAATGGAGCACATTGCGCTTGGTTTGTCCATGTCTTTGCGTTTTTAGACTATGGAATATAACTTGAGGCTCCCTTATATTTACATGCTTATTCAAACATTTTTGAGGTTCGGACATGTATGATCAA
>CAZWZW010000206.1:0-5506 GCA_964639125.1 uncultured Verrucomicrobiota bacterium
CCCTGTTGGGCTAACACGGACGACCCATCAAAAGCCGTCCCGCAGCAGGGTTTCATCACAAAAAAAAACAAGAAGAACCGAAAAGTATTACGCAATCGGATCGGCGATGAAGGCTTCCAGTAGCTCTGTGAAGTGGATTTGAGCGGTGGTCCACTTTGGATTGTTGGTAATGTCGCCGGTGCTCTTGGTGGTGTTGTTGAACAGTACGAAAATACCTTCCCCTGCGCAGATGTGTGCATCGAATCCTGTACCGTGGCCCTCGTGGGAAAATGCAAAATCGCCAATGTGCGTTTTGGACGGATCAAGTGTGTTGCGCAGTGCAGCCATGTCATCATTGAATTCCGCCAGAAAGTCCGCTTTCCGGTTGCCGCCATATTCGATCAGCTTCCAGCCGACAGCTTCCTTTTCAATCAGCGCCCACTCGTTGAAAACAGGCTCGCTAATAGCGTTTTCAAGGCTGATGAGTGCGGTATCAATGCGGTCTGCGGCTGCGGCTTTGTTCATTTTTCAATCCTCGAAAGTTGTTTGCAAACCACTTTAATGGATTTGACTCCGTATTCCAGCCTTTTGCCGTGTCCACTTTCGTTTGACTCGATTTTGAATATGCTTATAGTCAGCGGCTCATTTTACAGAACGGTTTTAACATAAAGGAGCTCAAATGAATAAGCTGACGATCAACGATCTCGATGTACAGGGCAAACGCGTACTGATGCGTGTCGACTTCAACGTGCCGGTGAAAGACGGTGTCGTGGGCGATGACACCCGTATTGTTGCAGCGCTGCCTTCCATCAATTATGTGCTCGAAAACGGCGGTTCGCTCGTGCTGATGAGCCACTGCGGTCGCCCGAAGGGCGAAAAGAACATGGCGTTCACCCTCAAGCCGGCGGCTGATCGCCTGGCCGAGTTGGTCGACGCCAAGGTAACGCTTGCCCCCGACGTGATCGGCGACGAAGTTAAAGCTCTCGTTGACGGTTTGCAGGCGGGCGAAATCCTCGTTCTCGAAAACGTCCGTTTCTATAAGGAAGAAGAAGGCAAGGGGTGCACCGCTGAAGAACAGGATACCTTCGCCAAGGAACTCGCTTCCTTTGGCGACGTATATGTTTCCGACGCCTTTGGTACGGCACACCGCGCGCACGCTTCCATGGCCGTTGTTACCAAATACATCGATCAGTGTGCTGCAGGATTCCTGCTCTCCAAGGAAATCGAATATCTCGGAAAGACGCTCGAAGCTCCGGGAAAACCGTTCGTGGCCATCATTGGCGGCGCCAAGATTTCCGGCAAGATCGACGTGGTCACCAACCTGATGGACAAGTGCGACGCCATTCTTATCGGCGGCGGCATGGCCTACACCTTCTACAAGGCGATGGGTAAGGAAATCGGCGGGTCGCTCCTGGAAGAAGACAAGGTGCAGCTCGCCGGCGAAATCCTCAAACAGGCCGAGGAAAAGGGCGTCAAGCTTCTGCTCCCGATTGACAACGTTGCCTCCGATGCCTTCTCGGCAGATGCCAACACCAAGGTGGTGGGCGATAGCATTGAAGACGGGTGGATGGCACTGGACATCGGCCCGAAGACCATCGAGCTCTACTGCAACGAAGTGGCCGGCGCCAAGACCGTTGTTTGGAACGGCCCGATGGGCTGCTTCGAAATGGAACCCTTCGCCAAGGGCACCTTCTCCGTTTGCGAAGCGGTGGCCAAGTCCGATAGCGTCAGCATCATCGGCGGCGGCGACAGCGTTGCGGCCGTCAAGCAGTCCGGTGTGGCCGACCAGATGAGCCACGTTTCCACCGGTGGCGGCGCCTCCCTCGAATTCATGGAAGGCAAGCAACTGCCCGGCATTGTCGCCCTGACCGAAAAATAATTGGTTCTTCCATCGATTCGTAAAAACTCCCGTCGTTCGGCGGGAGTTTTTTTATGCTTCCGCAGGGAAGATGTGGTGCGGACATTCCTGTCTGCGCAGAGCAGGCTGGGAAGAATTATCCATTTGCTAGTTTAAGTGCCCATTCAACCGCTTCCTTTGCGGTTTGGGCATCATGGATGCCGGGGTCGGGCGCTCCGTTTCGGTGGAGTTCCCATGTGTGGAGTCCCACCACGGGAATACCAAGACGCAAGGCAAAAGCGATCTCGGATAGGGTTCCGTAGGCTCCGTGTATGGCAATGACCGCGTCACACGACCGGACGAGCACGGCATTGCGGTAGGCACCAAGACTGGTGGGGATTGCGAGGTCGATAAATGGATTGGCCGCACCTTGGTCGGCACCGGGAAGAATGCCGACCGTTTTGCCGCCGGCAGATTTAGCTCCCTCGGCGGCGGCTTGCATCATGCCGCCCAGTCCGCCGCAAAACAGGGTTGCTCCGGCTTCGGCAATCAAGCGGCCCACCTCTGTTCCTAATTCATGTTGTTCAGGGGTAACCGTGTTGGGTCCCAATACTCCGATATGCGTTTTCATGACGCAGGAATTATGCAGGAAGGTGCTGCTGGATGGCAAGTACGGGTTGGTGCCGGGCTACTTGCTTTTCTTTTTCTGACGAAGGTCATTCCAGAATCCAACCAGATCCGTATTGCCTCCGTGGATCTTGGTGGAAAATTTAAAATAGAGGAATGCGTCGAGAAATCCTTTGTTTTGCGTGAAGCGTTGAGGGCGTCGACCCTGGGTCTTTGGGAAACGCCCCTGGTTACTCATAATATCTGAAACCTGATAGATCACTTGTTTGGGAACGCGGACATTTTCGCAGATGCCTGAGAGATGCTTGTGCACGGCTTGTCGCGCGGCATCATGGGGCGATATGCCGGTTTCGGTGAGTTGTTTTATGAGAAATTCGTGATATTCACCGAAGATCAGCGCGAATAGAAGGGCGGGATGAACGCGCAGGCCCGCTGCTCGCCAGCGGTCCATTTGCTGCAGCGTCTGGATGACCCAGTCATGCCGCGCCTTGTCTTCATCGATCCAGTGCGAAAAATCGTGAAACATCGGGTGCAGGAGATCCGTTTGTTCAAGCCATTGGAAAACCGCTTTGGCATGACCGCAGAAAAAGAGTTTCTGCACTTCTTCGTACATGCGTGACGGTGCGGCAAGTGCAAGGAGGTCTCGGTGGTTGCAAATGGCATCGTAGGCCGTTGTCTCGATTTCGAAGCCGAGTGTTCCTGCAAATCGGGCGGCACGAATCATCCGTACAGGATCTTCGGCAAAGCGTTTTTCAGGGTTGCCAATCACTCGAATAAGTTTGTTATCCAAATCTTTCAGGCCGTTGGCATGGTCAATAATAGAAAAGTCGGCGATATTATAGAAGAGGGCGTTAATGGTGAAGTCGCGTCGTAAGGCATCCTGTTCGGGGGTGCCGAAAATATTGTCGCGCATCACCATGCCGCCTTGAGCTGTGCGAAAGGTGTTGTCGCTGAAGTCGGCCTCATTTTCGGTTTCGGGGACTGGAGCGCGGAAGGTGGACGTTTCGATCACCTCTCCACGAAAGAGAATGTGTGCAAGGCGGAAGCGGCGGCCAACCAGTCGGCAGTTGCGGAACATTTTTCGGATCTGCTCGGGTGTGGCATCGGTAACGACGTCGAAATCCTTTGGGTTTCGGTTGAGGAGCAGGTCGCGCACGCCTCCGCCGGCAAGATAGGCGGTGTAGCCTTCGTCCTTTAGGCGGTATAGCACTTTCAATGTAGCGGAACTGATGTTCTTCCGGCTGACATTATGGTCGGATCTTTTAAGTATGGTTGGTTCCATAAGCCGCGAAGAATATTCCAAAGGCTGGGGATAAAAAAGAAAAACCTGCTGTGCAGAGAGTGGATTGTACCGTCTTAGGGGAGTGCTTTAGCTGTCCAGATGATCCTCAATCCAGCGAAGAATAATGTTTACGATCCTTTCAACTTCGGATGTTTTGAGTTCGCGGCCTTTTTCAATGTCGTGAAGTTTTTCCAAACTGTCGCGATCGTTGCAGCCGCAGGCATGCTGAGCAATGAAAACAGGATGACCCTTGGTGGGGGTTTGGCGTCCATCGTTCTTTGGGTTGGCAGGTGCAAGACGCTTGTTTACAAAGTCGGTAGCGTGCAGGCGCAGAATATCCATTCCACGGGTCGTCACATATTCCTTTTCAGGATCGCCGAGCGTAAATTTGTTATAGCACCCGTTCTCGCTCAATTTATCTTTGAGCTTGTTCCAATCCTTATCTGATAGCTTTGCCACTTTTAACACTCCTCTTCCTATCTTCCTGCTTATGTATCTAATGGAGTCTACGTCGTGAGTGGGGTTTTAGGCAAGTCTCTACTGGCAAAAACTGCAGTTGCTGATCGCTCAAAAAGCGGCAAGCGAATGCGATAGATCATTTTCAAGGCTCATCGTGTTCTCGATCACAGTCCGTTCAACCCGCATCCTATCGGATGTTTCGGTGTGATTTAATTGGAGGCAACTCGCCCTGCCGTTTTATTGCATGGTTGAACTTTGCTAAATCGGGATGTCGGTCCACAGTTCGACATTGGGGAGGTAGGCAAGTGCGATGCCGGCGGCAATGGTCCCGGGTTGGGTCAGCAAGGTGTCGATAATATTGCGTTTGGACTCGCCGGTGACGAGTAGAATAATTCTTTTCACAAGTTGAAAAACCGCCGGGGTTACGCTGATGCCCTGCATACCGTCGGGCCGGTCGGTGTACAGGGTAAGCGGTCCGGAATTCATGAGGGCCTGCTCCGGGGTGAAAAAGCCCGCAGTATGACCATCGGCTCCCATGCCGAGGAAGCCAATGTCGATGCTTTTGAAGGATTCAAGATGGTCGGCAAAGCGTTCGGCAGCGTTTTTGATGGGGAGTTCGGTTTGGATCCGGATAAAGCGGTCCTTGCATTGAAGGGCTTTGAGCATGGGTTCGAGATTGTGGGCGTTGTTGCTGGTTGAATCCGCAGGAACCATTCGTTCGTCGCTCAGGAAAAGTTTTCGGTCCGAATGAACGGGACAGGGAATTTTCGCGAGGCGGTTATAGACGGTATACGGTGTGGAACCGCCGCTGAGCATGATATTTCCCGGAGTAGGAAGCGTTTCGCGCAATAGTTCCAACGTTTTTTCAATGAGCGCGTCTGTATTTTCAAATGAACGTAGTTTAATCATCCCGAAACGATAACGCGCCCGCCGTTGCAGTAAAGATTTAAAAACGTATCATAATGAGCGCGTCTTATTTGTTTGTCTGCTGGTTTGTGCTACGCAAAAAAAAAGACCACCCGAAGGCGGTCTAAAAAATGGTGGCTGTGAGTGGACTTGAACCACCGACAAGCGGATTATGATTCCGCTGCTCTGCCGACTGAGCTACACAGCCATTACTCAAAAAGAGATGCAGAAGATAGTTAAACCCCTTGTGGTTGGCAAGGCCAATATTCACTCTTTTTCCAGTGCGGAAACGCGCAGTGATTGACCTTTGGTGAAGACCTGTTTAATCACGGCTTTTTCGATTCAAAATTGCCCATTTACTCGGTTCTTCTGGGTTTTTTATGGTGGAGGGGCAGCGGCCTCGCTGACCTTCGGTC
>CAZWZW010000207.1:0-5501 GCA_964639125.1 uncultured Verrucomicrobiota bacterium
GCCTGTCCGCCATAGCTTTAGCGTCGGCGGAAGCTTGTCGAAGGGGTTTGTCTGCGGCGGACACCGAGAGTGCCGTCGCCGCTAAAATCATCCACAAACTATATTTTATATTTTCAATGTGACTCCTCCTTCGCTTTTCGTGCTGCAGCTTTCGCCGCTTTCTTCTCTGCCTTCAAGCGTTTGGCCGTTTCGGCATCCGCTGGCGTATAGGTCACTTTACCATCAGTGATAATCCAGCGGCCTTGCGGTGCTAAATCCTGATTTGGAATCACCCCCGGTCGTGGTGGGCGGTTTTCCATATCATACATCGGCGGGAGTTCGCCCGACCACTCACTGTGTTTGGCTTCAAGTTGCTGGACGACTTCAGGAAATTCCTGGGCGACATTGCTTTCTTCACGCGGATCTTTGCTGAGGTCATACAGACGCCAGGGTTCTTCCGGAAGACTGCGATACAAACGCCAGTTTCCCTGGCGAACCGCCTGAAGGTTACGGTTTCGCTGGCTGTTCCCTTGGTTAAACCAGTAAACGTAATCGCGAACGTTGCCTTTTTTCTTTCCGGTCAGCCACGGCATCACATCCACCCCGTCGAGATGTTCCGGGAGTGGCAGATTCGCGGCAGCGAGCATGGTCGGATAAAAATCGAAGGTACACATCATCCCGTCAAAACGCGTGCCTTCGGGGATCACGCCCGGCCAGGAAACAATGCCCGGCGTCAGCGTCCAACCGACCTGCTCACGGCTTTTGGGGCCTTTCCCGCCGCGGTACGGAGTGGAGGTTCCACCTTCGCCGACATTTGGACCGTTATCACTCGCAAATATAATCAAAGTATTTTCGCGCATGTTATGTGCGTCCAGATAATCGAGTAGTTTACCAATTTGGTCGTCGAGCGCGACGATCCCGCCACCGAGCATGCGACGGTTTGCCCCGTGTGCCTTGCTGATAGGCAAATCTTTCGGCACGGAGGTGCGGGCACAATATTCTTCGGGTGTATTGCTGTGCGGCGAATGCACCGCCAGCGGCGACCAATACATCATGAACGGCTTTCCCTTTGTGCGGTTCCGATCCACAAACTCCACCAAGCGGTCCCCGTCCATTTCCGTAAGCCACGTCTCTTCGCCTTGTTCATTCAGGCGCATAAACAAGAGTCCGTTTGGCGCTCTCGGCGGATCGACGGCCACTTCCATAAAGCCACGATTCGGCGGGCTTTGCTGATAGCCCACATCCCATTTGCCGACCTGCCCCGTCACGTAGCCGTGGTCGCGGAACACTTCGGCAAAGGTCGGCTCGTCGGGTAGCGGCAGTCCACGTGACATCCCGTATTTAGCAAAGCGCTGCGCGTAGGTTCCCATCAACAAGCTGTAGCGGCTCGGGCAACACGGCGGATTGGTGACATACATCTGATCAAGAATCACGCCTTCATTGGCGAGACGGTCGATGTGCGGCGTCGGTATATCCTCACAACCGAACGGGCCGATATCGCCCATCCCGAGATCGTCGATAAAGAGCATGATAACGTTGGGTGTCTGCGTCGCCTGCAGCGCACCCATCGTTGCGCATAAGAGTGCTATAAAAAGTGATCGTCTCATTTGTTGTCTGTCTGTTTCTATTGTTTAGCTTCAGCCTGAATCGACTTGAGATAGGCTTTGTCTTCGGTGCTCATCAATCGGATCCCAATCGTGAATTCCTTGCCGTCAGGCGCGCGTAGTTCCACCAGGGTTTTCCCCTTCGGGTTGACGAATAAACGGACAAAAGAACCGTTCGCCGCCTGCGGGTTGCCAGCTGCCCATTGGCGCAGCTCGTAGTTTCCTGCGGGTGCCGTCTTGGCTGTCGGGGCGGGCTTCGCGTGCTTGGCTTTGTTCTTATCCTGCTTTCTGGCGACATCTTTCCAATACGGAGCGACGCGATGCCATCCGTAGGTAAAGAACTCCGGGTTGCGGCTGAACATAAACAGGTCGCGCGCAATTTGATCCACCTGCGGATTCGCCTGTTTCGGGCGGGCAATCAACGAAACCGGGCCGAGCAAACCGGACGGCTTGAGTGGGTCATCTTTGGCATAGTAGCGACAGGTCGTAAAGGTCTTGCGTCCCGGTTGCGGACGGGGCTTGTCTTCCACAAACCATTCAGGAAGCGTGCCTAATACGCCGCTCCCCCCAAACCCGATATCGTCCGGATACTGTTCGTCACCGATCATGCGGTTGCCCCACAGATTCGTGACCTGAATTTCGAGCTCGTTTTTACCGGATCTCAGTGCGTCAGTCAGTTCGAGCAAGAACGGCGGCTTCCATTCAGTCGCCACTTCCTGGCCATTGACGAGCACCGTCGCGATCACTTCGACCAAGCCCAAATCGAGCCAGAGCTCTTCGCCCGCCGTCTTTTTCATGTTGATCGTCTTTTTGTAGATGCCTGTGCCAGAGAAGTAGTGCAACAACTCATCCTCGCTTTCGTTCCACGGCATGAGCTTGTCGAATGTTCGCGCTTCCGGCGCGCCCACGCCGTCAAACGCAACCATCCAGTCGCGATCGAGTGAGATGCTTTTTTCCGGCGCAATCGTTGTTTCGATACTTTTTCCGTCCGCGGTTTTGATTTCAAGTGTGCCGCCCGCTTTAAAGAACTTCTGGCTATCACCGAGCGGGTTAATGCGCTTCGCAGTGGTGAGCGCAACAGCTCCGTTGAGTGACACCTGCGTGACAGGCGCGGCGGTCGCTTTTTCGCGGAACACCACAAAGACTGAACCTGCCGGATCGAGCACCATTGGAATGGTCGTGCGCCCGTCTTTTTCTTCATAAACCACGCATGGTTCGATGCGGCCGCTGCCGGGATACCAGAACTCCGGCTGCTTGCCCGCAATCCGGAAACTGAGCAAAGCCGACGCCGGTGTTTCCAGCGAGCTCGCTACAAAGTAAAAATCTTCATCCGCCGTTTTGCGGTGAATGTAAGTGAGCGGAAGCTGGGCGCGATACGAAGATGTTTCCTCTGTTTGACCTTCCATATCTACGATCACGTCGGGTTGAACCCCCAGCTTTTTAAGCACGACGAGCGGCTCAAGCCAGTAGAGCTTTCCTTTCCCATACGAAACTTCAGTGACTGAGTTGCCGTTGAGGCCTTGCCAGATCTCCGCAACCAATTTCCCCACCTCGTTTTCGCTGGCCGGATAGTTGACCAGTCCCTTCGAGGTGGTCGGCTTGCTCGAAACCACTATCTGAGCGCCATCCGCTGCGAGCTTCTGGATCTTCTTCAGCAGCTCAACCGAGATGTCGCTCATTTTCGGCAAGGTCAGCAGATGATATTTCAACCCGGACGGCGCAAGGATCATTCCATCCTCAACGCTCAACTGATTGCGCACCAGTTTGGCACTGACCAAGTCGAAGTCATATCCCTGCGGCAGGTTGGGACGCGTGCTTCCTTCCAGCCCCGGAATCACTTCCGGCGTCATAAACAAGGCTTCGCCCTGAAACTGCCCCTGCTCCAACATATACTGACAGCGCGTCTGATATTTTTGCCATTCCACGCCCTGCTCCCACCAGGTATTGTGGCGACTATACTGCGAACCCCAGTATTTAAAAACCATGCCGGGCTTGTGGATCGGTTTGTCATCCCACGGCTGGAATGCAGAACAGTGGAAAGCCAGATGGGTGAGCCCGGCGGAATAGGCATAATCCGCCAACCACTTATAGGTCCACGGGTAATTCACCCATGCCGCATCAAATCGACCCGCTGGAAACGCCTCCGATGTCACTTTTCGACCTCCACCCAGCACATGGGCGGGCGAAGCGGCCCATTTGGATTCATTATACGCCCGAATATGGCTGCCCCGGTTCCAGAATGTGGCGGTCGGGTGCGAAATCGACTCGATGATTTCCATCCCGTCAAACGCGGCGCGCGAAAACGGCTCCGATCCGAAGCCCATGTTGTATTCGCCGCACAGCTCCACCAGATAGCCGAAGAAATTGTCGTGCACACAGTCGCCCATCGTGCGACGGAAATCGTAGAGGAAGCGCTCCGATACCTCGACGCTTTCCACGATGCGTCCCGTCAGAACCGGCAAGAATGGATACAGGCTATAGCCGCGACGTTTTTCAAACTCGGCGGCTAACACGGGCGACCAGTTCTGGCCATCCGCTTCCCAGCTATCGACTGCCAGGTAGGTCAGGTTTTCGCCCGGCTTCACGCCGTCCATTGCCAACAACGGTTTGATTAAACTGTCGAAATGAAACTTCACCGCTTCGCGGCTGAATTTATCGGCCTCCAACCCGCGCGTCTTCTCGTTGCCTGGTCGGGTGCAGGCGCCGGTGCTGGCGGAGCCCATCCGTAAAATCGTCCAATTCCCGGCCGGTGCCTTCCAGTTGAGCTTCCCGTTGGCGTCCATCTTGTCGGTCAAATTGATGATCTTGGCTTTCGGAATGATGTCTTTCGCTGCGACCGAATTCGCCTTTGCTTTTTTCATCGCCGCTTCGTTTTTATCGTGATGCTCCCGCAGCCCTTTCTTGACCCCCAGGTTGACGATTTGATCCTTCGCGACCTGCGGCACGGCAATCACTTTGATGTCCTTGTAATACCCGACATCTTTCAGCTTCAAAGTTTTGGCTTTAATCGGACCATCGTCCGGCCGTTCAAGCGCAATCGAAATGTTACCCGGCCCGGAAACGTCCGTCTCGCTCCAGACGACATACTGCATGCTCTTTTCGGGCGTAATCCAGGGACCACCGATCGCGCTGAACCCTTCTGTCATATTCATCGACAGCTCGAGCCCGAGCCGACTGGATTCACGCAAGGAATGCGCAAAAATTTCATACCATTCCGGCGAAGCAAACCGCACGGATCCTTCGGGGCCGCCGACGTTGAAAATTTTGGCACCGCCGAGTCCGACGCGCGCCATCGATTCGAGTTCGGCCGTGGCCCCCTCTTTGTTCAGCTGCCCATTGCACCATTCCCACAAGACAGTGGAACGATAGCTCGCGGGCGGGTTCGCAAACCCGTCAGCCAGCCTGCCCTGTTGCGCCGCAGAAACCGAAGTTGCCACAGCCAAACACAAGCCCACCCATTTGATGATATTTTTTTTATTCATAGGTCTACGTCGTCTAATATTTTTACCCTGCTCCTGTTTAAATCTGAATGTATACGAATGCGACATGAAGTATACCAGATTAGAACATTAGCGCACCCTACTAAAATCAGTAGGGGTGCCACACAAAACAGAGCCTCTGAAGGTGCGGATGCCTTTAGGCTCCGGTTGCAGTGATGTGCGCTGCTGCAGCTGAATGTTTGACAACCGCTGCGCTAGAGGGCCCTTCCTCCTTCGCCGAGCCTACGGCGGACGTGTCGGGCGAGGTTGGGGAGCTGATGATTCGCCACACTTCACAGAAGCTCCCCCTCCCAAACTCCCCCTCTCTAGCGCAGCGGTTGTAAAAAAACTACGTAGCCCCAGTAATATCTGCGGGCTCAATGCAGGCGGTGCCATCTGAGATACGACTCGTGCTCTGTGCTTCTGCAGCTGAATGTTT
>CAZWZW010000208.1:0-5485 GCA_964639125.1 uncultured Verrucomicrobiota bacterium
ACCGAAGGTCAGCGAGGCCGCTGCCCCTCCACCATAAAAAACCCAGAAGAACCGGTTATCTTCGTTCATTGGCGACCTTGGTTGTTTTGCGGCAACCAAGGTCGTTTTTATGAATAATTCAGGCCAGAGCGTTAGCCGAAAGTCAAAGTCAGGATTCCTCAGCATGATGAATATTATGCGTGCGCCAGCCATAGATGGCGATGACTACGAAACAAATCAACGGCAATACGAACGATGCGCGTGTAGCTGAAAGTCCGAGGAATCCAGCACCGTCCATGATCCGCGCCTGAAGTGGTGGCATGACCGATCCACCACCAATGGCCATGATCAGTCCGGCAGCTCCCAACTTGGCATCGTCGCCGAGGCCTTCAAGGGCAATACCGTAAATGGTCGGGAACATGAGCGACATGCAGGCAGAAACACCCATGAGACAGTAGAGACCGGTCATGCCATGAATCGTCATTAAACCAAGGACAAGCACGCCACCCGCCACGGCGAGCGTGGCCAAAAGCCCTCCTGGACTGAAGAACTTCAACAAAGCTGTACAGATAAAGCGGCTGCTCACAAAGATGATCATGGCAATAAGATTATAGCCCTGCGCATCCGCTTTGGACATGCCGAGTTCATTGCCGGCATACTGGATAATGAACGTCCAGCACATGATCTGAGCGCCCACATAGAAGGCCTGGGCAACTACCCCTTCGAGATATTTGGAATTGGTGAATAATCGCTTCAGAGTACCCTTCAAATCCAGTTCATTGTGTTCCTCGCCCGTGACCTTCGGCAGTTTGGCGATCGCGAAAACGATCAGTGCAACCAGCACCACCACACCGAGGACGGCATAGGGCCCAATCACAACATCCAAGTCCTGCTGTTGGATTTGAGCAAATGCACTTGGATTCGAGCCCTGCATTGCCAGACGGGCGTCCTCAGTGGCCGGGTTTAGCTTCGACAAAATCACTTCCTTGGCCGTCCACATGCCTAACAACGATCCTAATGGATTAAAGGCCTGTGAAAAATTCAAGCGCTGGGTTGAAGTTGCCTCATCCCCCAGCGAAAGAATATATGGATTTGAACTGGTTTCAAGAAAGGACAAGCCGCACGTCATGATGAAGTAGGAAATCAAGAACGCGGGAAAAGCCATCATCCAACCCGACGGGATGAAAAGCAGGCATCCTACAGCATATAGTGTTAACCCCGTTAAAATCCCGGCCTTATAACTAAAGCGTTTGATAAACAATGCCGCAGGAAAAGCCATCACGCAATATCCACCGTAGAATGCAAACTGCACCAGCGAACTCTCGAAGTTGCTGATTAGCAGAATATTCTTAAATGCCGCCACCATGGGATTGGTGATGTCGTTGGCAAAACCCCACAATGAAAACAAAAAGGTTACCATTATAAATGATACCAGAAAGCTGGCGGGAATTACGGGTATTTTCACTTCTGAACGACTCATCTCATTTCTCCTTGCACAGATCAGGTCTACACCAAATCGATCCCGGTCTTTGCCCGCGTCCAAGCATCCACCCCATCTCTATGAGTCAATGCAAAATCCGCCGGGACCGGGCTTCAAATGCCCTATCCGTAGATCGGACCGTAGGTTTGGCAGGCGCGGAAGTCGGCGCCTTCCTGTCCTTCGGTTCCGAACGAGCTCCATGCGCTGGGACGGTAGACATCGCCATCTTCCACGTTGTGCATGAAGACCGGGATGCGGAGTATCGATGCCAGCGAGATGAGGTCTGCGCCGATGTGCCCGTAGCTGAAGGCACCATGGTTGGCCCCCCAGTTGGCCATCACCGAATAGGTATCCGAAAATGCCCCGCGGCCGGTCAGACGCGGCGCAAACCAGGTGGTTGGCCAAGTATTGTTGGTCCGGTCATCGAGCTTCTGGTGAACATCTTCCGGCAGCTCCACCGTCCAGCCTTCCGCAATCTGCAGTACCGGTCCAAGGCCTTTGACCATGTTGACCCGGCTCATGGTAATCGGCATGCCGGCCTTGGTCACAAACTTGGAAGACCATCCTCCGCCCGGGAAATATTCTGTTACGGACGGATGCCACGAGGTGGCTTCCAGACACGCATTCTTTTCCTCTTCCGAGATTTCCCAGAACGGCTTCATTGCGGGCCAGCCATCCTCGGTCTGCTGACCACTGCCATCAAGCGCAGCCGAACCTGAATTAATAAGATGGATCAGCCCATCTTTCGCATTACCGTCCACTTCGTGTCCGGTCACGCGTTTGATGGCCTCGGGGCTCCAGTAGGTTCGCACATCGGCAAATACCTGGGCACTGTTAGTAAGCAGTTGCCCGAAAAGCATCGAAACACCGTTAAGTGCATCATTTTCCGTGGCCACCAGACGCGGCATACGGATACCCTTCCAATCGAAGGAACTGTTCGAAATCGCTTCAAGGAAATCGCCGTTGGTGCAGCAATCCGTCCAATGGCGTTGCCCCTGGAATCCGGACAATATTGCGTTATGACCACGAGATTCTTCGAGATAGCCCATGGCTGCGAGCGCGTCCGAACCATACATCAGATCGCGGGTAATCATCGCCATCTTGACGGAATCTGCCCATTCCTTGTCGAGCAGCTCGCGTGAACGGGTGGTATCCGGGCTGTTTGGATCGTGACCTTCTTTACAGTTTTCCTTCACCCATGCCAGTGCCTGCTCGTACTCCTGCTTGTCATAGATTTCGTCGCGCATGCGACGTGTAAACTCGGTCAGGTCAATCGTCTCGACACGCATTCCAAGGTATTCTTCGAAGAAATTCTGGTCTACAATCGAACCGGCAATGCCCATGGAGCACCCCCCCATGGAGAGATAGGATTTTCCGCGCATCATGGCAACAGCCAAACCGGCTTTGGTGAAACGTAGCACCTTTTTGCGAACATCGTCGGGGATAGAGGTGTCGCCAGCATCCTGAACGTCGCGGCCATAGATTCCAAAGGCAGGAAGCCCCTTTTGGTTGTGCCCGGCCAGTACTGCGGCAAGATAAACCGCACCCGGCCGCTCGGTTCCGTTGAAGCCCCACACCGCCTTCGGCCGCAGCGGATCCATATCCATGGTTTCGGAGCCATAGCACCAGCACGGGGTAACTGTCAGGGATACACCCACGTTTTCGCGATCGAACTTATCCGCACAGTCGGCGGATTCTGCGACGCCGCCGATGCAGCTATCGGCAATTACACATTCCACCGGTTCTCCGTTGGGATATTTTAAGTTTTCGGCAATGAGCTTAGCCGCATTTCTGGCCATGGCCATTACCTGACCTTCCAGCGATTCTCGCACGCCGCCATAGCGTCCGTCGATGGTTGGGCGGATGCCAACCTTCGGAAGATTCGTGATCCAGGTTTTGTCGGTTGTATTCAAAGTGGTCATTGCATTTCTCCTTGTTTTCCGATTATCGACACATATATAACACGCCTTCAGAAAACTTGTCGGTCAGGATAAGGAGTGGTATATTCCATACATTTAAAGGATTGAAGAATGAACGAAATCATCAGCTATGGACGCTTCCAATGTGTGGATCTGGCCCCCCACAAGAATCAGGGAATGGAAATCACCTATATCGAAAAAGGCATGCTGGAGTGGATGGTTGAAGGAGTATCGGAAAATGTCGAATCGGGTTCCATCTATTTTACGCTACCCTGGCAAGTGCATGGAAGCGTGAATCCCACAGAGCCGGATAATACGATCTGGCATGTGCTTTTTCATCTGGAAAAGGATTATCCCACGCCTCAAAGCCACTTTCAATTTCCAACCGCCTTTGGGTTCAGCAAAGAGGAAATGCAAATCCTCAGCACGGTCTTTTCCGCAAGCGATCGCCACTGCTTCCCCGCAACCCCTGCCATACGCGGGCTGATGCCTACGCTTATCAATGAACTTCAAAGCACACACGAACTGCGAGAGGCCCATACCACAACCTTTTTACGGGCAGTATTAGTAGAGTTAAAACGAATTATTACCGGTGAAGCAGTTGGTAGCGGGAAGCACAGCTATTCTGAACAGCGGGTGCAAGCACTCGTTGCCAGCCTGCCCGTCAGTTGCGAACAGCACTGGACGTTAGCCGAAATGGCCGACCACTGCGGCATTCAACGGACGCAGCTTAACAAGATTTTTCAAAAGCTGACCGGAAGCACTCCGATGGAATACCTCTTCCGCATTCGAATGGAACGTGCCAAAACCCTGTTGCGTGAAACCGACATTAAGGTCATCGACATCGCTTTTGAATGTGGCTACGGCACCAGTCAGTATTTCGCCAATACTTTCAAGCAGGCCACCGGAACAACGCCGTCCAAATACCGAAAGCACTTCAGTGGTCTCTCCGCTGCCGAATCGAGAGATTGGAAAAACATCCAGTTCCGCAGCGAAGAAGAAGAGCGCCAGCGCGTTAAAAAGTTCACCTCATAGAATCCTGAAAAATGACTTAATGACAGGACACTAGCGAAGCCTGAGCTGGGCAAGGCAGCGCTTAAAGTCACCCGGCAGAGGAGCCGTGGCCCGAATGACTTCCCCGGTCCGGGGATGGGGAAAGATCAGTCGATAGGCGTGCAGCATCTGGCGGGGCTGCTCGAGGGATATATCGTTTCCGGTGCCGGCATATTTTTTATCCCCCAGAACCGGATGCCGTTTATCGGCAAGATGCCGCCGGATCTGATGGGTGCGACCGGTCTCGATACGCAGCTCAAGATAGCTCGAATATTTGTTCGCATCTAATAATTTGACCAGCGTCGTGGACTTGAAGCCTTCAATATCCGTGCGAATCTCTTTCCAGGTCCGGGGAAACTTGCCAATCGTAATAGCGCGGTAAATCTTCATAATATCCCTCCCCTTGAACATAGGGATCGCGTCCTTCTTGGCATCCGCGCTCTTGGCAAAGATCACGCAGCCCGACGTTTCCTTATCGAGCCGGTGTACGGCGCAAATGGTCTTGTTTTTTTCCTGTTTTTGCAAAAGAGCCTCAACACTCGCATCGGACCCATTCGTCAGAAGATAGGCAGGCTTGTTGACAATCAGGTAGTCGCTATCCTGCCAGATGATGGACATCTTCTTGGGGATGGACGGCTTGCGTTCCTCGACGAGGATTTCGATGCGGTCTTTCTCCATCACAGCATGCTTTCTAATCCAAATACGTTTGCCGTTCACCAGCACCTGTTTTGCATCGATTGCAGCCTGCGCCTGCTTCTTCGAGATGTTCAGTTCTTCAGCGATCACTTCGAAGAGTCGCATGCCCTCTTGCTTATATTTAATGGTAAAAGACTGCCTTTTCATTGCTGTTTCATCCTCGGGAAAATTGAGGGGCACAATATGGACCAACCCGTGTTCCTGCACAATGGATATTTTTGCAAACCTGATTTTGACCAAAGATGATTACGATCAAAAAAACCGCTTGCCAACACCAAGATGGTTAACTATCTTCCTCCCTCGTTTTAGCGCGGAAAGGTGACTGAGTGGCTTAAGGTGCTGGACTGCTAATCCGGTG
>CAZWZW010000209.1:0-5462 GCA_964639125.1 uncultured Verrucomicrobiota bacterium
GGAGACGGCCGCGCATCTAACCGACCATGTGCTCCCGAACGTCCCGCACCGCCAGTGGGTGCTCTCGGTGCCGAAACGGGTGCGCTACCTGTTCCGTCACGAGGGGGAAACGGTGGGAACGGTACTTGGCATCTTCATGCGAGCCCTCGAGACGACGCTACGGCACGTGAGCCCCGGTGTGCCGGCCACGTCGCGTTTCGGAGCGGTGGCGTTCGTGCATCACTTTGGGTCTTCCTTAAACGAGCACATCCACTACCACTGCATTGTCGCAGACGGGGTTTTCTCTGAGAGCTCGGATGGGGAGGCGCTCTTTCATGAGGCCACCTCTCTTACGGAGGCGGATATCGAGGGGCTTGGGCGGAAGATCCGCCGCCGGACTCTCCGGTGGCTTACGCGTCACGGCTACCTCGATAGTGAGGCAGCGGAGATGATGCAAGGGTGGCCGCACTCGGGCGGGTTTTCGGTGGACGGATCGGTGCGTCTTCCCGCCTGGGACCGGGGTGGGCTGGAACGGTTGGCGAGGTACTCAAGCCCGCCCGGCCTTTAGCGCCGAACGCCTGGACCGGTGGGACGGGGAGACCTGGGTCTACCGCCTGAAGCGCCCGCTCGCCTCGGGGGAGACCTCGCTGGTCCTCTCTCCCCTGGAGCTGCTCTCGCGCCTGGCGGCTCTGGTACCGCCACCCCGGCGGCACGGCATCCACTATTGCGGGGTAGTCAGTGCTCATGCGAAGCTCCGCAACCGGGTGGTTGAAACGGCGGGCCCGAGCGGCGCGGTGGCCCTGAGGCTTCGGGAAGCGGCCCGGCGGAGGAGGAGTTCGAGTTCAATCAGGATCCACCCGGGGAGGATGAATTCGATTTCGATCAGCGGACCGAGTGGGACAATGATACGGGGGTGTGATTCGGAGATACCCGCGTGAGTGTGTCGAGCGAGTAGGCGGTCAGGGCTTGGCCGGGGAAACCGGCGGCTTGGAACCGATGGGAAAAGTGCGTGCGTGTTAGTGGGGAGGAGACGATGTGAGCGGCCTGGGCGATGACAATAACTGCCAGACAGGCAGTCGGATGCTTGTCGATTGGGCCGGCAACCGAATAGCGGGCGAATAATCGCTGGAGTGACGGGCTTTCAGGTGGTAAAATGGCGGCTACGAGGAAAAAATAGCGTTTGGAATTCCTATACCTGGGGACTCTGGACGTGTTGTCCAGGACCAGAACTCCGATGGATGCTCTCCCCTGTAACCTTCTCGTCTCCAGGCATGGCGCCATTGTAGGTAGACACTTTCACTCGTAATGCTTCCAACTCCGATATGCGTTATGCTGCTTGGCTTACTTTTTTCGGATCGTACACCTCCTGCGATCTCCATATCGACAATACGATCGAGGCGATTTGCCGTGCGATGGTCAGCCTGGCCAGGTTGGGTTTCGTGCCGCTGTCGAGCAGATGCTGGTAGTGGTTGTGCAAGGGCTCGTCGTTAGCCCGACCGATCACGGTCGAGGCGGCTCCCTTGAAGATTTGTTTGAGTATGTGATTGTAGTTTCTGTTTAAACCGCGAGTCTGTTGAATTTTCGTTTTGACCCACCGGCCGTCTCGGGTGCGTACCCAGTCTGCGGAGCTCCGCATCACGATCGCCAAGCCGCAGTACGCCCAGAACGATCGCTTGCTGGCAAAGCGATACGGGGTGACCACGATGGGCAACAACTGTGCGGCGCGGATCTTCCCCAGGCCGGGCACCGTTGTAAGTAAGCGGTAGATCGTGTGCTTGCGGGCTTCTTGGAGCATTGCCTTTTCCGCGCTCTTGCGGAGCTCTTCCAACGCGTCGATCTTGTCGTTCTTTGGACCCCAGGTTTTCCAAACACCCATGACGACGATTTCCTGAACATGAGGGGAGAGAATTTCGTAGAGCCAGTTCGAGTGCGTCCCTTCTTCGAGGCAAAGATGTCGATTCCCCGGGATGGTTCGAATGAAGTCGATCAACACTCGGGCGTTGGTTTCTAACACTTGCCTTTGTAACAGCTTGCCGCTGGGACCGACGACACCCACCGTACAGCTTGACGAATGGGCGTCCAGTCCGATATACCTGTCCATGGGCGTTCTCCTTTTTTGTTGAGGGTTTTGTTTTACACCACGAAATTGTGCCCTCAATCAGCGGAGAACGCCAACACTTGAGTTTCAAAACTTGGTGGGGATTTGGGGTGGTTTGACTTGCGGGCGCCATGCCCCTATAATGCCTATCCGTCATCGGTGCTTTCGCCAGGCTGCCTGACATATGAGCTCCGCTGATATCCGACCGCCGGCCTGGGCTTCGTCTGCCCAAAACCAGGGCGGAGTCCCAAAAACCACTCCTTTATAAAGCCAATCCCTCAAAATCTCCCGTTCCCGGTCCGTTAACTTACTCAACTGACTCATCGGAACAATCTGTTTCGCTTCGGATCTTCGGATGACATTAATGGAAGGAACACCCCTTCTGTCCAGATGTCAATGGTAGCAAATCTACCACTTACTATGTGGACCGATTCGAGGGAGTCATGTCAGGTGAAAGTCAATACGTTGAAAAAAATGCAATTACCCGTTTATTCAAATCGATACCGGGATCTTGTACTTGGTTATTGTTGCGTATAGCCGGCCATACTTGGCCATCTTATACAACGTTAGTGTAAGAAGAAGTTTAAGATGAAAAACACTAGACCCTGCGCAGCAATTCCGATAACTTGGCGGCCGACAATCCCCTCGGCCGGACGACCGAGGGGATTCGTTGCGGGTCTAATTATATAAGCTCTTGATGGCACCCCACGTTTTCGAATCGGTGGCGACTGCGCTACCAGCAGACTCGACAATATAGCCTGGCGCCAAGTAGTAGTTTGGCAAATCATTCCAACCGATCGATGATCCAAGCTTCGAAAAAGCTATCCGGTCACCGTTCGAAAATGGCTCGTATGGGCCCCATGCGGTATACAACACGAACGGCTCACCAGTAGACCACGTCCAATCGTTGGTGTTGGAAGCCGAGGAAATCCCGTTGATCCAGGGCCCTGTATAGACGTCACCCACGAGGCTGCTGTGACCAGAGTAGACCCAAGCACCAGCCAGATTTTCAAATAGCCCTAGAACAAAGGCATTCTCGGCCGCCGACGTTATGGTCGCGAGATACCAGCCCCCGGTGCGACCCTCCGCAGCCTGATTTGCAGTATTCCAATCAATGTCGGGCACCAACACCACCTCATACCAGTGATCGTTCCCGCCGTCTTCAATCGCCCATTGCACGGGAGCGGCCATTCCGATTGAAGCAAAACTAAGGCACACCGCTATGCCGACAACCAAGAGCCGAAGTACGTATCGCATGCGCATTGCAAAACCTCCCTCGCTGGTATTTGTGAATACTCCATCAAAAGTCCAGTGCATCGACAAGCAACGACGAATTATCCTCAACTACCTCCGTGTTGAGGATCTCGCTGACAAGCGAAACTTAATTCTGTGTTTTTCTGAGTCGCTACACGGCAGTCGGTTCGCGAGGACCATATCAGAATCAGGAGCAACTGTCAAGATGAACCGCCCAGGGATTGCCGGAGGCTCCATTTTGTGAGAGGATGGAGTCATGAACAAACGTACCAGATATTCCCCAGAAGTAAAAGAGCGGGCGGTTCGGATGGTCTTCGAACACACGGACGAACAAGCTTCGCAGTGGGCGACGATTTGTTCGATCGCCGAGAAGATCGGTTGTTCGCCGGAGACGTTGCGCAAGTGGACGCAACAGGCGGAGCGTAACCGGGGACTTCGGCCGGGCTTGACCAGCGACGAGAAGGCGCGCTTGAAGGAGCTTGAGCGGGAGAACCGGGAGCTTCGTCGCGCCAACGAGATTCTGCGCAAGGCGTCGGCATATTTCACCAGTACCTTCAAAATAATCCATGTCATAGAATTTTATCTGTCGATTGATGGCTTGAGTTGCAGGTTGTCCCTTACACAAACTCCATCCCAGCTAGAATCGATGGTCCAGGAGGCTAAATTGCTCCGTAAAATCATCGAAGAGGAATCGAATGCTTGCAAATTGGAAGAGTGAAGTAATGTCGATCGGGGAGGAATTGTAAATCTGGGCAGAATAATTCCACGATGGAAATTCGGTTCGGATGCGTTCCGCGAATCAGGCAGCCTGGCGATAGTACCGATGATGTAATCCACCAACCATCGGCTCTGAATGGACGGGTCCAAAATCAATAGGTTCAACTGGTCGAGGCTTCGGACAATCTTTCTCCAAGCCTAAGTGAGTTCGCGATTCGTGGTAATATCGGAAATATGAGTTGAGAATCCGTCGCAGATGCTTTTCATTGAAAACGATCACATGATCCAGACATTCTCAGCGAATGGAGCCAATGATTCGTTCCACGGATGGAGACTGCCAGGGCGATTGAGCGGAAATCAATACTTGCTTGATTTCCATTGATTCAACTCGTCTTACAAACTCCTGCCCATATTTCTTATCTCGATCTCGAATCAGGTACTTCGGAGCTGAATCCCAAGGGAATGCTTCGACACTTTGTTGTCCGGCCCAGAATGCAGAAGGTGAATCGGTTACGTTGAAGTGGACAACCTCGCGCCGATCATTCAGAAGAATAAGAAATACGTAGAGCACACGGAACGTAGCCGTTGGGACGGTGAAGAAGTCAATCGAGACAATATCATGCGCATGATTCTTCAAGAATGTTCGCCATGACTGCGAAGGAGGTTTCCGGTGCCGTACCATGTATTTCGAGATAGTTGATTGGCTGACTTCAATACCGAGCTTCATTAACTCTCCATGAATCTTGGGAGCACCCCAGAGGGGATTATCTCGGGACATAGCACGGATGAGGTCACGAATCTCCTTTGGAACTTTCTTTCTTCCCGGCCACCTCAGTCTGCTTTTCCATAGCCAATAGAGACGAAATCCTTTCTTGTGCCAGCGGATGACGGTCTCGGGTTGAACAAGCATCAGGGGGCTTCGCCAATCTTTCCAAATTCTCGAGAGAATGATCCAAAGGATTCTATCTCGATTCTTGAGACTCGGCTTCTTCGTATGTCGTTGTAAAACATTCAGTTGGTGACGAAGCGCAAGGTTTTCCAGAGCAAGCGCACGATGCGACCTCAACGCAGATAGAATTGTGCGTAAGATGATTTTCAGCATGCAATCCATAATATAATAGAGCGGGCGTAAGTGCAAATATGGCAAGGCAGACGACATTTATGAAAGGGACAGGTCCGATTGTAACCCTCCTCGGAATATGGAGGCATTCCCCTAACTGCAAAAACGGCAAGGCGGACGACATTTTCAGAAGCTACAGCTCGCAAACTGTTGTGATCTAAAAAAAACTGTGCTCCTGCAGCGAAAAAAGAGTTGTTTCAAAGCACCGGGCGGAATCCATGCAGTTTCATAGATCATTTCCGGTCCTGCGGCAAATATTTCCACAATATTCATTTAATTTTTCTCCCGCTAAAG
>CAZWZW010000210.1:0-2450 GCA_964639125.1 uncultured Verrucomicrobiota bacterium
GGGTGGGCTCCGCGTTCGCACACTCACCTCTTTCTCCCCCGGCCCCACCGGTTCGATTGCCGCCGCACCCATGGCAAACTTACGGAGATCCCCTTTCAAGCGCGCGAACAAGATGGAAAACGTTGTGCATGGAAGATCGGGCGGTGTGTCGGCAACCATCTTCAATACCATTTGCGAGTCGCAGATCGCCACGTCCGGCTTTTGCTGAAGAATCGACAGCATATGCGCATACTCCCGTTCCTTGCAGACCAACGTGGCCGCATCGTTGTCCAGTGCATCGCGAATCGTTGAAACCTGCGGCAAAATCAAACGCCCTTTCGGTGCCTGCAAATCAATCGGAACAATCAGCATGGCCAATCCGCCCGGTTTAACGAGATCGCCCATCAGGGGGGGCGGTGTGATAAACTCGTCGGGGCAGACGCGCAGCAGCTCAGCCTTGAGGGCTGCGAGAATCTGGTCGCGTGAAGCGAGGTCTGTGGAATTGCACCGAAGATAGGGCGGATCCGTCGGATCAGCCAGATCGGCCTTGTTTGCAATGTGAACAACGGGAATTTTCTTTGCCTCGGCCTTTGCGGAAATCCGAGCTTCGAATTCCGTTACCTGATCGGCCTCATGTAAAAGAAGAATCAGATCGGCCCGATCAAAAACCTTTTCGGTTTTACCAATACGCTTTTCGCCGAGTGTGGTGGTGTCGTCAATCCCGGCGGTATCCAGGAAAACCACCGGGCCGATTGGAAGCAGTTCCATGGGTTTTTCAACCACATCGGTTGTCGTTCCCGGCTGGGATGAAACGATAGCCACATCCTGCCCGGCGACAAGGTTAAGGAAGCTGGACTTCCCGACGTTGGTGCGACCGAACAATGCGATATGTAATCTCAAACTTTTTGGAGTCTTCTGCATTAACGATGTCCTAAAGCCATTAAATTTTGGGGAGAGAGCGTCTGCGTAACCGCATCTTCCCCGAGCTCCTCGGCAAGATAGGTCTTAAAGTCGCTGCGGTTGGTTTGCTTAAATGCCTCCACCAGTTCCGTTGCGCGTTCGTATCCAATGACCGGAAGAAAGGCCGTGACAATGCCCAGCGACCGGGAAAACTGTCGCTCGCACTCGGACTCATCGGCTTCTATTTTTTCTGCATGTTGAGTGAGCATATCGACGGCTGCACCGAGTAACTCCAGGGATTCGAGCAGAGCAGCAGCCAACAACGGCATAAACTCATTAATCTGCAATGAGCCGCGCGATGCGCATTCGGTCACGATAAAGTCATTTGCCTGCACCTTGATCCCGGTCTGCATTACGCTTTCGAGAATCACGGGATTCACCTTGCCCGGCATGATCGATGAGCCGGCCTGCACTGCGGGTAGCTTGATCGTTCCATTCATGTGAAGCATTCGCAGGTCGCCGCAGATTTTCAGCAAATTGGTGGCGGCGGCCTTCATGATGCCGGACACCTCGACAAAGACATCGGCATTGGCGGTCTGGTCAACAAGATTTTCTCCACGGCTTAAGCCAAGGCCGGTCACTTCGCGTAATTTGTCGGTGACGAGGAAGATATAGTCGCGGGGTGCAGTGAGCCCGGTGCCAACGGCGGTTCCGCCAAGATTGATCATCCGCAAGCGCTCTTCGCATTTAAAGGTGCGCCAGCGGTCGCGGGCAAAAGCCTCGGCGAAGGCTCCAAATTCAGCACCCAGCGTAAGAGGAACCGCCTCGACCCATTCGGTTTTTCCAATCGTTGGGATATGCGCAAATTTGTTTTCCAGCCGTTGAAACGAGCCCTGCAGGGATTCAATCTTTTCAGCCAGCTCGCGCAAGCCATAAATTGCGGCAATCTTCACTGCGGTTGGATAGACATCGTTGGTGGACTGATGCAGGTTGACGTCTTCAATCGGGTGCACCCCCTCTCCGGCCCGGATTGCAATACGTTCGTTGATGAACATATTCGTCGAGGTGCCTGCTCCTCCTTGAAGGGCAGGCAATGGGCAGGAGGTATCAGATACCAGATCGCAAGCCGTAATGATCGCATCGGCCTTGCCATTCTCAAGATAGCCCAGATCCTTATTCGTCAAAGCGCAGGCCTTTTTAACCTGCGCGAGCGCGTGGATCAGAGTCATCGGAACCGGAGCTCCCGGAACCGGAAAATTCTCTAATGCTCGAACCGTATGGATCCCCCACGGCACATCAACCGGAATTTCCATTTTGCCTAATAAATCTGTTTCTGTTCTTGTTTCCATAATGCTGTGTCAGACGTTAACGGGACTGGGAATGGTTCGCCTTGATGCACATCAAGACTGCCGGATTTTACTGAGCATCGATTTAACGGATACTCCGGGAATGCCCCCAAGCCGACCAGTCATCGATCCGAGTTGATCCGTGGTGGCGTCGATGACGAGTGTTATGGCCGAACAATTACGTTCGGGGCAAGGCACACCGGTACGTGCGAGAATGATTTCGCC
>CAZWZW010000210.1:2550-5415 GCA_964639125.1 uncultured Verrucomicrobiota bacterium
GAAATTCCCGATGCTGCTGCCGGTACGAATTATTTAAGTACTGCCATTGATATATGTAGCGAAGTGGCTTTATCCGATTCTACCCAGAAACTGTGCGAAGAAGTAATTCGCTTGGTCAAAGAGCGTCTGAGTTGCGAAAATGCTGCTATTTTTCTCGACCGTAAAGCGCTGGATGCAAACGTCCCCTATTGGGGCATTGATGAGGCCGGCAAGACGATTGAAAGAGAAATCATTGTAGAAAAAATTGAGCCGAAGGGGCCTCAATTGCTCACCCCCATTACGTTGCATGATGGCACGCATTATGGAGAGTTATTAACGGGAGCAGCGGGTCTTCCGGAACATCAAGCCGAGCAACTTCCTGAAATTTTCAGAATGATCGCAAGCGCTATCGCAACACGAATCGCCTTCCTTCACAGTGACTACAAAAAAAACCAGGAACTGCTGCAATACCGAACGCTCATGGAGGTTCTGCCGAACTCGATATACATCAAAGACCTGGACAGTCGCTTTATATTGGCGAGCAAGAGAGTCGGTGACATCGTCCATGAATCTCCTGAAAACATGATCGGAAAAACCGATTTCGATTATTATCCAGAGGACCTGGCCAAACAATTCTACGCCGATGAACGAAAGATCATTGATAGTGGCGAGCCCATGATCGGATATGAAGAATCCGGTTTTAGCCTTGAAGGAAACCCAACCTGTGTGATGACCTCAAAGTTTCCCATTAAAAACGAACAAGGTCAGGTTTTTTGCCTTATGGGCATTGGTGTCGACATTACCCAGCTAAAACAATATCAGCAGGAAATTGCCGACAGCGAAGCGCGGTTCAGCTCGCTGTTCAACAGTATTCGCGATGCCATTATCGCCCATGATGAACAGGGTCAGATTCTCGACTGTAATCAGGCTGCGTGCAGCTTGTTCGGAACCCCTGCGAATGAGCTGCTAAAGCAAAACATCGCGTCCATCCATCTGGGTGAATATCATGAGGTTCTCGGCCAGGAGCTAGAGGATGTGCAAAAGTTACACACACACTATACAACCGGCTCGGGAGAAGAAATTAGTTTAAACATTCGAAGGACCCGGTTTTCGTACAATGGAAAAACGGCCTATCTAGCGCTGATGCGGGATGTTACCGAACTTCAGCAAGCCAGGGTCGATGCCGAGTCAGCTGCGCAAACAAAGAGCGCTTTCCTTGCCAACATGAGCCACGAAATCCGCACACCGCTTAATGCCGTTATTGGAATGACAACCTTAATGGAAGATACCAATCTGGATGAAGAACAGACCGAGTTTGTCAAGACCATCCAAACCAGTGGCGAATCACTCCTGAGCATCATTAACGACATTCTGGATATATCAAAAATCGAAGCGGGTCAAATGCTACTGGAGGAAGTCCCCTTCTGTCTTCAAACCTGCATCGAATCCGCGCTCGATATTGTCTCCAGCAAGGCTGCTGAAAAGAAGCTTGAGTTGACCTATGGAATCTTTGGGGATCTCCCCTCATCATTTATTGGCGACGAAACACACCTGCGGCAGGTCCTCCTCAACCTCCTAAGCAATTCCATAAAATTTACCGAAGAGGGAGAAGTTGTGGTGCGCGTCAATGGCATGCCATTTGGTGAAGACTCGTATAAAATCAATTTTTCGGTAACCGATACCGGCATCGGCATGAGCAAGGAGCAATCCGAGGTGATCTTCAATCCCTTCCAGCAAGCGGATGCCTCGACCACCCGAAAATACGGAGGAACCGGGCTTGGTTTATCCATCTGCAACAAGCTTGTACAGCTCATGGGTGGCGACATGCGCGTTCGAAGCGAGGAGGGAAAAGGCTCAAAGTTTTCATTCAACATATGCCTTCGACCGAACAAGGAAGAGCAGCAGAAAAAACGAAATATCGATCCGGAACTCCTAACGGGAAAGCGTGCCCTTATCGTTGACGACAACAACACCAATTTAAGAATACTCGAATACCAGCTTAAAAAATGGGGCATCCAATCATTTGGCTTTTCAAGTGGCGCGGAAGCACTTGAAAATCTCGGTGAAATCAAAGATTTCGATATCGCCATTCTTGATATGGCCATGCCGAAAATGGATGGGCTGGAACTTGCCAGCGCACTGCGGAAATCTCCCGAGTCCAAAGATAAACCGATCATTATCCTCAGCTCCATTAACCAGCCCGCCGACAGCTCGATAAAGAGCATTGATGCATGGCTTACGAAACCCACCAAACTCAACACGCTAGAGAGCACGCTTTGCGGCCTTTTTGGGGATCATGTCGAAAACAAAGTTGTACATCAGAAGGCCACGGCCATTGATCGTTCAATGGCTCTAAAATACCCCCTCCGCATCTTGGTGGCCGAGGACAACCGGGTAAACCAGATCGTCATCATAAATCTTCTTCAGCGGTTGGGATATCAGGCCGATCTGGTTGAAAACGGACTGGAAGCGGTTCAGGCAACCCGAACAACAACCTATGATCTGATTCTGATGGATATTCAAATGCCAGAGATGGATGGAATCGAAGCCACCGAGGTCATAAATAAGGAGCATGCTGAAAAAGCATGCCCCGCAATTTTTGCACTTACTGCTCATGCCATGAATGAAGATCGGGAGCGCAGCCTTGGAAGAGGCATGTCGAACTACATCACCAAGCCAATCCAGTTGAAGTCTTTGATCGAGGCGATCAAGGACGTAAAACCCCTTGACGCTTAATCGGGCGGGGCGAGCTGCCACCGCAGCTGTTCACGGTGAACCGGACTTGCCCGCTTCCATATCTATTAACCCAAAAACGGAAATGAAAATGAAGAAAACCGGGTTTGGTTCAATGAAAACGGGGTTAATCGCAAATCGATCGGTTCACCC
>CAZWZW010000211.1:0-5406 GCA_964639125.1 uncultured Verrucomicrobiota bacterium
GAAGTAACAGGAGGAATTCCTGCCCAAGTATGATCACGTCTCTCCTCTATGGCTTGCTATCTCCAAGCCGAGGGCTAGAGATTTTTTAAACCATGAACAGCCCATCCACACCTTCTCTGCTCCGCATTCCGGGAGATCTTTCAGGCGCGCCCAATAGCCGCTTCCTTCAGGCGGGCGGGCTTTGCTTCGGCGAATACCATCAACGCGTCGAACAAAAGCCGCGCAACGTATTCGTGACGGAGCACACGCTTATATTCGTTTCCAAGGGAGCGAAGGTCTTTCGTTTTCCCAAAAAGGAGATCGTCGTGGAGGCGGGCAAAGCCATTTTCCTCAAACGCGGATGCTACCTTCTTTGCGCGAGTGTGGCCCAGAACTCCGAATACGAGAGCATTTCGATTTTCTTCAACGAATCCACTCTGCGGAGCTTCTGGCTCGATACCGTTGTATCGAGTGCGGATGTGGATTCCAGTGCGCCTCCTTCCGCGGACAATGAAATGGTGATCCTCGAAATGTCGCCGGCCTTGGACCATTTTCGGGAGACGATCATGAGTTGCTTCAACTACCAGGGCAGCTTTCTGGAGCGTCTCCTCACGATCAAGCTGCAGGAGCTGCTGCTCCTGCTGCTCGACACGCCAGTTGCCGCCGAGTTGAAGACGTTCTTCGGCGAGATCTTCAACGAGGCGCACTCGGATCCCGAGTATGTCGTTTCGGAGAATCTGCTGATCCCTCTCAGCCTCGAGGACTACGCCCGGCTTTCCGGTCGAAGCCTTTCCTCCTTCAAGCGCGCGTTCCAGCAAAAGACCGGTCAGACTCCGGGCAAATGGATCTTGGAGCATCGCTTGAAACACTCGCGGATGCTCGCGCAGGCAACCGGAAAAACCGTCGGCGAAATCGCGGCTGAAAGCGGATTCGGCAATGTGTCCAGTTTCATCAGATCATATCGCACGCGATTCGGAACGACGCCCAAGGCTGACAGGGAGCACGCATAACCCGAACATTTCACATGCTGGCCTTAATCGCACATCTTTTGAACTTGAGTGCATGAGCATTTCGGTGGCCGTCTTCGTCGACGACGTGCAGTCTTTTTTGTGAACTCTGATCAATCAACAACTATTCCAATCATGAAAAAACTCTTTAGCGCCATTCTCTTCGCTTTGACAATCTCGGGGCTCGGCCAGCAAGCCGTGTTCGGCAATGACACAAAACCTATGAAAAAGGACTCACATGTGGAAACCTCTCACGAATTCAAGCTGCCCGCGTCCGCCGTATGGAACCTGATCGCAGGCTTCAATACGCTGCCGGACTATCACGCATCCGTTCCGGCTAGCCGCTTAAGCCACGGCGGCGCCGTTCGCTATCTCACGATTTCAGATGATGCGGGTGGAGGCACTGTGGTCGAGCGATTGGTGAATTACGATGATGACGCGATGACCTTCAGTTACAAGATCATCGAGCTGATCGACAGCCCGATGCCTTTCCGAAACTACCAAGCCTGGGTCAAGCTAGAATCGACGGGCAAGAATTCCTGCAAGCTCTATTGGAACAGTTCCTTTAACGTGGAAGGTTCAAGCAAGGAAGAAGCCGAGGAACTCGCGCGCGTGATTTACCAGGGTTGTTACGACGGAATTACGCGAGTCCTGACCGCCAAGTAATCTGATAGACCATAGGGAAACCGCCTCATCTATTATGAAAAGAGTTCCCTTAATTGCCCTGGTGCTTTGCGCGCTGACGCTTTCACCTGTATGGGCGGACGACGCGCGTCCGGCGGCCTCTCCGCTAGGGACCTTCAGTTATGATTTCGGGCGGTTAGGTGCGGACGAAGCGAGTCAGATTAGCGCATTGAAATCGATTGGCTACGCGGGTATGGGGATCGACTCGATGAAATTGCGGCGAAGATTAAGCCTTGGCTGCGACTGCCTACGATCAACGGCGCCGACATTGATGTGGTTAATGAATTGGATGAGTTGGAAGGCTGGAAACGAGCCATCCAACCATTGACGAAGGGGGACTACGACTCCTCTAAGTTTGTGGACGCTTTGAGGTCGGTAGGGTATGCAGGGCCGGTTATCTTAAAGACCTATGGTCTCAAAACTGCGGCTGCGGATCACCACCATACGTCCTTCAAGAAATTTCAGGAAATGACAGACAAGTAGTTCTGTTGAAAATCAACAAGGAAAAAGTAAGACGCATTTTATACGCAGGAGAAGCGTAAAGCCATAAGCTAAAGACCAAAGAGTCTTCACTACAAAGTCACAGGAGACAGAACATGCAACGCGCAATAATTATGAAGAAAATCCCCCTCATCGTGTTCTTACTTTGCGCCGTGGCAGCCCCCGCAGTGCACGCAGACGAATCAAATCAGGCGGCCATGACCTTGGGTACTTTCCTTTTCGATTCGGCGCGGCTGGGCGCGGACGAGGCGAGCCAGGTTAAGGCAGCGCGATCGATTGGCTATTCTGGAATAGTTCCTAATGTAGACAATCCGAAACAACTTGAGCAGCTCGCGCGCTACCAAGCGGCCACTGGTGATGGTCGATTCAAAATTCACGGCGGTTTATTACACGCCCACTTGAATCGTAATCTCGATACCGTATATGCGCACATGGATAAGGTGATTGAAAGCCTGAAGAAATCGGATGCGCCGCTATGGCTCATCCTAAGAGATAGAAAGAATGTGACGACACGCGCGCAGCGCATGGCATTTCTTCGCGCTGCGGCGGAGCGTACAAAGGCGGCGGGGATCCCTTTGGTGATGTATCCGCACTACGGCGACTTTATCGATACGGCGGAAACAGCGATACCCTGGCTTGAGGAGGTGCAGAACGGAAATGTTTACTTGTCGCTGCATCTGTGTCATGAACTTCGTGCGGGCAATGGGGATCGACTCGATGAAATTGCTGCGAAGATCAAGCCTTGGATCGCATTGCCTACGATTAATGGCGCTGATGCAGATGTGGCAAATGAGGATAATGAGGCGATCGGCTGGACACGCGCTATCCAGCCGTTGGGGCAGGGCGATTACGATTCGTCGAAGTTGGTGAAGGCGTTGCACTCGGTAGGGTATAAAGGGCCGGTTATTTTGCATACTTTTGGCCTGAAGAAAGCTGCTGCGGATCATCATGAGACTTCCCTCGAGAAGTTTCAAGAGATGGTGGCTGCGCTGGACGCGGGTAAAGGGAAGCAAGCGACTAAGCGACAGCCGCCGGAGAGAGGCTCGGCACGTACGATACTGCCTAAAGTACCGCACCAAACTGAGGCCTCGCGCATCACGCCTGAAGATTGGCGTGCGGTGCGTCAGAACATCCGAAAGGCTAGCTTGGAAGGGAAGATCGAGTACCTGCTCGATCGGGCGGAAATTGAGGATATTATCACCACTTATGCCTATAGCGTCGATACGCGTGACTGGCCCTTGCATGGGGCACTTTTCAAGGAGTCGTTCCAGCAGCGCGCAGGCGCTGCCTACCGAAAGGTCGACAAGCAGGATCGACTGGGCCGTATGGTCAAATATTTTAAGAGCTTTATGAGCACGCAGCATCTTGGATTCCCGCTTGTGATTCAGCTAGACGGCGACACGGCCTACGCGACTGCGTCGCTGCACGCGCGGCACTTCGACGAGAGCGGCGATCCGAAAGATAATACGCTTCTTTTCGGGCAGTATGAATTTTGGTTCGAAAGAACTGCGGCAGGCTGGAAAGTGAGCCAACTCGGTCAGGTGAATCGTACGCGGATCAATACTTCGGAAGCGATTATTCCTGAAGAAGGTTCGCCGCCACGCGTATACCCAAAGCTATAAGCTAAGGGCCCAATAGTCTTAATAGATCCTCGGAGGAGACAGAACATGCATCGTGCGAAAATTATGAAAAGAATTCCCTTCATGGCGCTTTTGTTTTTCGCGTTAACGATTTCCCAATTACAGGCAGCAGAATCAAGTCAGGCGGACTACCCGCTAGGATCATTCAACTTCGATTTCGCCCGACTGGGCGCGGACGAAGCCAGCCAAGTTAACGCTTTGCAATCGATAGGCTATGGCGGAATGGTGAAGGGCGCGTCGAATGCGAAGCAACTCAAGGAGCTGCAGCGGTACCAAGCAGCCATCGGCGATGGCCCATTCAACGTTTACGCAGCTTTGGTCAACGTCAAATTCGGGATAGATCTGGCTCCGCAGCATGCGCACATAGATGAGGTGATCCAAACGCTGAAAGAGCTAGACGCAAGCTTGTGGGTCATCCTGCGCTATGACACCGAAGAACCGGATCAAGCAGATGTCATCAATTTTCTGCAAACGACAGCCGATCGCGCTGAGGCTCATAGCGTCGAAGTGGTCATTTATCCGCACTGGAATGGTGATCGCGTCACCAATGTCGATTTTATCAATACGGCGGAGGAGGCCATCCCCTATGTTGAAGCCGTAGAGAGTGACAATCTCTTCATATCCCTCCATCTCTCCCATGAACTTTTGGCGGGCAATGGCGATCGACTTGATGAAATAGCGGCGAAAATCAAGCCCTGGCTTCGCTTGCCTTCGATCAATGGAGCCTACACGGATGCTGTGGATTTTGATCGCGGCATAGTGCCTTTGACTGAGGGCGACTACGATGCGTCCAAGCTGCTGAAAGCTCTAAAATCCGTAGACTATCAGGGGCCTGTCCTGTTGCACACATGGGGCCTCGATGAAGCAGCCGCGGATCACCATCACACTTCATTCACGCGATTTCAGGAAATGCTGAATGAGTTGGTTGAAGGCACTAACTTCTCGACCTGGATCTCCAACCCCGCATTCGGTCTCGATCCCGCCAATCATGGGTTTGCCATGGACCCCGACGGCGACGGCATCCCCAACGGACTCGAAGCGTGGTTCGGAACTCACCCGGGGGAATTCAGTCCGGGCCTTGCCGACCTCGCCACCGACGGCAGCACGAGCACCTTCAATCATCCCCGGAACGAGACCGCTCCGAGCAACCTAGCAGGGTTTTATGAGTGGTCACCGAATCTCTCTGACTGGTATGGCAGTGGCGGAGGCACCGGTGCCGACCCGACCGTGAGTTTCGTTCCCAACACGGAGGGAATCACGACCACGGTGACCGCCACTTCCAGCACACCGCTCGACCGCCTCTACATCCGGGCGGTCGCGACGCAGAACTAGGACTGAAAAGGGGGCGAACGCAAAATGTAAAGATCGCTAATCTTTTTAGGTTTAAATCACAGCTGAGGTGTCACTTGGGTTCGGGGGAATTGGGGAACTGAATCTTTATACTTTGCCCCCTGTTCTTTGCCTTTGAGATATAGGACTTGCACTATATGATGGTATTTGATTACTTAATTGCGCATAAATCTAATAAGTAATCATATGTTAACACTAAAGACTCGGGTTGAATTGTTTCAGGAACTGGTTGAGCGTTGTCGAGA
>CAZWZW010000212.1:0-5404 GCA_964639125.1 uncultured Verrucomicrobiota bacterium
GTGTCGACCGATCGTGAGCTGTCGCGACGCGAGCACACAGGCAATATACACGCTGAGAGGCAAGCCCCTGAACGTCTGCGACCTCAAACGCGACACGCTCTATAAAAATGTCGAAATTTATAACCTGATGCGCGGACTCAATATTGAGGAAAACATTAACGATCTGCGGTACAACAACGTGATTCTCGCCACGGATGCCGATGTGGACGGATTACATATCCGTAATTTGATGATTACGTTTTTCCTCCGCTTTTTTGAATCCCTCGTGCGCGAAGGACACCTCAAGATTCTGGAAACGCCGCTCTTCCGAGTGCGGAACAAAAAAGAGACCATTTACTGCTACACCGAAGATGAACGTGTGAAGGCGATCAACAGGCTGGGCAAAGGCGCAGAAATTACCCGTTTCAAAGGACTCGGGGAAATCTCGCCGAAAGAGTTCAAGGACTTTATCAGCGAAGACGGCATGCGCCTTTCGAAGGTTGACGTGCAAGGCGATCATTCCATCTCGGAAATTCTCTCCTTTTACATGGGAAAAAACACCCCCGACCGGCGCGACTTCATCATGGACAACCTCGTAGCTGACGCGGAAATGTTATAGGAATTTTAAACCATGGCCCGAAAAGAATCAGATAAAGAGATGGAACTGTTTGAAGAGCCTTCAGCGATAGAGCCTGAAGAAGCCACCGCAGCGAAGGACGTTGAACCGGAAAAGAAAGGATTCGATCCTCTTCATGAGGAACATGGTCCGCTGAATAATATGTTCCGCTCCAACTTTCTCGACTATGCAACCTATGTCATCTGCGATCGAGCCATTCCGGCACTGGAAGACGGACTCAAGCCGGTGCAGCGCCGGATTATGCATGCGCTGAAGGAAAAAGATGACGGACGTTTCATCAAAGTGGCCAACATTGTCGGCCACACCATGCAGTATCACCCGCACGGTGATGCGTCGATTGCCGACGCGCTGGTAACGCTGGCCAACAAACGCTACCTGATTGAGGGTCAGGGAAACTATGGCAATATTTTTACCGGGGACCGCGCGGCGGCATCCCGATACATTGAGTGCCGCCTGACGCCGCTGGCGCGTAATGAAATTTTCAACAAGGAGCTGACGGAATGGATTGCCAGCTACGACGGCCGGAACCAGGAGCCGGTCAGCCTGCCGTGCAAACTACCTCTGATGCTCATGCTGGGTGCAGACGGCATTGCCGTCGGCCTTTCCACCAGCATTCTCCCGCATAATTTTATCGAACTGCTTGAAGCTCAGATTGAAATCCTGCGCGAAAAGAAACGTACGCCCGCCGAACTCAACCTGCTGCCGGACTTCCAGACCGGCGGATTGATGGATGTTTCGGATTACAACAAAGGCAACGGCAAGGTGAAGCTGCGCGCCAAGATCGAAACGCGCAAAAACAACCGGCTTATCATCACCGAAGTTCCACACGGCACCACCACCGAAATACTGACGGCCTCCATCGAGGATGCCGTGAAAAAGAAAAAAGTACCGATACGCACCATCAACGACTTTACTGCCGAAAAGGTGGAGATTGAACTCACCCTCTCCCCCGGCGCTGCGCAGGAAAAAGCCATTCAGGCGCTCTATGCCTTCACCAAGTGCGAAACCTCCGTGTCCAGCCGGCTGATCTGCCTGCGCGAAAACCGCCCGGTCGAAATGACCGTCGACGAAGTCCTGCGGTTCAACACCAAGCAACTGCTTAAGATTCTCGAAGGCGAACTCAATCTGCGCAGGGAAAAGCTGCTCGACGAGTTCCACAACAAGACGCTCGTTCAGATCTTTGTGGAAAACCGCATCTACAAGAAAATCGAACAGTGTAAAACCTACGAAGCGGTCGTGGCGGCAATCTACAAAGGACTGGAACCCTTCAAGGATCAGCTCCGACGGGCCATTGTCGATGAAGATATCGAAATGCTACTGGGCGTGCGTATCAAGCGTATCTCCCTGTTCGACATCGAGAAAAACCGCAAGGATATCGACGACATTCTCGCCGAGCTGGCCGAAGTGGAAAAGAATCTCAAGGCGCTCAACGGCTATGCCATCCGCTACATCAAGCGGCTCATCAAGGAGTACAAAAACCAGTATCCGCGCCACACCGAGACCGCCAGCTTCAAGGAAGTGGAAGTCCGCGAACTCACCGCCACCGAGTTGCAGATCAAGCGCGATGAAAACGGCTATATCGGCACCAACGTCAAAGGCGAAGTCATTCTGGAATGCTCCTCGCTCGACAAGTTGCTCGTGGTCTGGACCAACGGTCAATACAAGGTTCTCCAGCCGCCGGAAAAGCTGTTTGTCGACGACAGCCTGGAGCGGTGCGAAATCTTCGACCGCAATAAGCAGTTTACCGCCGTCTACACCGACTCCCGCATCACCTACATGAAGCGGTTCAAGATGGGCGGGGCAATCATGAACCGGGTCTATTTCATGACGCTGGGTGAAAAATCCAAACTCCAGTTCCTGATTGACGGAACGCCGGAGGGGATCTATGTCAAGTATCGCCCGGCCAAAGGCCAGCGTATCCACCAGCAGCGTTTCAACCCCTCCGATATCGCCATCAAGGGGGTGAAGTCGCGCGGCAACCGCATGACCACCAAGAGCATTAAATATATCGGAGCCGAGCCTGGGCGCTGGTGGGACCACGACGACGAGGGCAGCATCCCCGAGGGCGTTTTGCTCTAGAACTCAACCATGAAAAAATTCCACTCCAGCGTTCTGATCCTGTTGATTGCAACAACCGCGGCGGACGCGCGCAAGTGGACAAACCTGAATGGACGCACGGTTGAGGCGAAAGTGGTAAAAGTCAACGCCAACAAAACCGTTGTATTGAAAACCACCCGAGGGAAAACGGTCACGGTTCCCTTCAATACCTTTGTAGAAGCCGATGTCCAGCATCTGGAATATCTGCTCTCAAGAAAGGGGCGCGGAAAACTCCATGCTGTGCCGTGGACCGAGCTGAACAAACTCTTTGGCATGGAAATCTGGCAGGACGATTTTCTTTGGGATGATCCCACAGCCGATGCCGCCGAACGCATGGGGCTGCGGTTGGAATCTAAAACCGACTTCATGGAAAACCATCGGTCCTATCCACTCGGCAACACCAATGTGCTTTCCGAAGCGGTCTATACGACCGTGCTCTACGGGGGTAAAGAGCATGTCGACAGCCTCTCGTTTGTCTTCCTCAACCAGGGCGACATGCCGGTACCGAAAGGCTATATCAGCCCCGGCGTCGTCAAGGAAATGGCCAAAAAAATCGAGGCCAGCGGCATGCACGTACACGATGTGCTGACCCCGGTCCTGGGCAAACCGAAACGCGATACGCTGGGCAAAGGCGATCTACGCGAAAAGGTTTGGCGCTGGGACTGGAATGATCACGCCATCATGCTCGCCGTACAGGAAGGAAAATACGCCGCGCTGCGCATCATGACCTCCGAACGGGCCGACCGGGCCGGCCGCGTCAACAAGATCAAAGAGGGTGAGCTCAAAAAGCGCATGGCCTCCTGCGTCGAACATCGCGATAACGGCGACGTGGTCATCCGCAATATTCCTATGATCGACCAGGGGCCGAAAGGCTACTGCTCGCCCGCCACCTGGGAACGCTACCTGCGCTATATGGACATTCCCGCCGATATGTATCTGCTCGCCCTGGCCGCCAACACCGGGGTGGGCGGCGGGACCTATTCCCATGAAATGATGGATGCCACCAGCAGCCTGATCTCGGCAAATGGCCGTGAACTCGAACCCATCAACGGATCGGTCGCCCCCGATCATATTTCCAAATATATCGACATGGGCCTGCCCATCATGTGGCGGTTGACGAGCACGCCAGGCTTCCGGAAAGCCGTCGCCGTTAATACAGACAGACGCAACGGAAAAAAACAGAAAAAGAAAAACAACTCCGAACAGGCCGAAGACACCGGGTCGGGCGGTCATATCTGTCTGGTTATCGGCTACAACAAACAGACCGGAGAAATTGCCATCTCCGACAGCTGGGGGCCCAAATTTTCCGAACGCTGGGTGCCCGCCCGAGAGGCCCAGCGCGTCTCCCGCGGTGATATGAACGTTATTAAGTGGTGATCCCCACTCTCTCAGAATTCTAAGCCTTATTTGGTTGCCCCCCTTTGGGGGCACCGATATATTCGGCGGCTTAATTTCAGGGAAAAACGAATATTTAACCAACTACAAGGAGACTAGTTATGTCAGAAATCATTGATGTATTGGCAAGAGAGATTCTCGACTCTCGCGGCAACCCGACCCTCGAAGTGGACATCACTCTCGATTCCGGCGCAAGCGGCCGTGCAGCCGTTCCATCCGGTGCTTCCACCGGTGTTAACGAAGCGCTTGAGCTTCGCGACGGCGACAACGCCCGTTACCTTGGCAAAGGCTGCCAGAAAGCTGTAGACAACGTAAACGACGTTATTGCTCCGGCAATCATCGGAATGGATGCCATCGATCAGGTCGGCATCGACAACCTGATGCTCGAGCTCGACGGAACCGAAACCAAATCCAAGCTCGGCGCCAACGCCATGCTGGGTGTTTCTCTGGCCGCTGCCCACGCTGCTGCCGACGAACTCGGCATTCCGCTGTTCCGCTACATCGGCGGCACCAACGCCAAGGCCCTGCCGGTTCCGATGATGAATATCATCAACGGCGGCTCCCACTCCGACGCTCCGATTGCCTTCCAGGAATTCATGATTCGTCCGGTTGGCGCTCCGACCTTCAAAGAAGGCCTGCGTTGCGGCGCTGAAGTTTTCCACGCCCTCAAGGCCATTATTAAAGGGAAAGGCCTTTCCACTGCAGTTGGTGACGAAGGCGGATTTGCCCCGAACTTTGCCGGCGGAACCGAAGAAGCCCTCGACGCCATCATGCAGGCCATCAAGGATGCCGGATACGAGCCAGGCAAGGACGTTGCCATCGCCCTCGACTGTGCGGCTTCCGAGTTCTTCGAAGACGGCGTTTACAACTATGCCAAGTTCGAAGGCGAAAACGGCGCCAAGCGCTCTTCCGACGAACAGAGCGACTACCTCGCCGACCTTATCTCCAAATACCCGATCGATTCCATCGAAGATGGCATGGACGAGCAGGACTGGGCGGGCTGGAAGATCCTCACCGACAAGATCGGGGACCAATGCCAGCTCGTGGGCGACGACCTGTTTGTGACCAACGTGAAGTTCCTGTCCCGCGGTATCACCGAAGGTTCCGCCAACTCGATCCTCATCAAGGTGAACCAGATCGGCACGCTGACGGAAACCCTTGATGCGATCGAAATGGCGCACAAGGCTGGATTCACCGCAGTTGTTTCCCATCGTTCCGGCGAAACCTCCGACAACACCATTGCGGACATCGCGGTTGCAACCAACGCGGGCCAGATCAAAACCGGATCGCTCAGCC
>CAZWZW010000213.1:0-5397 GCA_964639125.1 uncultured Verrucomicrobiota bacterium
GCCAACCGGGCCTTAATGCTGATTACAGATTAAGCGTCTTTAAAGACCTCAGGAGGCATAACGAATGAACACTAAACTTAAATACACCTTGGGCGGCTTGGTCGTATTACTATTGCTATCTTTCAATCTGGAGGGTGCGGCAAAGCAGCCCAATATCGTATTTATCATGACCGATCAACAGCACGACCGTATGATGAGTTGTGCGGGTAATCGGTGGGTGAAGACACCTCACCTAGATGGGTTAGTGGCGGATGGGATTCGCTTTGAGGTGGCCTATTCGGCTAATTGTCTATGTTCTCCCACACGGGGGAGGTGGAGCTCCGCAACGTGAAAGTGCTGACTCAAGACAAGAGTGTGATGTTGGAGTTTCGGTGTTATTAATCCCCGAAAGAGCTTCAAGGCACTCGAGGTAAATGCGCCTCACCATTGGGGAGCTGGAAATATATCGCCGGCAACGGGGATGGGGGAATTCCCGGGAAACTCTACGACTCGTCGATCGATCCCAGCGAGGACAAGGATCTCGCCAACACGAATTCGGAAAAGCTGCAGCTGATGCACAAAAAACTTGATGAAATTCTTAGCACCGCCGAATAAAACCTCCGACACGATAACGATTGACCGCGCGAAAGAGTTCTTTAAGGTTAAGTTGAGGAGTCATCTGTTTCACCCCCTATGCGATGTCCTCAATAACCTACTCACTACTCCCCTTAAAACGATTACCCCTCGTGCATTTCAAATTGGGGCAATGTTATGAAACCCCATATTCTATTCCTCGCAACTCTTCTTACGAGCAGTGTCCTGCTACAAGCTGATCTCATCCACCGCTATCGGCTTGAAGGCGGGGTGACTGACAGCATCGGTGGTATTAACGGGGCTCCGACCACGGCTACAACCAATACGCTTGCTCCGCTGTATACGCCAGATGTGCCAGCTGGAGCTGGGGCTGTCTCCGGCGCGCCTGCGCAATCGATGGAAGTCGGGATGAGCAACGGCACCAAGAAGTCGGGCTTTGAGGTGAAGGACGAGTCGATTATTTCACTCACTCAAGGTGCTTACAGCCTGTGGATGAAGGCTGACTCGATGTCGGGTAGCGACATTATTTTTGCACCATGGTCCTCCGGACCAAGGATCCTTGGCTTGAATGCTACAACGATTCAGGTATTTGCGGGTAGTCCGGTAGTTAAGCTGGATTTGAGTATCAGTTCGAATACCTGGCATCATGTCGTCGTCGCATGGGACAATGTGGCTGGGGATCTAGTCGTTTACCTCGATGGTCAGCATGAGGAGAATCTTACATTTGTGCCCTATAGTATTGCGCCGACGTCAGTGCGGGTGGGCACATTTCAAACGGGGAATAATACGAAAAACTTTCAAAACCAGTATGATGGGCATCTCTATGATATTCAGCTTTACGATGGCATGCTGGATGCTGCGGATGTACTTGCTCTTTACAATAACCCCGGCTCGCACGCAGATCCAGATCAGGACGCACCAAGTCCGAACCCGGCCGCATTTGAGGTGGCACCGGTGCCGTTCTCGGACTCGTCTGTTGGCATGAGCTCTGTCGTCGCGACTGATGCGAATAGGGTGGAGTACTTGTTCACCGAAACTAGTGGTAATCCCGGAGGAACCAGTAGTGATTGGCAGTTCAGCCCGGCTTATGTCGATTATGGACTAACCAGTGGACAGCAATACAGCTACACCGTGCAAACGCGTGATGTTCTGAATCATTACGGCACCATTTCGCCAGCGTCGAATGTCACGGTGCAGGCGATTGTCTCGGCTTCGGTTACCGCGAGGCAAAGTGGTGATTGGAGCGATCCGGAGACCTGGAACGGCACACTGCCGGCGTTTGAAGATGAGGTGACGATTCCAATGAACGTCGAGGTGACGCTCGATGGTGATCAGGAGTGCGGCTCGCTTACTGTCATGGGGAAACTCACCGCCGATCCGGATGCGGATTGCTCGCTACGTAGTGACTGGCTGATGGTGATGGGCACAGGCGCTGAGTTTGAAGTCGGCACCCATGCGGCGCGTTATCCACATAAGTTTACGCTGACGCTGAAAGGGCTGGCTTCCGAGGACAACCCTGGAGGAATGGGGAGTAAATTTCTTGGCGCCATGAATGGCGGAACGATTCATCTGCACGGCCCTGAGCGTGTGTCCTGGACAAAACTCGGCGCGACTGCGGTCGCCGGTGCCACGACACTGACGCTGGATGATCCGGTGGACTGGTTGCCGGGCGAGGAAATCGTCATCACCTCGACCGACCTCAATTGGAATCACGCGGAGGAGCGGGTGATTGCCTCGGTTTCAGGCGATGGTTTGACGGTGACGCTGGCGCTCCCATTGAAGTATGCACACACCGGTGTCACGGAAACGCATACGCGCCCTACGGACAACAAGAGCTGGTCAATCGAGCTCAAAGCGGAAGTCGGACTGCTGAGTCGCGATGTCAAAGTTCAGGGGGATGTTTTCTCCGTTATCGACGGTTTCGGTGGCCACACGATGGCGATGGGTAGTGAGTCGATGGATCCGGGGGCTTTGTATGTCGAAGGCGTTGAACTCTATCGCATGGGGCAAACCGGTGTGATGGGGCGCTATCCGGTGCACTGGCACTTGTTGACCGATCAGGCGCAGGAACAGTACGTGCGCAACAGCAGTATCCACCACTCCTTCAGTCGCGCCGTGACGATTCATGGCACGGACTACATTACGGTGGAGGATAACTTCTGCTACGACCACCTTGGGCATGGGATCTTCCTGGAGAACGGTGCTGAGCGCTTTAATGTGATTCGCAATAACGTGGTTTTGCTCACGCGTCGTCCGGAGCCGGGGGATGAGTTGACGCCATCGGATAACTCAGACGACGTACCTCAAAATCGCACACCGGCCAGTTTCTGGATTACCAATCCAAACAATACCTTTGAAGATAACATTGCCGCCGGCACCGAAGGCACGGGGTATTGGTTTATATTCCCGCCGATACCCTTGCAGCCGTCACAATCGCTGGCTTACTATGCCGGTGCGCAACCTGCAAGGGAACCGCTGGGCACGTTCGACCGTAATACGGCACACAGTTGCATGAGCGGTCTGGATTGTAATGATCAGCTCAATCAGGATCACTCCATCTTTAAGAACGAACCATGGAAACATAACGGGCCACATCGGCTGAACGACTGCGCCTGGTTCAGCAATGATGTGGCCGTTTATGCCGGAATCGGCGAGCGTAGAGAGAATATCATTTATGAAAACAACACCTTCTCGGATAACAAAATCGCCATCTTTTTGGCGACCTATCAAATCGTGAAGGAATCGATGTTGATCGCAGACAGTGGCCATGGAAACTTACTGGGAGGTAGTGCCTATATGTATCGAGTCTATGATGGTGCAGGGCAGATGGTTGATAATCACATGGTGGGTTGGGATGCGGAGAACGCCTTCCTTCTTCAGAATGGTGGAGCTGCGATCAAGCATTTGAATCACCGCTTCTCCGGCTTTACCTGGGACCACGAAGGCACACCGCGTAATGTGCATGGGACCTACGACTTCATCCCGCAGGGATACCAAAATCCCTCTGCGCGCGGGAACCCTCGCTCTTGGGGGCAGGTCATCTATGATCTGGATGGGTCCGTGGCGGGGCTTCCTGGCGGTGCGATCATCACCAATCACCCCTTTATGCGGACGGGTGATGAAATGAAGCCGGATAACTGGGAAAACAATCTGGTGAGCCCACATCGTTTCGCGCAGGTCCGCACCTCCTGGGGCGGTGTCAAACTCAGTGTGATTCGAACCAAGCCGGGAACCTCCACGGAGGGCGTGTATTTCATCGATGGATTTATCGACTATGTCCACCAGTTGCCCTTTATCGTCAACGATCGTTTCCTCTATACCTTTTACTTCGAAAGCCTGCCTGTAACGAAGTTGGTGGACATTACCTTCGATGATACCGAAATTGGCGACCGTGTGCTGATACGTATCAAGGATTTTGGCAAGCTGGACGGCCTGAGTCTGAGTCTACCCCCCGGCAGACGCCATACTTCCTTGGCGAGCCTGGAGGCATCCAACGCTTCCGGGTATTTTCTGGAACCGAACGGAGACCTCTATCTTCGCCCGGTGTCGACCCAGCGTTATCAAAATACCTTTCGCGTACAGTGGAGCAGTGCGCCGGTCTGGGCGACGCTGGATTCTGATCGTGATGGAACAACGGACAAGGACGAAGCCGCAGCGGGCACCGATGCCTTTGGCTTTGTCGAATCTGCCAGTGATCATACCGAGTTTACGGTGGCGGATGACTTTGGCGGCTGGAGTGCCAATACGCACGTCAGCGGACTCGAAGTTGCGGATGGCCGCTTGGCTGGTTCGATTGTCGACTCCGATCCGCAACTGACAAAAATAGATTTTGCTTTCGAGGGGAACAGTGCTTTGCAGGTTCGGCTGCGCTACCGCAGTCGCACGAACGGTACGCTGGATGTATTTTGGGGCACCTCGACAAATGATGTCTTTAGCGGCGATCGTCAGGTTTCGGCGACTTACGCTGGAGCAGGGGACTGGGAGGAACTGATCTTCGACCTCGGGCGTGAGCCCGAGTGGTTGGATCAGGTGATTACCCGCCTGCGGATCGATCCCGCGGGGAGCTCCGGTGATTTCGAGATTGATTATATTCGTGGCAGTGGACCTAGGCAGACCGATTATGCTGTTTGGGCGGCTCGATGGCTTGGCAACGAACTCAGTGATCCGTGGACCGATTGGGATGGCAATGGATTGAGCAACCACGCCGAGCGGCTCTGGGGGATGGATCCTTTTTTGGCGGGGCGCAGTAGCGCGATCACCCAGCCGCTCGATGCTGTTGACGGTGTGTTTAGCTACACGCGCCGCGATGTCGGGCTGAGTGGTGTTTCCTATTCGGTCTGGGTCTCGACGGATTTAATCGAATGGACTGAAGATACAGCCGCAGTTCAATCGCAGGTGAGTTTAAATGATGAGATCGAAACCATGAGAGTTGTTCTGGGGGGCGACTGGATGAATAACGAAGCATTGTTTATTCAAGTGCGGGCTACGGAATAATGCGGGGGCATTAAAAAAAGGTTCATCGTCATTTACCGGGGAATGGGTGCATAGAACCACTGTTTTAGCGGGCTTCGCACTAAGCTTCTTTGACTGAGGATGCGTAATTTGTTACAACCGCAGCGTAAAACGCTACGCGCACGCGGCAGGCTTGCGCTAGAGAGGGGGAGATTGGGGAGGAGACTCTGGTGCTTGGAAAGGTTATTCTGGAACAATCAATGATCTCCCCATCCTCGCCCGTAGGGCCCTTTATTATGCCCTTGGGTGCTAGCGCAGCGGTTGTGAAAAATTTAATATGCAATGGCATTGTGCTGCACGCTACAGCGCACT
>CAZWZW010000214.1:0-5335 GCA_964639125.1 uncultured Verrucomicrobiota bacterium
GATATCACTATACAAAACACCGTTTCCTTCATTTCCATTCCCGGATCTAGGTTTAAGAAATGTCGTATCCGCTTCGTTTATGTACTGGAGGGGCGAGATTGCTTCTTTTCGGCGCAATCACCTCTCCGCCCGGGCGCTCGGCGAGCGCCCCTCCATCGAGGTGGCTATGCTTTTACATCAACGATTCCGTTTGAGCGGGACGGGCTCAATTAATCCAGGGGTTTAAACGGAAAGAGCTCAGAAGGCGTATGCTCGCGCCGAATCAGGGCTTCCAGCCGTTCGACGATTTCCGGGTGCTGTGCGGCAACATCATGCTGTTCAAAGGGATCGGCCTTCAGGTTGTAGAGTTGCAGCTTGCCGGGCGTATGCGGGCCCGTGTCTTTTTTCCTTTTTCCCCTGCGCCCGTTGCTCAGTTGCTGGGTCTTGACCCCTTTCCAATCGCCCACGCGAACAGCCACCTGCCCGCCATTGTAGTTTTTGGCATTGAACTCCCAATAGAGGAAATCATGCTTCGGCTGGGCTTTCCCGGTCAACGCAGGCAGCAGGCTGATACCGTCGAGACCGGCGGGAACCGTTGCACCGGTCATTTCGCCAAAGGTAGGCATCATGTCCCAAAAGGCAGAGACATGGTCGCTGGTTGTGCCGGGCTGAATTTTTCCAGGCCAGCGCGCAATGAATGGTACGCGGGTTCCGCCTTCGTAAAGCTGGCCTTTCAGCCCGCGCATTCCGGCATTACTGTTGAAGAATTCGGGATCGACACCGCCGGCATGGGTTGCCCCGTTGTCGCTGGCAAAGATGACCAAGGTATTGTCCGCAAGATCCAGTTCATCGAGCTGCGCCATCAGCTTGCCGATATCGCGATCCATGCGGGTGATCATGGCGGCATAGGCCGCGCGCGGGGTCGCATGGCTGGTATAGCCCATGCCGGTTTGGGGTTTGTATCTTCCCTTGTAGGGGGTTTCCGGCCAAAGCCCTTCGTACGGCTTCAGGGAATCCTCCGGCACCTGGAGGGAGACATGCGGCACCGGTGTCGCCCAATAGAGGAAGAACGGGCGGTCCTTGTTTTCCCCCACAAACCACTGCACCTTCTTGGTCATTTCGTCGGCACTATAATTGGGGCCTGATATATCCTTGTTGTCCGGATAAAGCACCTTGTGGTCGTTTTCCCAAAGATAGTTCCGGTAATACTGATGGGCCTGCCGCTGGCAGTTGTAGCCGAAAAAATAGTCGAATCCCTGATTGTTCGGATCGCCCTCACTGCCGGGATAACCGAGTCCCCATTTGCCGATACACGCCGTGGCATAGCCCTTGGTTTTCAGCATTTCCGCAATCGTGAAGGTATCCGCCGGGATCGGGATCTGCCCCTCGCGCGGAAGCTCTTTGTTGTTGCGGATGTAGGCATGCCCCTGATGCAGCCCGGTCAGGAGCGAACAGCGTGACGGAGCACAAACCGCCTGCCCGCTGTAGTGCTGGGTAAACTTCACGCCCTGTTCCGCAATGCGGTCAATATTCGGGGTTTTGATTTTTTCCTGCCCGTAGCAGCCCAGATCGCCCATTCCCAGGTCGTCGGCCAAAATATAAATAATATTCGGCAACCGCGCTGAACTGCAAAGTGCCGCCGAAAGTATTAACAGGACAAAAGCTGTTTTTTTCATATTTCTATCTCACTGTTTTGTAGGTTTTTCGCGGCTCTGCCAACCAGTCCGCCAGAAGCGTTGCCAACTGGGCGGTCTTTTCCGGCATATCGGCCATGCGGTTTCGGGTTTCCCTCGGATCTGCTTTCAGGTTGTAGAGTTCCTTCGGCTCGCCATAGGCGGTGAGCAGCTTCCAGTCGCCGAGGCGCACCGCGCCGGTCAGCGTACCCTTCTTCTTTTTTTTGCGGTTGAGGTTCTTGTCAAAATACCAGAACTCCGGTTCGTCGGCGCGGTTCAGCACCCCGCCTTCAAGCAGCGGCAGAATGCTGTCGCCATCATAGTTTCCTGCCGAAGGAGGCGTAATGCCGACCGCCGCGCAAATAGTTGGCAAAATATCGTTGCTGTGCCCGCGGTCACCCGACAAAGAGCCCGGCTTAATCCGACCCGGCCAGCTGGCGATAAACGGCACGCGGATGCCGCCCTCGTAAAGATCGCCCTTCATGCCACGCAACGGACCGTTGTTCGAGGCCTTGTGCCCTCCGTTATCAGAGGTGAAAATCACAAGCGTGTTGTCGCCGACAGCATCGAGCACCCGACCCACCTGCCAGTCCAACCGCGCCAGCATGGAGCGAATGCGGTGCTGACCTTCAGAGATTCCCTCAGCTGCCGTTGCGCTCCAGTGCGGCTCCGGCGCGCGTTCCAGCGGCAAATGCGGAACCTGAAAGTTTGCGTGGATAAAGAACGGTTTTCCCAATGTCTGGAACTTTTTCAGCAGGCGGATCGTTTCCTCGCCCATGATGTCGGTAAAAAACATCGGATAATACGGATGAGTTTCGCCCAGCTGCTTTTCATTTTCCAGCAGACAGGTTCCGCCGCGCGAATAGAGGTCTCCGCGCTTAAAATACTCTGTGCGAAGCGGATATTCCTCAATCTGGCAAAGATAGTGGTCGTAGCCGTGCTGATGCGGCCCATCGACCGTATCGCGCAATTCACGATCTTTCAGGCGCAGCCCGCCCAGATGCCACTTGCCGACCAGCGCCGTCGCGTAGCCGCCGTCTCTCATCAGCTGTGGCAGCGTATTGCCGGCGGGGAGGTATTCGCCGCGGTCGCGGAAGATGGCCTCGATGTTGTAGCGCAGAGGATATTTTCCGGAGACAATCGACGCGCGCGTCGGTGTGCAGACCGGCCCAGCTGCATAAAACTGGGTCAAACGGATGCCGCTTGCTGCCAGCTTATCGATATTCGGCGTCTGTACACGAGTATTGCCGTAGCACGACAAATCGCTGTAGCCCAGATCGTCCGCCACAATCAACAGCACATTCGGTTTCCGCGCGGCCAAAGCCGATGCGCAGACCATCATCAATAAAAACACCCGTCTCATTTTTCCTCCAGAATGACCGGATAATGGTCGGAAATTTTATTCAGCACTTCATCCCGCGGATACGAAAGCGTTCCGCCCGCCAAAGGCCCACTTACCAAAATAAAATCAATCCGTTGCTGACGCCCTTCAAACTCCTCCTGCGTCACATCCGGGAAAAGCAGGCGGGTCGGGAACGTGGGCGTCGGCTTCACCGACGGATCAACCAGCCCCGCGTCAAACAACGTTTGCATAACCGAAAAATCGAGCGCACCATTTTGATCGAAAGAACGGTAGCGCGCACCCGTCTTTTCTTTAGCCCGCCATTTTTCGAGCAGCGCGGTTTTGGTGGCCATGATTTCCCTGTCGGCAATGGAGTGCGCATTAAAGTCGCCCAGCACGATCACCTTTTCGCCGGCCTCTGTCAGCGGCTTCACCCGGTCGGCGACAGCGGCAGACTCTTTCTGGCGGCGCAAATAATTGCGCGGATCAAAATGAACAACAAAAAGATGGATACCCGCCGTCTTGCAATGCAGCGTGCCGCGCAGTTTCGGATCGTTTTCCGGCTGGATCTGCCCGACCAGTTCAATCGGCGTTTTCGACGTCAACCCCTGCGGGAAACCGCCCTTGCGAGCAAAGATAACGGCATAGGCATGGCCCCACTTTTTCGCGGCGGCCTCCAATTGATCCTGATTGAAGCCCTTCAGCTCCTGCAACGCCAATACATCCGTATTTTGCGATGCGATCCATTCCGCGCCGAGTTCAAGGTTCTGCTTTTTATTGAAACCCAGCCACACGTTATAGGTCATTACCTTGAGCGGTTCTGCGGAGGCCGCTACGGCATAGGAAAAAACAAGCAAGACCAGGATCAAGCGCTTCATGATTTCCTCCTTTTTTTATTTTTGGCGTTGGATTTCGCGGGATCATAGTCGGGGTCGGGGCCGGGAATATAGGCTTTTTGTTCGGTCAGCCAGGCATCGAGCGCAGTGGCCAGCTCCGCGGCTTTTTCGGGCATCTGCTTGACGAGGTTATGGGTTTCGCCGATATCGTCGCGCAGGTGGTACAACTCGACTTTACCCGTTTCATAGTGGCGGATTAACTTGTAGTCGCCCATACGAATGGCACTGGAGGGAGTTTCCCCTGCTCCATGATAATGCGGATAGTGCCAATAGAGCGCCTTACGATCCAGCGTGCCGCCTTCGAAAACCGGTTTGAGCGACAAGCCATCTTTATGCGCTTCGGGCAGGAGCGGAAGACCGGCCAGATCGAGCAGCGTTGGAAACAGGTCATTGGAAATCACCGGCACGTCCGACTCTGTGTCCGCGGCAACGCGGCCGGGGTAACGGACGATGAGCGGCACACGGACTCCCCCTTCGTGGTAGTAACCTTTGCCCTTGCTCAACGGACGATTACTGGTATTCCAATGCAGGCCGCCGTTATCAGAAAAGAAAACCACAATCGTATCGTCGGCCAGCCCCTGCTGGTCCAATGCCTGAAGCACGCGCCCGACATTTTCATCCATACTGTGGACCATCGCGGCATACTTTGGATTGGTCCAAGGACAGGAAGGGTTCTTTTCAAGCTTCTCGCTGTAATAATTCTTCAGCTCCGGTTTAGGCTGAAGCGGGTTATGCACGGTATAGAACGCGAGCATCAGGAAAAATGGATTGTCTGGATTCCGCCCATATTGCTCGATCAGACCAACGGCCTCGTCGCCCAGGCGATCCGTTAAATAGGCATCGTCCGGCTGGTCCTCCATCCGGGGATTCTTGAACGGCGCAAAATATCCGCCCGGCGGAGAGCCTTTGTGATGGCCGCCTATATTGACATCGTAGCCCTGGTCTTCCGGAAAGCCCGATTCCTGCCCTGCGGCGTTGAGATGCCACTTGCCGATAAACGCGGTTTTGTATCCATGCGCCTTCACCGCCTCGGCAAGGGTGACGGCTTCGAGCGGCAGCATCCGCTCGGTAAACCTTTCTTTGAGCGGCGTGTTGGGCTTGCGCGCGCCGGGAATCCAGTCGGTGATGCCAAAGCGAATCGGATATTGCCCGGTCTGAATGCTGGCGCGGGTCGGCGAACAGACGGCGCAGGCGGCGTAGGCATCGGTGAAGCGCATGCCTTCGCGCGCCAGCCGATCGACGTTCGGCGTTTCGTGCAGCGTATTGCCATAACATCCAACATCGGAATAGCCGAGGTCATCCACCAGAATAAACACCATGTTGGGTCGGGCAGAGACCCAAGAGCCCCAACCCATGAAAAGCAAGATCATAAGCGGCTTTATCATTTCGTTTTCTTCCCCTTGTTTTTCTTTCTAGTAGCTTTCGCATTCGGGTTATATTTTGGA
>CAZWZW010000215.1:0-5300 GCA_964639125.1 uncultured Verrucomicrobiota bacterium
AACCGGATGGATATGCCGGACTGGATGAAAACGGGAAACTGAGTACTAATGCGATTCCTTATATTATTGTTACTTTTACTGGCGGCACATACGAGCAGTAGCGAAGTCTACTACCCGCAGGCCATCGAAGATCAGGTATGGATAGATGTGTACGGAGCCAAGCAGGTTCCGATTTCGCGTTTCATCAATACGAACCTGATTTTATCCACTCGCTATCCTGTTCCATTCTGGGCGGAGCCGTATGGCACTACGGAAACGACCACGTTCACAAACGAGTATGGCCATGTCACCAACGACGTTGACCAGATTTATGATGTGGAAAAAATCACAACCATCAAGGACGTGTCACTGGAGTATAATATCCTTGCAAACCGTTCGGCGGAAAGTGTTGAAGAAGCTGTTGGCATCACAAACGATACTCGGCTGGTAATAGGTGCTGATTCCGTGAGTGCGTTTCCTTTGGTGGATGATCCCCCTCGGACAGTCAACACCACAAATTTCAGGGGGCATCTTAATTGGCAGGGGAAATACAGCCTTATAACTAAAAATGATCTGGAACGAGGGTGGCGGGCGACTCAGCCTTATGATTTTGATGGAACTTACACGCTGACCTTCGGTGGATTTACTGTTCCATACCTATTCAATGTCAGCGTTTCGGACCAGTGGAACCGGACTTATATCGGGAACACCACAAACACTCTTCGGTATGCCTTGTCGGGCTATGAATACACCGATGAAAATCCAAACTTCGAGTATGAAGACACCTCCGTTAATGGTGTAGTACTGCTTACTAATTATAGCGGAGACTCTACCAATAGCTCTTTCCCAAGCGACCTTAACGCAGTGGTAGGGCTGGCAATGAATACCGGAATTAATACCAGTAACTTTGTCTATGGGGTGGTCTTCACCAATGGGGCTGACTTCACGCTGGAAGGAGATGCGTACCAGCATGATGATTATGTTCAGTTGTATCCGACAAATGGAAACTATGGTCGAATCCGTATTCCGATACCTGCCGGGACTTTTGGCGACCATGATTGGTTTCAGGTCTATTTCTGGCGAAAGAATCCTTATGAAACCGACCCCGATAGCGTATCGAGTTTGGTTTCCTTTACTATCAGCTATCCGACCGATTCAGTTTTAGGCGGTAACGTAATGAGCAGTGGCCCGCCGAACTCAATATGCCGGTATTTTCAGGGAACTAATGCAACGGTTGACTTGGTTCTGTCCGGCACGGCAGATGTTGATTCTGCCATTGAGTCGCTGACGATCCGCAAGATTGATCCGCAGTCCTATCTGTTCAGCCACACCGACCACGCCAACAAGGTGTATGTGCGGAACACAAATAGCTGGGCTTCCAGTCTGGATATGACCGGGATCGGGGTATGGAATGAAGTTGGTGGTCGTGCGCGTTGCCCGATAGCGGTTACGCCTAACCACATCGCCATGATTTCCCACTATGATTTGTGGACCTATTGGACCAACAAAACCGTTCGGTTCGTGACGGCGGATAATGAGACGATTGAGCGGACGGTCGTTGAACGAAGCGTGGCCGCTCAACTGCCCGGTCAGAGGTATTGGTTGCTTGGGCCGGATGTCACTTTCTATAAGCTCAATGCGCCGTTGCCCTCTTCGATTACGCCACTAAAGGTCTTACCCTCCAATAGTTACAAATGGTTGCCGGGGCATCTGGCAGGTGTTCCGTTTGTTTACCGCGATAAAGCCAACTGTGTCTATCTGATGCGCGGAAAATATATGTCCAATTACCCGAATCAAATTGGAGGTCGTGGATATCAGAAAGACCCAACCTCCGGGCCTTATGACGAAGCTTATCACCCTGACAATAAATTGTTTAACGGCGATTCCGGCTCCCCTGCCGTTTTGTTTATCAACGACACCCCGATTCTGGTTACCACAATGGGTTCTTGGGATGTGTCGTGGGCGGCTATGCGGCCCGAACTGGACGCGGCAATTGGAAAGATTGGCGGGGGGCTACAGGACTTCGATTTATCGGCACTGGGCTACTCAACAAACATCTACAGCATAAAGGAAGACTAAAATGAAAAGACTAATCACTGCACTATTATTCACTGCTATCGTCTGCCATGCACAGGTCTCCGTTGAGCTTGTGAATCTGCGGGCACCTACTGGAACTGTTGCAACGGTGGATTCTATTGCTGGCAACCCCTTTGATCTCATCGGAGTGCCGGATGCTCTAGGCGGGCCTCAACTCCGCTGGATGGACGGCGCAACCCTTGGCGGACATCGTATCGGCAACGTGGCCGGACCTTATGGCCGAACGGTTAAGGCGGGAAATGTTTCGGCAGACAACGGCGCGGCCTTTCTTTCCGCATATGGTGAACTGGCCGCTTTAACCGAAGCCACCAACGGAACCAAGCGAATTCTATATCTTGAACCGGGAGATTATGACATTGGAAATACAAATTTCTATTTCAAGAAGAATATTCATGTTGTATGCCCACAGGCCATGGCGGATTACAGCGGTCGTCGATCTGCGACAGGAGGCGGCAGTTCGGGCTATTTACTTCAACGTGCGTACATCAAGAGCGACAGCGGAATCTTTTCAGTAACCAACGATGCCACTGGTCCACTGATTTTGAGTGGCCTTGGTTTAAGCCAGCTCACGCTCGAAAAGGCGACGGAGAACCTCGGCCTTCTCAACTGCAATATATCTACGCTCTTGGTGAAAGAATCGGCATCGGGCAGATGCGCAATCAGGGGCGGAGTGGTTGGCGATATAATCCGCGAGGGTGATGGTCAGTTAGCCGCTTATGGCTCCTTTAATTACACTATATTTAAAGATGTTTTTTTTCCGGGATCTATTGAAACGTCTATGGCGAGTGACGATGAAACAATAAGCGGGTGTTATTTCGGAGGTTCTACTAATTTCATAGGAGGTGCTGGTTTTTGGTCGGGGGAGGCGTTTAAGGCCCACTTTAAAGATTGTGTCTTCAATGCCAGTGGCCCAATGTTTGATTTCACAGAGTATGACCCTATCGCTCTTGATCTTACCTTTGCTGATTGCGAATTCCAGAGCACCGGAACAAACTGGTTTGGCGACTATGCCCCTACAGCCGGACAGGTTGAATTCATGAACTGCAAAGGGGTCTATTCCGGTCTTACCAATAATTCCAATATTGCAATCCACTTCTGCGTCGATGAGAACGGGAATCAGTTGCCTTTCCAATAGGGGGTGGGGAGGTAAAAACATGAAACTCCTTCTATCCATTTTGTGCGGCATTACCCTCCTGTCCTCCGTGATTGCGGGGGATGGGGCCGCGCTTACAAACAAGCCGCCAGCGGGCGACCCGACTCCTTTTGTGCCGATCCACAAGAGTATCCCCCCTATACCTGCTATCCCTCCAAACACGACTCCTTCGATTCGGTACGTGATGGTGACAAACTTTGTGTACCAGTGTGAGTACCAGACCAATGCGGCCAATGCGGTGATCACGGAGTTCCGCACGGTGAATGCCACAAACTATGTCCCGAGATACCCGAAGCTATTGTACATCCAGCCGATGTTCAGCGAGACAGCGGGCGGTGATCCGACGCCGCTCGGCAAAGAGCTTGTTTTCAAGATTGGCGATGCAACCAACGGATTCTACTCGGCAGAACTTCGTATAGAGTGATATTTATTTCCATGAATTTTCTTGTATAAGTAACCATTTAAAGATATTTAAGGATAATCAAGGTCACGCAGGGTGAGCGCACGAAATTCGAAGAGGTATACCGATGGACAGAGATTGCTGTGAACAGATAGGAACCATCAAGGAGCTATCCGACATGATAAAAGAACATGACTCCAGACTCCATGAAGGCGATCTCCGTTTTCAAAAGCTGACACAATTGCACGAAGATATGATCGAAGGCCAAGTGGAAATCAAAGAGACCGCATCCAAGATTGAAAAGCGCCTATTTATCGACAACGGAACCGTCTCCATCCAAACCAAGATCGACCGCCATAACAATCTGCTCAGGGGCATGATGTGGGCCATTACCTCAGTCTCTCTCGTGGTCTCAGGAGTGATTGTCAAGCTGATCATCTCCGCCATCCTGAGTCATGCCGCCGCAGGCGCTCCCTTTTCCGGCCCGTTTTGATTTGTAAACCAACAAGGAGAACCAGATGAAGAAAGCACTATTCGCAGCACTCGCACTGACACTTGTCGCAGGATGCTCCATGTTTGACCTCGACGGTAATGGCCGCATTGATCCCGTGGCGTACCTTGAAAACTCAAACATCACCTTTGGCTGGGTCGGGGAAGACGGACAGGTGTACAACGTCGCGCTCGATGAACTCGGCAAGCAAGTAGTCGGTAATTTTATTCAGGCCAAGACGGGCTACAAATTTGAGATCGTCGAAGAAGGCGGGCTGACCATTACCGATCCGGAAGGCTTTAAGATTCAGATCGCGAGGAAGCAATAATGGCCGATCAATCCCAGAACTCGGGCATGAGCAAGAAGGCTTCCATCGCTTTGGCTTCCGTCACGGCCATTGCGGCCTCGGATGATATCAAGGTCATCGTGGGCATCGCCCTTGTTGCTATCGTATCCATCGTAGCACAAAGCGTACTGGACGGAAGAAGCGGATGAAGGTTCAGGCTATAGGCCACAACGGCAAGGGACGCGGGTCAGCATTCATCATGAGAATGACACGCGGCGACCAGTCCCACGCTTCGCTACGTTTCCAGTTGAGCGAGCCGGAGATTATCAGCATCTACGGAAAGACCGGACTGGTGCTGACGCCCGATCACGAGATCGAGTCGATCCAGTTCAAAGGCGTTCACCGTCAGCCGTTTGTGCCCTCTGACAACCAGACATGGTTTGACTTTGATCACACGTCCGATCAGGCCGAGGCGATCCTGCTCGCCGTCTTGAGCAAGATCGGGTGCAAGTATGACTGGTCGGGCATTGGAGGGTTTGTGACCCGTCGCGACTGCGAGAATCCGGACAAGTGGTTCTGTTCGGAGCTGGCAGACTGGGGCATGTTGCAGGGTGGTATCCGGAGCACATGGACTCCGTCGTTTAAGCTGTGCCCCACCGAGTTTTTCTCCAGTACGATATTCAGGGTTTCGCCGGAAAGCCCAATCCAGATTGCTGGAAGATGATTTGTTCCTGCGGGGTTGAAATCCCTCGTTTGTTCATGGCAGTAGAACCATTAGTCAAGTGCGTTGCGTAGTGGTGAAGCTGTGGCCTTCCTATGGCCGTCCTCTCAGCTCGGGAGTTGTTAAGCGCACCTCGCCACCCCGAGCGCCTTAGTTCGAACGTCCCGATACACC
>CAZWZW010000216.1:0-5298 GCA_964639125.1 uncultured Verrucomicrobiota bacterium
TGGCGCTATCGGAGCATTGGTTTCAGGTGGGCACCCTAGATTTCTGCAAAAAATTCTAAAAACCCCGAAAAAAACAGGGGAAATCAATTTGACGCAAGGTGGGTTAAAGTGGCATAAAATCCCTCGAAAGGGAGCGAAGTGGAGATAGTGTCATGACGGTGAATCAAAATATACCTGCATTGTTTGTTGGTTCGTATACGCATTCCCTTGATGCCAAGCGCCGTATGATCTTCCCATCGGTCTGGCGAAATCTTGCCGGAGACTCCCATCAGCTGTTCGCTTTTCCGCATCCGGATGAACGCTGTCTTTATCTCTATACCGCAGAAGAAATGATGCGGCGCCTCGATCTGCTGCGTGCAGGCGGTCCTGTTGATCGGATGGATCAGCAGGCGATCCGCTCCTTTGCGGCGGGTGCCGATATGTTGCTGTGGGATGCACAGGGGCGCATCCGGATCAGCGAAAACCTGCTGGCGCATGCCGAGGTAAAAGAGCAGGCGGTGCTGGTTGGAACGCTTACCCGTATTGAGCTTTGGAGTGTTGAGAATTTTGATTTGGCCCTGCCGCAGGATTCGTCTGCAGCGGAGAATGTGTTTTTTGGGGGATATTAGGGGACTTGTTGCCGGTGGCATGGATCGGCGAAGGGGATACGGATGAGCATGTTGGATGTAGCGAAATATTTATTTTATTCAAAGTCGATCGACGTATCGCCGGAGAAAGACCGCTTCTTCAATTTGTCGATGGCGAACTCCGGGCATTTGTTTTCGTGTTTGCATGAAAGTGCCGATCCGGGAGACCTGTCGCCCTCCTGCAAGCGTACCGCGATTCTTAAAGAGCGAGTTTCAAAACAAGGGAAAGAAGCATAGTGCATATACCGGTCATGCTAGAAGAGTGCCTTGAGGCGCTGATGACGGATTCTTCCGGGACTTATGTCGACGGAACGCTGGGCAATGCCGGGCATGCTTCTGAAATTTTTGACCGCCTTTCGGAAGGTGGAGTCCTGGTTGGGTTTGACCGTGATATGGATGCGATAGAGCGGGTTCAACCTCGATTAAAATCGAAAAACGGCAAGCGGGTTGAACTGGTTCACGATAATTATGCAAATATGGCCGAACAACTGGATCGGCTTGGAATCGGGCCGGTTCACGGGGTTTTACTCGATTTGGGCGTAAGCTCTTTTCAACTGGATATGGCGGATCGCGGATTCAGTTTTCAGAACGATGGACCACTCGATATGCGGATGGATCAGAGCGAGCATCAGCGTGCTGCCGATCTGGTGAACACGGCGAGTGAACAGGAACTGGCCGATATTATTTATCGCTATGGCGAAGATCGCGCATCGCGGCGGATTGCACGGGCGATTGTTGAGGCGCGCGGGAAAATGGAAATTGAGACCACCGCTCAATTGGCTGGCATTGTCGAGCGGGCCAAAGGGGGCCGCCGGGGAAAGAAAACCCATCCGGCTACCCAGACCTTTCAGGCTTTGCGCATGGCCGTGAACGATGAACTGGCCGGCATCGAGAGGGTACTGGAGTCGATGATAGAGCGCATGGTTCCCGGGGGTCGTATGGTGGTATTGACATTCCATAGTCTGGAAGACCGGTTGGTAAAACAATTTTTTAATTGCCATGTGCCTCGCGAGGAATCGCTGCAGCAAGGTGGAGTTCGGCGGATTTTTGAAGAGCCGCCCGTGAAATGGATTTGGAAGAAGCCTTTGGTGGCCAGCGATGAAGAGCAGGCGGTGAATCCGCGTTCGCGCTCGGCAAAGCTGCGCGCGGTAGAGGTGGAGGGTTAGTTATGGCGGCAAAGCGCAAAAAGAAAAAAAAGATGAAAAAGAACCAGGTTCAGGTTCCGTTTCCGGTGGTGCTTGCCAATGTACTGGTGCTGGTCGCCGTGCTCGGCCTGAGCTACATGTGGCTCTGCTCACGCTGCGATGCCCTCGGCAAGGAGATTAAAAAGAAGGAAGCTGAACTGGTGGCTGCGCAAAAAGGTTTGGTGCGGGAGCAGGATCATTGGTCCACCATTACGGCTCCTGGAAATTTGACGCAAGCGATTAAAAAGCATCGACTGGGCATGCGCATGCCGCCCGATTCGCAAATTGTGCGCATTCGCTATCAGCAAAACCCGAAAAACAGTTCTGTCGCCTATAGAAAATAGGAATGCAACATGGCAGAAGTTCGCTACAAAAAAAGGATTGCGATGCTTTCCGCCGCAATCCTGCTTGTATTTGGGGGGCTTTCCGTTCGCCTTTCCCTGTTGCACCTCAGGCCGGAACCCTGGGTCTGCGGTCCCATCGAAAAAGGACGAATGCTGGAGATGAAACCGGTGGGGAACCGGGGTCGCATCGTGGACCGTAACGGTCAGATTCTTGCGATGGATCACGCGGCCTATCATGTCTACGCCGACCCAAAATATATTGCAGAGCATGGCGATGCCGCCACGGTGAGCAAATATCTTGCGCTGGAATTTGATATTCCAGAAGCCGAAATCGCGGCCAAGCTGGAGCAGACCTCCTCCCAGTACAAGATCATTAAGCCATACGCTGCCGATCATCAGCTGACTCGTTTCAGGCAGATGGACTTAGGTTCGATGTACACCCCTGAGCAACTCGTAGACGGAGTGGAAACCAATATATATTTGCGCGGTGTAAAGCTTGCGGAAGTTCCGGTGCGTAACTATCCCAAAGGCGCGATGATGGCGCATGTGATTGGCTTTGCCAACCGCGAAGGCATGGGGGGGGCGGCCATTGAGCAGCGAATGGATGAGTATTTACGGGGTAAGGCCGGGTTGCGTGTTAGCAAAAAGGACGGGCGTCGGCGGGAAATCTATAGCGCCCGCACGGTTGATATTGCTCCGGAAGATGGTGCCGACGTTGTGCTGACGCTGGATCAGCAGATTCAATATAAAGTTGAGCAGGTCATCGAAAAAACCTGTCGTGATTTTAATGCCAAAGCCGCCTGGGCCATCGTTCAGCATGTGCGCACGGGTGAAATCCTCGCGATGGCGTCGTACCCGACCTACGACCTTAATCGTTACGGAAAAGCTCCGCCTGAGTGGCGCCGTAATCGCGCAATTGCGTTTAACTATGAACCGGGATCCACGATGAAAGCCGCCGTGATTGCCTCGGCGCTTGATCATGGGATTGTGAAAGAATCCGACATCATCGATTGCGAAAACGGATATTGGGTTTATGGAGGTCGCTCCCTCCGGGACAGCCATGGCGAAGGTGAGATTTCCGTGGCTGATATCGTTAAGCATTCCAGCAATATTGGCACCGCAAAAATTGCGCTGAAGATGGGGGATCAACTTCTATATGACAGTCTGAAGGCTTTTCAATTCGGGAACCGTCTTGGCGTCGGCCTGCCCGGTGAGGAAGCGGGTATTTTTTATTCACCGAAAAACTGGTCGAAGATCAGCTGCACGCGCATCGCGATGGGGCACGAGATCAGTGTAACCGCGCTTCAGGTTCTTTCGATGATGAGTGCGATTGCCTATAACGGTGTGCAGATGAAGCCGATGGTGGTTAAACAGGTGATCGCACCCACCGGAAAAGTGCTGAAAGAATATGACCCCGAAGAGCTGGGGCGCCCCATCAGTCCGTCTGCGGCGCGCCGGATGAAAAAGCTGCTTGCCCGTGTCACGGAAGAGGGCGGAACCGGTACTCGGGCACGGGTTGAAGGCTATCGGGTGGCGGGCAAGACCGGTACGGCCCAGAAAATTCGCCCCGCCGCCGGAGGCGGCGGCTACTATCAGAAAAACTTCACCTCTTCTTTTGCGGGTTTTTTACCGGTTGAAAACCCCGAAATTGCGATTATTGTAGTCGCCGACGATCCCGGAGAATATAAGGCGTCGGGGAGAAAGATAAAATACTACGGGGGAACGGTCTGCGCGCCTGCATTTGCAGAGATTGCAGAGTTTTCCGTGCGTTATCTCCGGATTTCTCCGGAAGGGAATCGAGTCTATGTTGCGAGGCCGGAACTATGACGCTCGAACAGCTTTTAGAATCAGTGGGAATACTGAACATCAGTGGTTCCGGTGCGGGTGAAGGCGATGTTCTACAGCACGTTTTGTTGCTCAATGCCGATCGTTATCTGCCCGTGGACGAGGAGCTGATCCCGCTGGGCGACCCGAGGCCCGTCGAAGGTACCCCCATGGATTTCACAAGGCCGAAGACTATCGGTTCCCGCATTGGCGAAGTCCCGGGAGGTTATGATCACTGCTACGTATTGAACAAGCAGGAGGAACAGCAGCTCTCGCTGGCAGCTCGGCTTACCGAGCCAAAGAAAACCAGAACACCAAGCGAACGAACGATGTATTGTAAATTCAAGGTCAGACCTCATCTGAAGATGTAAAAGAAAACGGAATGTCAAACAGCAGCATACCGAACCTCGAGTGCATGCGGTGCCGCGGCCATTAGTTTACATGGTTTTGGTTGCCTTTCGCAGGCCGCCGACAATTGGCCTCGACACGACATTTCTGCGTCATTGCTCCACAGCCAGCCGTGATCTGGGTAACGCTAGTCAATCGCCAACGCGTAACAGGGCAGTACAGGGCAGAGGCAACGCGACGATCCGGCATGACGCCCCCACCGGGATTTCCAGCCGATGCTTCGGGCGCAGATGCCAACTCGCATTCATTCATCTAATGAGTGGATAGCCAGTAGGCTTTCGGTAGTTCGCAGATAGATCACACCTTCCGAGATTGCAGGGCTTGCAAAACATGGTTGCCCCATTGCGTTTCGCGACTGGATTTCAAATTCAGGTCCTGCAGCCACCACATACACGTACCCATTTTCCGAGGCACAATAGATTTTCTCATCACCTGCAACCAACGATGCGATCATCGATGCGCCCGAGCCCAAACGCTTTTCATAAACTTTCTCACCTGTCTTGGCGTTGAAACAACGCAAAATTCCGCTGGAGCTTCCCAAGTATAGATAGTCGCCATAAACCACTGGCGTCGACATGTATGAGCCCCCTTTAAGCGTACTCCAAACAACCCCTCTTTTTCGATCCTCATTCTGTGTCAAAGCGTCATCATCAGGAGGTGTGATATCGCCACTAGCACCAGGTTCAACGACGTAGATGGGTGATTGAGCACCATGAGCATTCGTAATGAAAATATTCCCGTGCGCCTCAAATGGTGTTGGTACAGGATTGTCGCCACCGCCATGAATCCGCCACAGTTCGTCACCATTCTCGAAATCGTAGGCCACGATCCAAGGCCAGCCATTGATCACCACCTGTGTGCGAGACGGGTGCGAGAAAAAGTCCGTCACATCTCCGATGCACGCATAACCGT
>CAZWZW010000217.1:0-5262 GCA_964639125.1 uncultured Verrucomicrobiota bacterium
ACCCACCAGGCATATTGCCCCGTGGCACTGCCTGAGTCGGATTGGATCGGTAATTTCTGCGCAACCACGCCCTGCATGACCTGCGGTGCATTTGGATCTTGCGCGGCACTGCCACTACCAAGCAGGACCTCATAATTGCTTTGAGTGGCGCTATAGCTCCCCGCACCATCCACTTGTATCGGGGACGCTTGATTCACAAAATTGATACTATCGGATTTCTGATCGCCGCCCGCCGCATTCTCGTCGTCATTCGACACCAACCAGCGCTTAAAAGAGCCATCCGCCGTGCCGTCATTATTGGCATCCTCACTACTCCAGACACCCACCAAATGCTCGGTGCCAGTGCTTGGACTGTCCGACAAGATGTCCGCAGTGGCGGAAATACGCTGATCCGGCCCCATTGATTTCTGCAATTCACCGAGCGCCTGCTGCAAGCCCAGTAAGGCATTTTGTTCGGCCTCCATTTGGCTCGACTGGATCTGCGCTGACTGCGTCTCGACCTGCACCAACGTGGTGATCGACAGCAGTAGCAAGAGCACAAAAGCCATCAACGACAGTGCGATGACGAGCGCAAAGCCCCCCTGAGAAGGGCGGTTTCGGGGTGAAGTTTTCAAAATGGGAGCAGCTCCAAACAGGCAGTTGAGCGTCACGATTACGAGTAATTTCTTCATAGTTTTTATGCTCTACCGAGTTTGGAAAATGGCTCCACCATGGCGGTTCGGCTCATCTCACTTCTCCACCAGCCAGATATTACGGAATTGCAGGATATTGACGTGATCCTGCAGTCCGATGGAGAGCTCTTTGTCAGCGCAGGGCATCTCCATCTTATGATGGAGGATTCGACCGTTCAACTGCACCGTCACGACAGCCTTGCGGTTCGCCTGTAAATCAATCTCCACATCATAAGCCTGCCATTCCAGCGGCGGCCCGGCCGCATCGACTTTAGCAGGTATGCGTTTGTAGAAAGCGCCACACTCGTTCCAGTAATTCGGTGTGGTATAGCTATTGAGAATCTGCACCTCGCCGATCGGCAGGATAAACAGACCGCTATTGCCGCGCCCTTGGCCGGACTTGCCGGCCTCGACCGGATAACGAAACTCCAGATGAAAACGCATACTGCCGAACGTTTCGCGTGACTTGAGATTCCCCCCCAGCCCCTGCGCCCGATTGGTCTTGTCATGCATGGTGACGGTTTGCATGGCAGCATCCACGATATCCCAGCTGACAGATTTCCCGGCGGAATGCATCCACGCCGAATAGTCAGAACCGTCAAACAGCACCGTCGCCCCGGCCGGCGGCTGAAGCCCCACGCTAGGCGAATCCAAGGGCACTTTCTTCAACACAAACTCGGTCAAATCTCCGTGCAGCTTCGCTCGCCCGCGCACTTCAGCGCCACTGAAAACCACCTCAAAGCCGCCTTCATCCACGGCCACCCTCTGATGCGTCGCAGGCACTTCGGCAATGAGATAAGGCTCCGCACGGTTGTAGAGCTTCGGCAGAATCACGACCCGATAGTGTGTGCCGCCATTGACGGGCAGCAGCTGCGCGGCGATGGCAGGGTGCACTTTCTCGTGCCCCTTCTTAGGCTGGACCCACTCGCCGCGCCAATCGCCCATCAAAGGATAGTCGGCGGGATCTTCATAGCTAAATGCAAGCAGCGCCGAGCCGCTCGTCAATAAGAGGAGCAGTGGCGCCAATAGAATATATTGAAATGTTTTCATGTGCATCAAATTTAAGTGACTAAGACAGAGGTCCCAGCATACCATACCAGCTCTGATCCGGATGCTGCCGGGTAAAATGCGGCACATCTTCAGGCCTCACCGGGAAGCCAGTCTTTGGATCGACGTCGATCGCGTGCCCGGCACGCAGGGCGGAGTTGCCCATCTGCGCGACCGCACTGAGATAGGCACCATGCTCGAAGCTGGAGACGGTATCATCCCACTCTTTTTCGCCGCGAATCGCTGCCACCCAGTCGTCGCCATGATTCATAAAGGAGTTGCCCTTAATCACCGGATGCAACTGCTCCACGCGGCCGATGTCGCGGCGCTTCTGTTCGGGTATGATCAAGCCGGATGCATTGTGCCCCTCATTAAAGAGGTAGGTGCCCTTCGTCCCCTTCCAGTAGCAACCGTGCTTCGATACCGGCCAACTCTTATCCGCTTCCAAATCATCCGGGCGCGGTGGCTGGAAAGCGGGATCATCGAAGTGCGCGGTGTGAAAATACATATCCATCTGCGGCTTGCCGTTACGCGCGGGGAAGGTCCATTTGACGGTCATGCCTTTAGGGAACTGATCGCCATTAAACTCTGTGGCTTTCACGATTTCAACTTTGGAGGGATAGCCGATATCGCCCAGCACCTTAAAGATGCCGCCAAACACATGACAGCCCCAGTCGCCGATGTAGCCACCCCCAAACGGAATCCACCAGCGCCACGCAGAGGGATGAATGCCATTCCTGTAAGCATGCTCGCCGGCCGGCCCACACCAGTTCGACCAATCCAGCCCGGTAGGAATCGCAGTCCCCACATCCGGGAACGTCTGCACCGCAGCATCGCGTGGCCCGTCCGAATAGATCCAGCCGTGCACTTCCACAATATCGCCCAAGTGGCCATGTTGGTAGTAGGCATCGGCGACACGCCAGGCGTTCATCGAATTCCCCTGGTTGCCCATCTGCGTGGGCACCTTCGCCTTCGCAGCAGCCTGACGCAGCAGAAAGCCCTCATGCGGACTCCAACAGATCGGCTTCTCGCAATAAATCGGCTTACCGTGCTCCAAGGCCAACTTGGAGATGCCAAAGTGATGGTGGTCTGCACTGCCACACAACACGGCATCAAACTCATCACCATACTGCTCAAATGCTGTGCGGTAATCCGTGGTGCGGATCGCATCCGGAAAACACTTCGGAAAACTGATGTCCGGACGGACAATCCTCGGGTTGACCGGGTCCAGGCGGCGCTCATCCGCATCACACAGCAAGGTCGCAATGTGGCGACGCTTGGCCGTGCCCGCCCACGTCATGGCGTGCGCGTGGGTGATATTACCAAGGCCCATGACCGCCAGACGCAGCGGCTTATGGTTCGGCACGGACTGGCCAATCGAGAAGCGCGGCAGCACAAATGCGCCCGCACTGGCAGCCAAGCCAGCCTTTAAAAAACTTCGACGAGAAGGGGTATGACTATCGTTATTCATTATGTATTATTCATTATCACTCTATGCCATAACGAGGGGGGGGCCTTTGACTTTGCCTGTATAAGAGGGCAGAACATCGACAACCACACAGGCGACAGTAAACGTAATCATTACTGCAACTCACCCCACCTTTCCAGCTTTTTTTGAATTATTTAATCAAAACGAACCACAGGGGGAAAGGAATGACCCCGCCCCATTATTTATAACCCCCACTCGCAGGCCATTTTCCCAGAGCTACCCAACAACCAGATCCAGTCGAACACGAACGCGCCCTCGCCCTCGCCGCGGACCGGGTCGAGGCGTATTAAGATGGTCCACCGGATGCATCTCTAATATCTATAGTTAAAACGGCGATCCGGCGCGGCATCACCATTCAGGAAGAAAGCGCTCATATCGTTTGATTCGCCGGGGTTATCCGCCCACTTAAAATCAATCCCGAACCCCGGTCGCTCTTCCTGATCAAAGCCCAGCGGTATACTCAGCTCCAATTGATTGCCTCCATAGGCATACTGAAGCGTCCCAACACGTTTCCACCCTTTGGAGGTCCATTTCTCCAGACTTGTTTTCGTGGCGGACTCCGGCGAGCGGTTGATCACGTGGTCGTAGCCCTCCCATCCGGTTTCCGAATTCTGATCTGAATCGATCAACAACAGCATCCATTTTGGATCGGTATGCGGCGTCAACGGCCGTTCGGTTTTCACCTGGAGGAATAGATGTTTCCCAAAGCTCACCACCTTGCTTTCAACAATATCATTTCGCCCGCTGTCATTGGTATACACGGTCTTCTTATCGGTCCCTTCAAAATGACGCTGCAGGGTATCCCCTACCGGATCGCGATGAACGGTTTTAACGGCATCCCAGTCGCTGAACTCGCCGTCAATCGTTATCCGTGTCGGCGACGGCCGTGGCTGCGGTTTTTTCATCCCCTTGAACTTCCGAACATTGGAAACGAGCTGGTAATAATAGTTGTCCGTATAGCCCCCCTTCATGGGCGCAATGTCCCGGTTAAATTCCTTGGAAAACACATCAATAAAATAGGAATCCCCCACCGCAAGCGGTCTTCCGCCATACATCCCCTTCCATTTTTTATAGAGTCCATCGTCTTCCATAATAAACCGTTGCGCCAGCCATTCATTCCACTGGGTGACCATGACCACCTGCGGGTCCACTTCATGCGCCCGGCCCCACTGTTCCTCAAACTGCAGGCCCTGCGCGGTAAACTCGGTCAGATACGCTTCGTCCACGGGAGGTTGCGCGCCCTTATGATAACTTTTGCCATACGGGTTGCCGGGATGGTGCGCCGTCGAGACCGATATCTGTTCAGGCGTGTTCGGATCCCTACTCCAGCCATAATCCTGTGGATAGCTATCCAACCACTGCCAGTGATTTGGATGATCCTTTGTTTTGGTCCAGGCCCAGCTGTATTTAATGGTAAAGAATTCACGCACCTCAGGCCTCAGGTCGGGATCCTTTTCCTGACCCAAGATCAGCGGTTTTCCATCCCACTTAAACCATAAGTCTGCATAGAGGCCTTTTGAGTAGAGCTCATCGAAAACCTTATTCATGGTCTGCCCGCTTTTTGAATTGGTGCAGAACGAGATCAAAGGAGCGGCGATGCCCTGTGCCCGCATTTCCGAGATTACCTTGCAGGCCGCGAGCACCGTCTCCGGATACGTCAGGGCATTGGTGACATCAAAGAAAATAAAATCAACCCCCGCATTCACCAGCATCTGCATATCCCGGCGGATGACCCATGGGTCCGAGGCGTGGTAATAGCCGTATTCCGGTTCACCCCAGAAATGAAACTGATTTTTCCCGCCCCACTCCCGCCGGTCCGGTGCCTGTTGAAGGATCTCGGTAATATCATGAACCTTCCGCGTATGATTCCCGACCCAGATATAGTAAAACATACCGACCAACTTGTCCGGCCGCTCATCCCCCACCGCGTCATACGTCGGAAGCTCACGACCCAGGGCATCGGTTGCCACCCAGTCATCCGCGGGATTTGCAAAGGCACACAGCGCGGATGCCGCCGCCAAAACAACCATTATCAACTTTTTTTTCAACTTCATC
>CAZWZW010000218.1:0-5262 GCA_964639125.1 uncultured Verrucomicrobiota bacterium
GAGCAGCGCGATATCGACAGTAACGGGATTTGGGAAAAGAAGGAGATAAAATGATAAAGTTGAAAAATAAGTTGATTATGGTTGTTTTGGCGACGGCATCCGCGCTGTGTGCGAAGCCGATGAATGTGGTGTTTATTCTGGCGGACGATCTGGGGTGGGCGGACACGACGCTGTATGGTCATACCAGTTTGTATGAAACGCCGAACCTGGAACGGCTGGCGAAACGCGGCATGACGTTTAATCGTGCGTATTCCAACAGTCCGCTCTGCAGTCCGACGCGCGCGAGCATTCTGACCGGTCAGACGCCGGCGCGTCATGGATCGACCGCACCACAGCATCATCTCAAAGTGGCGCGGCTGTCGGCGGCGCCGAGGTCTTCGGCGGGGCCGGGCGACAAGGCGATTCAGCCGCACTCGGCATCACGACTCGATGCGGATTTTCCAACCCTTGGAAAAATGGTGAAGGAGGCCGGGTATAAAACCGCGCACTTTGGCAAGTGGCATCTCGGGCCGGAGCCGTACAGTCCGTTGGAGCACGGTTTTGATATCGATATTCCGCACTGGCCCGGCCCCGGTCCGGCCGGCAGTTTTGTGGCTCCATGGAAATATCCCAAGTTTAAGGCCAACTTTCCGGGGGAGCACATAGAAGACCGCATGGCCGAAGAGGCCCTGGTGTGGCTGGGGTCGGTGAAAAAGAAGCCCTTTTTTATGAACTACTGGCAGTTTTCGGTGCACGCGCCGTTTAACGCCAAAGAGGAGTTGGTCGAGAAGTATCGCAAACAGATCAACCCCGACGATCCGCAGCGCTGCCCGATCTATGCGGCGATGGTGCATTCGCTCGATGATGCGGTCGGCACCTTGCTTGACGCGATTGATGATGCAGGAATTGCAAGACAGACGATCATCGTCTTTACCTCCGATAACGGCGGCAATATTCACAGTGATGTCGCGGGCGATCCGCCGACCAGTAACGACCCGCTGCGCGGCGGTAAGGCGACGATGTATGAAGGCGGTATCCGTGTGCCGACGGTGGTGGTATGGCCCGGAGTCACCAAGCCTGGAAGCCGTTGCAATCAGATTATTCAGACCTCCGACTTTTATCCCACGCTGCTGCATGCGCTGGATATTGATCTTCCGAAAAACTGGCCGATCGACGGGATCGATCTGCTGCCCGCATTGAAGGGCGGGAAGTTGAACCGCAAAGGCATCTTTACTTATTTCCCGCATAATCCGCAGATTCCGCACTGGATGCCGCCCTCCATTGCCGTGCATGCTGGAAACTGGAAGCTGATCCGCCAGTTCCATCAGGGCGAAAACGAAGCGCACAACTACCTGCTGTTTAATCTGGCCGATGACATCGGCGAAAAAAACAACGTGGCCGCATTGCATCCGGAAAAGGTCGCCACGCTCGACCGCATGATTGAAGCGCATATTGCGGATTGCAAAACAGTGGTGCCGCAGCCCAATCCAAAGTTTGATCCGAAACAGTATCGACCCGAGTTTATTGGTGTGCGGAAGTCGAAGCAGGGCGAAATCGGTTCCGTGGCCGGATGGGTGACGGGAGGATCCTGCTCGCTGGAGAAAGACAAAGGCCATCTGGTGGTCAACACCACCGGGAAGGATCCGTCCCTGAGTGCCGTGAATTTTAAGGCGCTTAAAGGCGGACCGTTTACGCTTCACTTCAGTATGAAGTCGGATTCCACAGGAAACGGAACGGTTTATTACAATAACCCGCTTCGCAAAGACCGGACGGTATCATTCAAGGTCCACCACGACGGGACGTATCACGAATACAGCGTGGAGCTACCGGTGGCTAAGCTCGATGCCGTGCGTCTTGATCCTGCCTGCGGCAAGGGGACCATCGAGTTTAACTGGATTCATCTGTTGAACAAATCAGGAGCAGCCGTCAGGAAATGGGATTTTTAAAATGAAAAGATTCGGTTCACGAATGAAAATATGGCTGGCATCTCTGATCCTTGGACTCTCGACGGTTGTTTATTCAGCAGGACCGCCGAATGTCCTGTTTATTGCGGTTGATGACCTGAATGACTGGATCGGCTGCATGGGCGGGCATTCGCAGGCAAAGACGCCGAATCTGGATCGCTTAGCCAAACGCGGGGTGCTGTTTACTAATGCGCATTGCCAATCACCCGTTTGCAATCCCTCGCGCGCCAGTCTGATGATCAGTCGATATCCGGAATCAACCGGGCTCTATTTTCTTGAACCTTTACTGTCGGAAGCCAGCCTTGTGAAGCCTGAAGCGGTGATGCCGCTGCGTTTTCAGCAGGAAGGGTGGCATGTGGCCGGCGGGGGGAAGATTTTTCATTATAAAGGCAACGAAGCTTATGTTCCAAACTGGGCGGGGTATTTCGGCGGTTTCGGCCCCTTTCCTGAGAAAAAGCTGAGTCTGTTTCCGGGGCTGAAGCTCTGGGACTGGGGGGCATTTCCTGAGCGCGATGATTTGATGCCTGATTATAAAATCGCCAGCTGGGCGGAACAGCAACTGGCTGAAGAACGCGAGGGTCCTTTTTTTCTGCTGGCTGGGTTTCTGACCCCGCATGTGCCGCAGTATGCCCCGCAAAAATGGATGGATCTTTATCCGTTGGAAACCCTGGAACTTCCAGCGGTTGGAAAGCATGACCTGGAAGATATTTCGCGGTATGCCATTGATCTGACCCGTAAAAAGCATGTTGCGCCAACGCATGAGTGGGTGCTTGAAAACGATCAGTGGAAACCGCTGGTGCAGACCTATCTGGCCTGCGTCAGTTTTATGGATCATCAGCTGGGTCGGATATTGGATGCATTGGATGCGAGTCCCTATGCGGATAATACCATCCTTGTTTTATTTTCGGATCATGGATTCCATCTGGGGGAAAAAGAGCGCTGGGCCAAGCGCAGTATCTGGTCGGAAAGTTCGCGTGTGCCCCTCATGATTGCGGGGCCGGGCGTTGCCGCAGGTACGATTTGCGATAAGCCGGTTCAGTTATTGGATCTGTATCCGACCCTGCTGGACCTGTGCGGGTTGAAGGCGGACAAAACCCATGAGGGTCACTCGTTGGCTCCGCTGCTGAAAAATCCGGATGCAGCATGGCCGCATGTTGCCCGGACGAGTTTTGGTCCGGGGAATCTGGCGATAACGTCGGAGCAGTATCGCTATCTGCGTTATAGTGACGGCTCTGAGGAATTGTACGATCGGGAAAACGATTCCCATGAGTGGAGCAACCTGTTCGTGAATCCACAATATGAAGAGGTGCTGGAATGGCATCGGTCTCGATTGCCGAAAGCATGGGTTCCCATGCTGGGGAAGGGCTCTACGGGGCACTCGGCTTATGAGGCGGCGGCAACGAGTAATAACAGAAGAGATAAATGAATATGAGTAAAATTGGAGATAATTTACTGGTGAAGGTGTTGGTCATACTACTTTTGGCTTGCTTGAGCCCGGCGGGATCGTCCGGGGAACCGTGGGATACCTACAGTGATACCTGGGTGTGTGCGGATCGGCTGGGCCGTGAGCTTCCGTCGCAAGACGACGCGGGGAAGCCTCGTGAGAATCGGTCGGTCGGTCTGTTTTATTATATTTGGCATGGATCGCATGGCTATGATCGCCATATGGACCCGTCTCGCGATGATCCGAACGAAGGGCAAGGTCCGTTGCTTCCTGATCCCAAAGCGGATGTGGATTCACCGCGTGATATTACCCGTATTCTTGAGGCCCCGATGGGGGCGCGTCCATGGGGGCCAAAGGATACCTGGCACCATTGGGGCGAGTCGGTGTTCGGTTACTATGTGGCGAACGATGAATGGTTGATCCGTCGGCACGCACGCCTGTTTGCCGATGCCGGCATTGATGTTGTGATTTTTGATACGACCAATGGATTTCACTATCGCGATACCTATATGAAAATCCTGGAGATTTACGCGGATATCCGGGCGCAGGGCGGAACGACTCCGCGAATCGCCTTTAACTGCGGTGTTATTCCGGAAAACAACCAGCGCGTAGTTGAAGCGGTTTATCGCGACCTTTATTCAAAGGAGCTGTATAAAGATCTGTGGTTTATGTGGAAAGGAAAGCCGCTCATCCTGGCAAATTTTGAGGCGGTCGATCAGCGCTATATCGACTACTTCAGCATCCGCTATTCCTGGGCCTGGAGTAAAAAGGGGCGCCGGTGGTTTGGAGATGGCAAAGATCGGTGGCCGTGGCTGGAGGAATATCCGCAGGCCTATGGCTGGCACGAAGATCCGGAGGTCCCGGAACAGGTGGTGGTGGCGACGGCGGAGCATCCCGGGCACGATGTGGGGAAAAGTTTCTCCGGAGGAAAACCTGCTCATCCGGCAAAGACGCCGCTGGGACTCTATTTTTCCGAACAGTGGAAACGGGCGCTGGAGGTGGATCCTGAATTTGTTTTGATTACCCAATGGAATGAGTGGATCGCCATGCGGTTTGAGCTTCCCGGGCGCAAGATGCGCGGCGAAACGCTGCCGGATGACCATCCGCAGTTTGTCGACCTGCTGGATGCGGAATACAATCGGGATATTGAGCCGATGCGCGGTGGATTTGCGGACAACTATTATTATCAGATGATCGATGGGATTCGCCGGTATAAAGGGGTGCGCAAGCATAGAAATATTTTCCGGGATACGGTGCGCGATATTGAGCAGCGGAACCATTACGGCTGGGGAAATGTCGGTCGCCTGCAGGACGGAACGGGGCGAAACGACATTCAGGAGGCCAAGGTCTCGGTGCAGGACGGTATGATCGAATTCAAGGTTGAAACGGTTGACCCGCTCACACCGCCTGCCGGGGAAAACTGGATGGAACTCTTTATCGCGACCGGTCAAAATGGTCCTAATTGGGAGGGCTATCAGTTCCGCGTACGGCTCGATACCTTCCGCAAGAAAAACTATGTCCTGGAGCGTTCGCTCGGGGGTTGGATGTGGGAGGGGCTGGCCGAACTGGATTATGCCGTGGATGGGAAGGTATTGTCGCTTAAGGTTCCGAAGACCCTGCTGGATTTGGATAAGGCGGATGTTTCATTCCGGTTTAAGTGGTCGGATAATCGGCAGACCACCGATGCGCTCGATTGGTTGATCCACGGGGATGCCGCGCCGAACGGTCGGTTCCAGTTTTTGTTTGAGGGTGAATAAAGTGATTCACATGCAATCGCCCTGTTCGTTTTGCAATAAGCGCATCTAAGTGGAGGAAAATGAGATGAAGTTGAAAAAAAAGTTGATAATGGTTGTTTTGGCGGCGGCATCCGCGCTG
>CAZWZW010000219.1:0-5260 GCA_964639125.1 uncultured Verrucomicrobiota bacterium
TGGTTTCCAACAGCTGGAGTTCGACGGGGTATTCCGAAACGGGTACGGCTCCGCTGGAGACCGGCTTCGAGGCGGTCACCAACCGCATATCGACGGAGACCGAAACCAACCGCTTTATCCGGCTGCGTATCTCGATCGATTAAAGTGAAAAGAAGGGAGATAGATGAAAAATAGCGCGCTTGTTGCTTTGACGGCGGTTTGTACCTCAGCGTTTGCGGCCGACTGGTATGTGGCCACCAACGGGAATGACGGTAGTGCCGGTTCCCTTGCTGCCCCCTTTGCCTCGATCCAACACGCAGTGGATACGATGTCGGCGGGCGATACCGTGTATGTGCGTGGCGGCCGTTACCACGAAGAGGTGGTGATCAGCAACATGGTTGGATCGGCCGGCAGCAAATATACACTTACAAACTATGGAAGCGAACAGCCCGTGCTGGACGGTACCATTCCGATCGCCGGAACATGGACAACAACCAATCTCAACGGGCACTCGGTCTGGGTGACCCCGGTCGGGCAGGATATTTGGCAGCTGTTTGTGGATGACCGCATGCAGGTCGTGGCCCGCTGGCCCAACGTGACCGTCGGGCATCCATGCGATCCGATCCAGCTGCAGGCCGATGGTTATACACCGGAGACAAACACCTGGTGGGATATCGGTACGTGGGGTGCCATGGCCAACTCATGGAATGCCGGAGGCAACCTCACCAATAATGCATCCGTACATGACCTGGCCGCGGAAGGGGTCAGCTTTGCGGGCGGGTCCATCGTTCTGAACTTCCATTCCGAGTCGCAGTTTTCCAGAAACATTCTTTCGCATCAGGCCGGCAGCAATGCGCTGGTGCATGAGCCGGTCGACGCCCCCTACGACAAGGGCAGCGGCCCGTTCTTGATCGAGCACCTCAATGCGTTGGATATTCCGGGCGAGTGGTATTATGACCGGTCCACCGGGTTGGTGTGGTTCTGGCCCCTGGCCGGACAGGACCCGAATACGATGAACATCCGTGGCAAAACCATCTCCTATGGCATCACGATGCGCAACAGCCGGCATTGGAACGTAGTGAATCTCGATTTCTTTGCCAGCACCATCGATGCACAGCAGAGCGAATACGTTATGCTGGATGATTGCCTCTTTTCCTATCCCACCTGGTTTCGCCGTATGCTGGGCGAACATACCTACTGGTATAAGCTGGTGAACGGCCAGCCGCAGGCCAAGTCCGAGCCGATGGGCGAGGGGGGGACGTTCCTTATGGGCGACAAAAACGGTTCCTACAACACCATCCGAAATTGTGTTTTTGAATATTCGGATGGCCGAGTGGATATGAACAATGGCTACGGAAATGTGGTTGAAAACAACCTTTTTCATCATTGGAGTTTTTCGGGCATGGCGTCATTTGTGCTCAATATGAACTCCAGCCCGAACAGTATTCAGCGCCGCAACACCTTCCATACCAATGGCTCCAAGGTGATGTCGAAACACTCCTTTACCGATGTTGAATATTCGCGGGCGTACTATTTCGGTTATTTCCAACAGGATGGTTCCGCCTGGCAGTGTGCCGGAGGTAACGGCGCCGGCGGCGGAAGCGACGGCCGCAGGCGCAGCCATAACTGGCACCATCAGGCCATGAAAGGCGGTGGACGATGGGATGGCCACGATGGTGTGAGCGGAACGAACGACCACATGGTCTCGTGGCTGGTACCTGCTTCGCTGATGGTCAAGGGGGACTACCATGCCACCCATAACAATGTTGCCATCTTCGCCCATGATCCCACAGACAATATGATTAAGCTGCTCGACAGCGATGAGCGAAATCCCCCTTCGGTTCGCAACGCCAATAGCCAGACCTACAACAACCTGGCCGACAGTATCTCGGCCGCGCGCAGCGGATACACTCCGCTGAACGGCTACGAAACCAACAACTGGAACGGGTACCTGCATACCAGCCCCGGCGATACCGCCGACAACCAGCTACGCGATCCCCTCAATCTCGATTTCCGCCCCAAGGCCATTTCCGACCTTATTGACCAGGGTACATGGGTCTCTGGCATCAACGACGACTACGGGGGCAGTGCGCCCGATATCGGGGCCTACGAATTTGGTTGCACCAACTACTGGATTCCCGGTTACCAAGCCGTCGAAGCCGGCACCCCGATTCCTCCGAATGGTACCCCCACCGCAAAAACGGATGCCGACCTGATGTGGCTCGAAGGTCGCGATGCCCTTTCGCACGATGTGTACTTCGGGACAATCTCCGGTGGCCTCGCTTTCATGACAAACCAGATGAACAATATTTTTGATCCAGGTCCCTTGGTAGAACAGCAGACCTACTACTGGCGGATCGATGAGGTGACCTCGACCGGCATCGTGACGGGAACGGAATGGAGTTTCACTCCGGGCAGCCTTAAAGCCACGACCTTTACAACGCTTTATGCCATTGCCGATGCATCTGTCCGGACCAATAATCCGACCACGAACTATGGTTCTTCATCCAGTTTGGAACTGGCGAATTATCCGCTGGCATCCAATCCGCGCTACGATCGACGGGCATTTGTTAAATTTGACGTTAATGTGACGGGAAAGGTGGTTTCGGCCGAACTGAAGCTGCACCGTTCCTCTGCCACGAGCAATGTGGATGTTGAGACCTACTCCATGTCGGACACCAGCTGGAACGAGTCGACTGTGACCTGGAACACTCAGCCGGCGATCGACGGTGTGCTCCTGGATGCGAACCAGGTGAATGGCGGCAGCAACTGGGCGTCGTTTGTGGTGACGGATGGGGTGACCAACGGTCTGGTTTCGCTGGCGCTCCTCAAACCGGAGGGCGGCGGCAGGCGGGCGGTGGACAGTCGGGATAGCGCGTGGCCGCCGGAACTGATTGTGGAATACGAGATTCCGTTTCCCGACCCGCCGGCCGCGCCGCAAAACCTCGTAGCGTCCGCCGGATTGAATCAGATTAGTCTGGATTGGGCCGATAATACCGAGGCCTTTCTTGCCGGCTACCATGTCTATCGCACGGACTATCTCGACGACGATTTTGTCCGCATCAATGCGACGACGCTGACGAATTCGTCTTTCATAGATACGACAGCCGTACCCGGCGTTACCAACTACTACAAAGTGCGGGCGGTGGATGACTATGGACAGCTCTCCGCCGGCACTCCGTATGCGAGTGCCATTGCGAGTGGCGGTGGTGGTGGGAATGCCACCAATTGGGTTGAGCTGACCTACGATGATTTTGAAAGCGGCTTTGGAAACTATACCGATGGCGGCGCAGACTGTTCGCTCTACGTGACAACATCCTATGCGCATCAGGGCAGCAATGCAGTAGATATTCAACGTAATGGTACTGCGGGCTCGTTCGCTCATACCAATGGCATTGATGTGGATGCTCCAGCGTATACGCAGCTTAAAATCGAGTTTTGGTTCTACCCCAAAAGCATGGAGCCCAGTGCAACGCCCCCCGATAATTTCTTCGTGCAATACTTTGATGGCTCGTCCTGGTTGACGCTGCGCGATTATGTCAGTGGCGTCGATTTTACCAATGATGTATTCCAGTTTGAGACGCTCTTTGTGGATGAATCCTCAACCCTTTTCCCATCGAACATGAAGGTCCGCTTCATGTGCGATGCCAACGGGGGCGGGGACGATATCTATATTGATGAGGTTCGCGTGTCGGCCCTTGAAATAACCGCTGGGCCCTCGCCCTACGAAGGATGGATGACCGATTATGGTTTGAGCGGAACCAATGCGGTCTTCAGTGCCGATCCGGACAGCGATGGACTGGACAATTTGTTGGAATACGGCCTGGGAGGAATTCCCACCAATGGCGGGGACTCGGCCCTTCTCCCCGATTCGGGGATCGTGGTGGATAGCGGAACAAACTGGATGGAATATATCTATCGTCGGCGTACCGATGCGGCGATGAGGGGGTTGGGTTATTATCTCGAACTGTGCAGCGACCTGGTGTCCAACAGCTGGAGTTCGACGGGGTATTCCGAAACGGGTACGGCTCCGCTCGAGACTGGCTTCGAGGCGGTCACCAATCGCATTCCGACGGAGACCGAAATCAACCGGTTTATCCGGCTGCGCATCTCCATTGAATAGGTAGGGCTTGACCGCCGGGCGAGCCGTTCGTGGGTGCGGACGCCCCGGCGGTGCGTCCCTCCCTTATCGGATTTGCCAGCATGGCGGTCTTCTGTTTAATATAGCCGGATATGAGCGACGAGTATTCAAAGCTGGAGCAGGAACTGGGCGAGCGGCTTGCTGATCTGGGCAACCTGTACGATGCCGCAACGGATGGGGACGAAGAATATCTCCATCCCATTCTGAAATCGTTGTGTGACGAGCAACAGCACTATGCCGATGAATCCTTTGTGGTTGCCGGGGGGGAAAAACGAATTTTCAAGGTGCGGGATTTGCGGACGGACCGTCTGGTCGCCTTGGCCAAGCCGCTGGAAAATGCAACCGACGAACAGAAGGAGCAGTTTCTTCGCGAGGGCCGGGTTACGGCCTGCCTTCAGCATCCCAATATTATTTCGATCTACGATCAGGGGGTTGATGCAGGGGGATATCCTTTCTTTACCATGGAATATGTTCATGGTGATACGCTGAACACGATTATCGCGAAACTCGAACGCGAGGAAGATGAATACGTACGCCGTTTTCCGCAGCAGCGCCTGCTTGAGCTTTTTGTTAAGATTTGCGATGCGGTGGCCTATGCGCATTCCCGCGGGGTGGTCCATCTGGATTTAAAACCCTCGAATATTTCGGTGGGGCCTTTCGGCGAAGCGCTGCTGTGCGACTGGGGGCTGGCCAAGGTGATGCGTAACGAAGCCCCCGCCAAGGAAGATTTGGTTGTTCCTGAAGAGGAACTCCCGGATGGCGATATCCTCAATGAGTTGACGCAACGGGGAATCATTAAAGGGACGCCAGGTTTCATGGCGCCCGAACAGGCCGTGGCCAATGGAAGAGTTTCGCGGAAAACGGATATCTATTCGCTTGGGGCGCTGCTCTATTTCATTCTGACCCGCCGTCCACCTGTTTCTGGAAGCTCCATGAGCGAGGTGGCAGACAGGACGCTGAAAGGTAATATTCCACGGCCTTCAAAGGTGGTTCCAAAACGGTTAATCCCCCGTGGACTGGAAGCCGTGGTCATGAAGGCATTGGCGTTGGATCCTGCGGATCGTTATGAAACCGCACATGATTTTCGCGCCGAACTGGACCGTTATTTATTGGGATTTGCCACAAAAGCACAGCAAGCTG
>CAZWZW010000220.1:0-5231 GCA_964639125.1 uncultured Verrucomicrobiota bacterium
CGCGCAATCGGGAGGGCAAATCCCTCGGCCTCTGGGGCGACCCGTCCGGACAGTTTGTTTAGAATGGCCATCCGTCGGTCGTGCTCCAGCCAGCCCTCCCGATCGTGAAAGAGCCGGGTTGCGGTCTGCAGCATGGCCTCGGCATCGTCCGCATTTTGCAGCGGTATGGTTTTAATGAGGCTCCCGTCAAAAGGTGAAACCACATCCAATCTTCCGTTCTTTTCTGTTTTCATATCTGACACACCTTTTCTTTCAGCTCATCGACCAGCACACGGTTGTTGTCTGTATAATCGATCGGCAAATCCACCAGATGGACACCGCCCTCTGAAAAACAGCGATCCAACAACGGGGCAAATTCCTCTGCGCTTGCAATACGGTGGCCTTTGGCACCATAGCTTTCGGCATATTTGACAAAGTCCGGGTTATTAAATTCCAAACCGAAGTCGGGATAGCCCATGCCATATTGCTTCCAGCGGATCATGCCGTACGAGCGGTCATCGAGTATCAGCACCACCAGGTTCAGCCCTAAACGAACGGCCGTTTCCATCTCCTGGCTGTTCATCATGAACCCCCCGTCGCCGCAGATCGCCATCACGCGTTTATCCGGATTCAGGCGAGCCGCCTCCATGGCGGACGGCAGGCCCGCACCCATGCTGGCGAGCGCGTTATCGAGCAATATGGTGTTCGGCTCGGCGGCCCGATAGTTGCGGGCAAACCAGATTTTATAGACCCCGTTATCCAACGCAATGATTCCGTCAGAAGGCATCACCTTACGCACATCTTCCACCACCCGTTGCGGGTTCATCGGAAAAGTATCTTCGTCAGTTCGTTCCTGCAGGTGCGCATCCAATTTATTTTTCACTTTCTTGAAATAGGTATCATCCTGTTTCAGCGGCCCCAGTGCCGCAGCCAGCCGATCAATGCTGTCGGCGATATCGCCCACCACGCCGAGTTGCGGGAAATAGACGTTGTCCACGATGGCGGTGTTGTAGTTGACGTGAATCACTTTTGTGCCGCCGTGTTCCATGAAGAAGGGAGGCTTCTCCACGACATCGTGCCCGACATTGACGATCAAGTCCGCCCGGCCGATGGCACAGTGAATATAGTCATTCGCGGAAAGCGCGGCCGTTCCCAGACATTGCGGGCTGTTTTCATCCACCACACCCTTGCCCATCTGTGTATTGAAAAAATAGATTCCGGTATCGGCGACGAACCGGCTGAGGGAGCAGCGTACCCATTGGCGATTGGCTCCGGCACCAATCAGCAATAACGGATGCTTCGCGGCATGGATCATCGCTGCGGCTTCCTGTATCATGCCGTCATCCGCGATCGGCCGGTGTGTATGGGCAATTTGGAAGAGTGGCGATCGGCTTTCATTGACCGTTTCCCGTGCGACATCCTCCGGCAGCTCCAGATGCACCGCACCGGGCCGTTCCTCCTGCGCCTCGCGAAAGGCTTCACGAACGATACTCGGAACGAGAGCCACATCGACGATCTGCTTGGTGTATTTTGTCAGTGGCCGCATCATTTCAACCACGTTCAAAATCTGGAAATGACCCTGCTTGCTTTCCTTGATCGGCTTTTGCCCAGTAATCATCACCATAGGGAAAGCACCAAGCTGGGCATAGGCCGCACCGGTCACCAGATTCGTTGCTCCCGGCCCCAGCGTTGCCATGCAGACGCCGGGTTTTCCGGTCAACCGGCCATGGGTTGCGGCCATGAAAGCCGCCCCCTGCTCATGGCGGGTCAGAATCAACTTGATGCTGGATTTACGCAGCGCTTCAAGGAAATCAAGATTCTCTTCTCCGGGCACGCCATAGATCACTTCGACCCCTTCATTTTCCAAGGCCTGGATAAACAGATCGGATGCATTCATACATATTCTCCTTTGCCCGGCCACATGACGTACGAGCAAACGGTAGTCGAACGAGATCAGTATTCCTTACAAAGCGCCCCCTCGATCCATCACAATCCGGGTCGAGGTTTCTCGAGCAGGAGAAACAACATATTGTCGGCGAACTCCGGGCTGGACGTCATTCCCCGGTGCGAGGCAAACAGGAAAACAATCTGATCCCAGTCCACCGGGCTCTGAATTCGCGGAACCCACTTCGCACCGACCCGCTCATCCATAATGGCACTCGCACGCGTGACAACCCCGTCGCCCGGAGCAAAGACGAGCGGCTTGAGCTTGTGGTTCCGGGATACCTCGAGGACGCTGATGGTGGGTTCGGCATCGCCCGCAATCAGAATGATCTCCGTGCCTGATGGGGGCGAGGCCGGAACATCGAGCGCGGCCTGAAAACGATGGGCGTTTGAGAGACATTTGCGAAGATGGTTGAGCGCGATCGCGCGGCGGGTGGCGGGATCGGGAACGTCCGGGAGCAGTTGTTGCAGCAGCCGATCCTGTTTCGGGTCGGCCAACCCCCATTGGTTACGCTCCCAGGTTGCAAAATCCATAAAGTCTACAGGCTGCGGCTCGGCATCGCCGGAGACTACCGCTCCATGGCGCGCGCGGGGCAATACCTCATAGACCGAGGGGAAGGTTCCCAGCAGCGCGGGCGGAAGCGTTACAATGGACGGCAGGTGCAGGCCCTCCGTTATTTTTACCAGTGCTTTTGCGGACCCGGCGTTCGGCGTGCCCACCAGAATGACGCGGCCGACATGCCTCGCCCCCGCCCAAGTCGGTTCAGGAGGGGTGCCCTCCGGGGGAAGCGGGACACCCCCATATCGGAGATAGTACCGCGTCAGTAGTCCACCCATCGAATGGGCAACAATATCAAATTTAACATCGGCCTGTTCCTTACCGCTCCGTTTAAATTTTTCCCGCTTCACATAGGCGGCCTTTTCCTGGATGAAGGCTTCGAGACGCGCGGCATTCTCGGCATTGGAGCGTCGCCAGTCATAATCGAACTGGAAACACGTGAAGTGGTTCGTCCCATAGTCGACCGCCCCGCCTGCACGGCCCAGGCTTTCGTCGAAATATCCAGCCACGCCCAATGTGGCCAGTATTCGTTTATAGGCCTGCAACGCGATGGGCAGGTTCAGGAATGAAACCTTCATATTGTCGAGCACACCCGCCGGGGTCACTTCGTCACGCAGTTGATCGAGAGGGTATCCGGGATCCATCGGCAGCGCAATCAACCGTGCCCCGTCCGACGTACCCGCATCGGAGTCGCCGCGGCGAAAGGCGCCCCATACCACGCGGCCCGAGGCTGGATCCATCAGCGTGGAACCCAAAACACCGGGAATCAGAATGACGGGGTTTCCCTCCACGCTCTGACGGCGCGCCGCCTCGTTATAGAGTTCGCCCATGTCGGGACTGTGCGTGGTGCAGCCGAACATCAACAAGGCCAACGCCGCTACCGTGTTTCTGAAAAGAGTCGTCAACATAGTTCCGCTAACCGTCCGCACAGTGGGATGTGTCCTTGAAATAGTCTTGGATTTCCCGGGCGGCAAGGTCGGCGTCCTCGCCTTCCACCCGAATGAGCAAGTCGGCATGCCAGGCAGCCCCCAGCATGAGCAGGCCTAAGATGCTTTTCCCATTCACCTCGGTTTCCCCATACCGAATAAGCACTGTGGAGGAAAAACGCTTGGCAAATTGAATGAACATTCCGGCGGTACGAGCATGGAGTCCCAACCGACAGGGCATGGAGATGTGAATGGTTCGATGTTGAAGCACGGATTCAGAGGGGTTTGGATTTGCACTCATGGCATGCTCCTTTTCAAATTTTCCCTTTGTCGCTTTAAGTCGTTGTGCCGACTTTCATCTTTTCTTCCCGCGCATCGCACTCTTCCATGAAAGTCCGATAATTCTCCGGGTACGGGCATTCCAGCAAGCCGCCTTCCCGCATCGGCGGGTAGATTTCATCCAGCCGCTTAACCTGCTCCGTACTGACCCGACGATAGATCATCGATCGATTTATCTGGTGGTGATCCGCCACGCCAGCCGTCCCGAGTAATTCCGCAAAACTTTCAATGGTTTCCGACTGAAAGCGCGCAACCCGTTGTTTTTTATCGGTCACCACGAGCCCCTTGACGAGATCCGGGTCCTGCGTTGCAACGCCGGTGGGACAATTATTTTTGTTGCATTCCAACGCCTGGATACAGCCCAGAGCGAGCATCATTCCGCGTGCGCTGTAGCAAAGATCGGCGCCGAGTGCCTTGGCCCGAAAGATGTGAAACGCGGTGAAAATTTTCCCCGAGCAAATAATTTTTATTTTATCCCGAAGTCCGAAGCCCACCAGTACATCGTGAACAAAGACCAGCCCTTCGCGCAACGGCATGCCCACTGAATTTGAGAGCTCCAGCGGGGCCGCTCCCGTGCCCCCTTCTCCACCATCGACCGTGATAAAGTCCGGGGTGATTCCGCTTTTCCGCATGGTTCGGGCCAGCTGAATAAATTCCGATTTATTGCCCACGCAGAGCTTGAAACCGATGGGCTTCCCGTCCGAAAGGTCGCGCAACTTCTGAATAAAGTTAATCAGCCCTTTCGGCCCCGAAAAGGCCGAATGGGTCGGCGGAGACACCACTTCTGTGTGGGGTTCCACCCCCCGCATTCTCGCGATCTCCTCCGTATTCTTACCGGCAGGAAGAATTCCTCCATGGCCGGGTTTGGCCCCCTGCGACAGTTTGATCTCCACCATTTTCACACTGGGAAATTTTACTTTAACTCTAAACTTTTCTTCATCGAACAGGCCGTCCTTTGTCCGGCAGCCAAAGTAGGCCGTACCGATTTGCCAGATAAGATCGCCGCCCGGCTCCAGATGAAAATCGCTCAATCCGCCTTCGCCCGTATTGTGTGCGAAATTGCCGATCTTCGCACCGCCATTCAAGGCCATGATCGCATTCTTACTCAGCGCGCCGTAGCTCATGGCCGAAATATTAAGCAGGGCCGCATTGTACGGTTGCCTGCAGTCGGGGCCACCGATCCGAACGCGCGGGTTAACATCGAGTTCCGCTTTGCTCAGGGCATTCAGGGAATGGTTGGTCCATTCATACCCGACCCCATAAACATTAATCTTCGTTCCAAAGGGATTGGTATCAAGCGCCCCCGTTGACCGCTGATAGACCACCGAACGAAACATGCGGTTAATCGGTGTTCCGGCGAGATCATCTTCCACAAAATATTGGTGCAAGGGAGGCCGAAGCGATTCCATCAGCCACCGGCCCCGCCCAATCAGGGGAAAGTTACGTCGGAGCGAATGCTTCGTTTGGAACAAATCGTACACCCC
>CAZWZW010000221.1:0-5226 GCA_964639125.1 uncultured Verrucomicrobiota bacterium
TGGCCCGAATATGATTCCGCTGAAAAATCTTTCCAAACTATGGAAAAAACTGGATGCGATTGATCAGGTGAAGTAGCAAGGGCTTCCACCCCGTGTCCGCCGATGCTACAGACTGAGCAGTTCCTGCACATCTTCCCAGGTCAGCTTCTGCATGATCTGCTCATCGGTCGTGAGCGTCGCATCGATAATGCCCTGTTTGCGCTGCTGCATCGCCACCACTTTTTCTTCGACGGTGCCCTTGGTGATGAGCTTAACACTGTAAACGGTGCGCTTCTGCCCAATGCGGTGGGCACGATCGGTGGCCTGATCTTCGACGGCGGGATTCCACCACGGGTCAAAGTGAATCACCATGTCGGCACCGGTCAGGTTGAGTCCCGTGCCGCCCGCCTTCAGACTCATCAAGAACACGGGGATTGTATGATCCTTATTGAATGTGCGCACGACATCCTGTCGGTCCTTGGTGCTTCCATCAAGGTAGCAGTATTTCAGCCCGCGGTCGTCCATCTCCTTCTTAAGGATGGCCAACATCGAGGTGAACTGGCTAAAGACCAATACGCGGTGCTTGCTGTCGAGTGCCTCGTTAAGCAGTTCGAAGAAAAGCTCCATCTTGGCCGACGGATGCTTGCTTTCCACCCCTTCAAGCTTGAGCAGATCGATATGGCAACACGTTTGCCGTAAACGCAGCAGCGTTTTAAGAATTTCCATACGGCTCTTGTTGAAGCCTTCTTTTTCGACCATCTCGCTGATCTTGCGTTTTGAATCCTCGAGCAGCTGTCTGTACACTTTGTGCTGGTCCTGCGTCAGCTTGCACGGCGCAATGCGTTCGATCTTCGGCGGCAGATCCTTGGCCACCTGCTTTTTCAGACGGCGCAACAGGAATGGGTGCAGCTTTCGGCGCAGTTTCGACTGCGCGTGCTCGCCGTCCGCTCCACCATTAAGGATCGGAAGTTCATAATATTCCCGGAAATTTTTATGATGCCCGAGGTATCCCGGCATCAGGAAGTCCATGATCGACCACAGATCCGTCACCCCGTTTTCAATGGGTGTACCCGACAACACCAGCCGGTGGTCCGCCTTGATTTTTTTGGCCGCTCGGGCGTTCTGTGTGGCGCGGTTTTTAATGTGCTGCGCCTCATCGAGAATCGCAACGGAATAGGTATACTCAAGATGCTTTTCAATGTCGCGGCGCATCAGGGCATAGGAGGTAATGACGATATCTACCTTTTCCATGTTCTTCCACTTGCGGTGGCGGTCTGCTCCGTGAAGCACCAGCGCCTTTAGGTTGGGCGTAAACTTGACCGCTTCTTCCTTCCAGTTTTCGACTAGGCTGGTGGGGCAGACCACCAACACCGGTTTACCCTGCTCTTCGCTGTCCGCACGCACCAACTGGATCCACGCCAGAGTCTGGAGGGTTTTACCCAATCCCATTTCATCGGCGAGAATTCCGCAGAAGGAGCGTTTTTCGAGAAAGCGAAGCCAGTTCACCCCTTCCTGCTGATAAGAACGAAGCGTGCCCTTCAAATGCTTGCTCAGCTCAACCGGTTCAACAGATTCCTGCTCGTTCTGCTGCCGGGCCCGATCCAGCCAGGACGGTGCTGCTTCAATATCGATGCCATCGAGCGCATTGAGCGAGGACTGTACATAGCTGCCGTAAATATTGCTCATGCGGAAGGAACCGGATTGAGCACCCTCGCCCACCGCGCAATCTTCGAAGACTTCACGGGCCTGCTGAATCGCATCGCCGTCCAATAAAATAGTTCGCCCGTTTCGCTCGATAAACGAATCCCCATTCATCAATGCCTGCTGAATATCCCGCTCTGAAACACTGCCTGTGCCAATTTCATATTCATAGCTGACGTCGAAATAATCGCCGGACTCCGACTCTTGCACGTTGACCACCGGGGCCACATAGTCCGCGTTCTCGGCAAAGGGTTTCACCCGTCCGTCCATTTCAACCGCCCAGCCCATGCGGCGAATCATCGGCACACCGCTTCCAAGAAAATTGAGGACTTCGCGCGGGCCGACAATATTTCGAAGCGTGTCTCCAGCCCGACCCACAAACCCGGCACCCGCCAGCTTTTCGACCGCCTTTTTTTCCTCGGCCATATTACGAATACGGTAGCGCAGGATATCCTTTTCGTCGGGAATGGCAAAGTTTCCACTCATCGCCGCGCGGCCGGCCACCAGTTCAATCTCATCGTTGTATTGCGCATAAAGTGTTGCTGCCAGGGATGCCGGACTGCCCTTCACCACCAGGCGGAAGGAGGGTTGCGCGGGCTTCATATGAAACAGGTCCGGAGTGATGGTGCTATTCACCACCATGCTCTTTTCAACCTGAGCAAGTTCTGTCATCAAGAAGGCGGGAACGACTTCGCGGCGGATAATGATCTGTTGCCGATAAATTTCACGGAGGGCATTGGGTAGAATATTACTGAGGGGCCAAAACTGCCGGTCGCAGAAAACCCAACCCAGGGTATATCCAATAACGTAAAACTTCGGCTCTGTTGTTTCTTTGCCCGGAGCATCCGTCTGTATATCCAGAAGCAGCTCGCCATTTCCACGATCAAGATCCATATTGATCACGGAATCGAGCATGCCTTCATTTACCGAAAATCCTTTATCGGAACCCGCGCACTCGATGGATTTCCCATGATGCAAACGCAGCAGATTAATAAAGTCCTGAATAGAAATCTTAAACTCGCTCTGAAGTGGGCCCTTGGACATATCCTCCAGCACGTAGAGAATATTTTCATCCCGATGGGCAAAAGAGAACGGGATATCCCTGGGCGCATCGCCTGCAGGCATGCGTTTGCCTTCATATTCAATGTAGACATTGATCCCGACTTGCCCCACCAAACTATCTTCCTGCCAATCCTCGGTGAGTTCAACAATCAGGCCCGCCTTCACCGCATTGGATGTGCTTTTCTTCACCCTGCGGATATACCCCCCGGCGGAAACCTTCGCGAGCCGCTCTGCACGCCGCACCTCGGCCAGCGCCTTTTCCTTGCGGACGGGATTGGCATTGCGTCGAATGACCTCCATGCCTAGTGCAACGAGATGTGCACAAATCAGCCCACGCTCCTGATTGTCGCGGCAGGGACAATGGTTATCCACCAACCCGTTTCTCAAAACCTCAAATTTGCTGCGCATACCGCGCGGACCGAGATTTAGGATGCCGGTAATAAAGGGATGCTCATACGTCACCTTTTCCACTACACCCCGTTCAAACAGGGTTTTCCCATCGCGGAATGCCCGCCAACCGGCCCAATCTTTAAGCTTCTTTTCGGTAAATGGAATGGTATCACTCATCAAGCTCAGCCTGCTTCACTATCTAAAAATGGGTTCCATTCTCTCCACTTTTTGTAATAAATCCACAAAAAACGGTGTATTTCGTTCCCCTCTTTCATTATTTAAACAAAGCATCTCCCTGAAACGGTGAGCATTCCGAAGAAAATCGAGTCAAACAATTTATTGACGGCATGGATGCAACAGGCACATTATGCGCGGCCTTAATACCTGAGGATAATCTCGTGCAACGGATCATGAAAAAATCAAAGATACACACGGCGACCATTACCGGGCTGGAGTTGTATTACGAAGGTAGCGTCACAGTTGACCGTGATTTGCTCGATATGGCCGATATGCTGCCCGGCGAGCAGGTGCAGATCGTTAATCTTAATAATGGCCAGCGCCTTGTCACCTACACCATTTCCGGCGAACGCGGTTCCGGCGTGATTGAGCTCAACGGCCCGGCCGCACGTCTGGCAGCCGTCGGCGACAAAGTGATTATCATTTCCTACGGCAACTACGAAAACGAAGAAGCCAAAGTCCTTGAGCCTATCGTTGTCTTCGTCGACGAAAACAACCGCCCTGCTCAGAAATGAGCGACTATCTCTATCAACGCACCGGCCAGTTTTTCGGACAACTTGCATCCGGCACCGAAGCCTGCGGCGAAGCAGAGCTGAAAAAACTCGGTGCCACAAAGATTAATCCCGGCTACCTCGGCTTTTATTTCTGTGCCGATGCTCAGACCATTTACAACATGGTCTACCGCACCCGAATTTTTTCGCGCATCCTCGCCCCGCTGATTGCATTCGATTGCCACTCAGACAAGTATCTCTACAAAACCGCGCAGCAAATCGACTGGACCGATTTCCTGACGCTCACCAAAACCTTCGCCATCACCTCCAACGTGGCCGACAGCAACATTCGCAACTCTCAATATGCGGGGCAAATCCTGAAAGACGCAATCGTCGACCAGTTCCGCACCAGAACCACCGAACGCCCGAACGTCGACACCCGCAACCCCGATCTGCAGCTCAACCTCTATATTCATAAGAACAAGGCACGCATCAGCGTCGACCTCGGCGGCGGCTCGCTTCATAAACGCGGCTACCGCACCGAATCCGTCGAAGCCCCCATGCAGGAAACCCTCGCGGCCACCATTATTCAGCTTTCCGGCTGGAAAGGTGAACGTACGCTCTACGACCCGTTCTGCGGTTCCGGTACCCTGCTCTGCGAGGCCTTCATGAAGGCTGGCAATATTCCCGCCGCCTATCTGCGCCGTAAGTTTGGATTCCTGCGGCTGCCCGACTTCGATGCCACCGTCTGGAACCAGATTAAAACCAAGGCCAACAACGAAACGGTGGACGTGCCGGAAGACTTGATTAAAGGAAGCGACCTCAGCACCGACGCCGTCAAAGCGGTTCGCGCCAACCGGAACGAACTGCCCGAGATCGGAACAATTAAAGTTCGTCGAGCAGACTTTCACGATCTGGAAGGGTTCGAGAACACCACCATTGTCACCAACCCGCCCTACGGCATCCGACTGGGCAATACGGAAGAAGTCACCACCCTGCTTAAGGAATTCGGCGACTTCCTCAAGCAAAAATGCACCGGCTGCACCGCCTTCATCTATTACGGCGACGCAAAACTCGCGAAAAAACTCGGCCTCAAGCCCGAGTGGAGGCAACCTCTCCGCGCCGGCGGCCTCGACGGCATCCTCTGCAAGTACGAGCTGTACTAGGGAAGAACCAGACCACCGTTTCACCCTCGAATTTTCCCTACCATTAATCAGTTGATCCTGAAAAACCCCACTTTCAAGCCAGCGCCGTGATTTGATTCGACCTTATCGGAACAGATGGATTTAAAACGATTCGGTCGGAGCTCTGAGGATATATTCCATAGCAACAAGCACTTCAACGTTATTGATACCATAAAACAAAG